>JABWBN010000165.1 GCA_013360485.1 Burkholderiaceae bacterium | reverse complement strand
GCCCAGCACGGTGTCGAAGCCGAGCGGCACGGTCAGGGTCAGGAAGGCGCACTCGAGCGTGTGCTTGAGGTCCGAGCCGTCGGCGGCCTTGGGCGGCAGCTGCTGGCCGATGTTGGACAGCCCGCCCATCATGTGCACGCCCTTGAGCGCAGGGTCGGCTCCGATCGACGCGATGGCGTCGATGGTGGCGCGGTTCAGGCCCTCGGTGTCGGCCACGATGGCCGAGACCGAGAGATCTAAGAACACGTGATCGAGCGGCATGCCGTACTGGTCCTTCAGGCGCAGGGCCGCGCGGCGTGCTGTACCGTAGATCTCCTGCGCGGTCTTGTTGTTTCGGGCCACGCCTTCGTCCAGGCGCTCACTGCACATCACCACCACCTTGAACCGGTACTGGCCATACAGCTCCATCAGGTCCCAGCGGTGCTCGGTGATGGAGTTCACCAGCGGCAGCTCGCCGCCGGCGCGCGCCATGTCGTAGGTTTCCAGGCAACGCTGCTGGACCGCCTTGCTGGGAAAGTCAAACGACAGTGGCGTGGTCACCACTTCCTGGATGGCGCGGATCACGGCGGCCATCCAGGCGGGGTCGGTCTGGGCCCGCGCGCCGAGGTTGACGTTGAGCCAGCGTGCACCGGCCTGCGCCTGCTTGACGGCCAGGGCCTGGATACCGGCGATGTCCTGGTTGTCGAACAGCGCCTTGGTGCTCTTGAAGCCGGGATTGATGCGCTCGCCGATGAGCGCGATGTCGAAGGGTGTCGTCATGTGGTGTGGGTAAGATCGATGTGGCGCAGAAAGACCTTCTGGAAGTCGCTGCGCGAGCTGAGTTCGATCGGGCGGCACTGTCGCGCCAGCTCGACAGCGCGTGCGCGCTCGGCGGTGCTGGTCAGCAACCGGCGCACGCCCGCGCCGGCGGCATTTCCCACCTGGACAAAGCGCTCGCGCTGCAGCGGTGGGAACAGGCCGATCTCGATGCCGCTGGCGATGTCGATGTAGGCGCCGAACGCGCCGGCGATCACGAAACACTCGATCGAGGCGGCGGCCACCCCTGCCTCCTCGAGCAGCAGCTCAGTGGCCGTGCGGATGGCGGCCTTGGCCAGCTGCACAGCGCGCACATCGGCCTGCGTGAACAGCACGCCGGGAGCCAACTGGACCGCGCGCGTGCCATCGGGTGCGCGGACGACATCCGGGTGGACCGCGCTCAGGCGCCCCTGCCCCTGTACCAGACCGGCCCGCTTGAAGGTGGCCAGCGCATCGAGCACCCCGGAACCGCACAGCCCGACTGCAGGCATACCGCCGATGGTGTCGGCAACGAGTCGTCCGCGCTCGACGCGCACCCGCTCGATCGCACCCTCGGCGGCACGCATGCCGCAGCCGATGTGGCCGCCTTCGAGCGCCGGGCCTGACGGTGCGGATGCGGTGACGATGCGGCCTGCGTGCAACACGCTGATCTCGGTGTTGGTGCCGATGTCCATCACCAGCGCGGTGGTGCACGGCGCACAGTGCGGCTGGCTGGCCAGCAGGGCCGTGACATGGTCGCCACCGACGAAGCCGCCCACATTGGGTGCCAGGTGGACCCAGGCTCCGGGTGCCACGACCGCCAGGCCCATGTCGCGTGCCTTGAGGTCGGTGGCATCGCGCACCACGCCAACGAAGGGCGCCCGGCCCAACTGGCGCACCGGCAGGCCCAGCAGCAGGTGGTGCATGGCGGTGTTGCCGCAGACTGCCACATCGAGGATCTGGCTGGGCGTGCACCCCACGCCGTGGCACAGGTCATGCGCCAGCGCCTCGATGGCACGCAGCGCGGCGCGACGCAGTTCTTCGGCTGCAGCGGCATCGCGAGCGGCATGGTTGATGCGGCTGATCAGGTCGGCGCCCCAGGCGGCCTGCGGGTTCTCCAGCCCCAGGCTGGCCAGATGCGCGCCAGAGTCCAGGTCGACCAGGAAGCCGGCCGCATTGGTGGTGCCCAGGTCCACCGCCAGGCCCAGCGTGCGGCCGCCATGGGGCCCGAAGCCAATGAGTTCATCGCCGCGGCGCCAGGCCCGCAGCTGCCACGGCAAGCCGGTCGGCGGCTGGCGCAGCCGGTCTGGCAGCGCACGGGCGGCGGCAAGGTCCACCTGCAACACCGGCTGCGCCAGGGCCCGTGCGATGCGGTCGACATCGCCGAGCGGATCGGCCAGTGTGGCTGGCGGCAACGTCAGGTCATGCGCCTGCACCGCTGGCGACTGCGACCATGGTTCGCCGCAAGCGTCTCGGGCAGCATCATGCGTCACTTGCCTCGGGGGCGCCCCGACGGGCTCATGATGCGGGGGCTCCGGTTCGGCGCGAACCACCGTGGCCAGCGAGCGCGCGGCCACTTCCACGGTGCAGTCCGCACGCGCGGCAATTCGGCAGGCGCGTACCCATGGGTCGCGTGCGTCGACGACATCGGCGGGGCCACCGTCCAGCAGCTGCACCGTACCCTCGACCACCCGTACCGTGCAGCTGCCGCAGGTGCCGCGCCCGCCGCATGCGCCGACGATGCGCACGCCGTGGCGCCGCGCCGCACGAAACAGGCTCTCGTCTTCGGCGGCGGAGACCTCGCGCCCAAGCTGCGGAAACGACAGGCGGTGCGTGCGCGCACCCGTGGACGCCATTGCGGGTGCCTCGCTCATGCGGGGGCTCGATCGGGCAGTGGCATCGACGCCTGCGCATCACCTGCGGTGTTTGCACGGCGGCGCGTTGCGGCGCGGCACTGGGCGGCCGAGGGGCAGCCGTCGCACCGGCTCCAGGTCGTGGGTGGCAGGTCGATGCCCAAACCATGCACGCTGGTGCCCGACATACCCGGCGTGAGCTGAGCCCCCGACGTCGTGCCGATGCCGATGGCGCTGGCACCGGCCAGCCGCAACACCTGCGGCTGGGCGCCCAGATCCAGACCCGGATCCCCCGCGTGCAGCTCTCCGGACATCGTCAGACCCCGCGCCGCGGCCTGTGCCTGCAGCCGATCCTGGGCCAGCCGCGCCAGCGCGAACAGCAGCTCGGTGCCCAGGTCGTTCAGGGCCAGCGCGAGCGCGGGCCGTCGATCGTGGAACAGCTCGCGCACGCGCTGCTCGATGCGGGGACCCAGCGTGCAGGCCCCCACACCCAGCGCCGTGAGCCGCCCACCTTGGGGCAGCAGCCGCGGGGCGTAGAGCCGCTCGCCGCCGACCGTCAGCCAACCCGAGGCCATTTCCTCGATGTCGACGATGCGATACACCCAGGCCGCGGCCGCCAGGTCATGTTCGACCAGCTCGGCGCGCGCTTGTTCGCCACGCGCGCCCGAGGGCAGAGGCGGCAGACGCCGCAGCAGGGTAGCGGTGGGAATGACGGGCATCGCGACGGCCGCGTCAGCTCGCGTACCGGCGCGCGGCACGGTACATCGCCCGCACGTTCTCCACCGGTGCCTCGTCCGGGATGCCGAAGGCGGTGTCCAGGATCAGCCTGCCGCCCTTGGCATAGACGTTGTCCACCAGGTGACGCACGGCTGCGTCCACGTCGTCGGGCGTGCCCATGGTCATCACCGACGGGTGCATGCCGCCGCGCAACGCGACCACGTCGCCCAGCACCTCGCGGGCGCGAACCATGTCGGTGCGCTCGAACCAGTAGATGCACTTGCCGGGCGGCACATCGCGGATGGTTTCGAGCCGCTTGGTGCAGTCCGCTTCCCACAGCGGCATGGGGATCAGATCCATGTCGATGATGCCCAGCAGCAACTCGCGGAAGGTGGGCCACCAGAAGCGTTCGAACTGCTTCTGGGACATGAACGCATCGGGCGCCCAGTGCACCGGGATGAAGATCAGCGGGCTGCTGAGCATGGGCTTTTGCATCGCCAGGCGGCGCAGCGTCAGCGTCTTCATCTTCTCCAGCGCTGCCAGCACCTTGTCCGGGTGGCGGTACAGGTCCTTCATCATTGCGGTGGCGCCGCGGAAGTAGTCACCCAGGTTGTCGTAGGGACCGATGGCAACGCCGCCTATGCCCGAGGGGTAGCCCATGCCCGCGAGTTGCCCCATCAGCCGCCCGGCGCAGGCGAACAGGCGGCCGGCCTCCTGACCGGCGGTGTTCAACCGTGCCATCGAGGCCTGCAGCGCCGGATTGGCGAATGCGGCGCTGTTGTAGATGACGTCGAAGTAGCTCGCGCCGGCCACCGAGGCGATGGCCTGGCTGCCCTCGAAGGCGGAGGCCACACGTGGCAGGTACTTTGCGTAGTAGAAGCCCGTGGGGTCGAACAGGAACTCGTCGTACTCGTCGGCCGTCATGTACTCGCGGTCGAGGTACTGGAACGGCCGATCATCGGGCACGCCATGGCCTGGCCACTCGATTTGCCGGTAGCCGGTGGCATCGAGCAGGTCGCCGAAGCCGGTGACCAACGGCGTGGGGGTGCACAGGTCCGGGTCGAGCTCGCGGGTGATCTGGATCGTCAGCTCGCACAGCTTGTCCTGGTCGTACATCTGCTGGCGGCAGCTGATGCCGCCGTACTTGGCAGGCCAGAACATCATGAACAGGCCCGTGGGCATGCGATCGGGCTCGCGCAGTGCCACGCAGTCCATCACCCGCTGCCACCGTGCCTGGTACGCGGGGTTGGGTGGCGCGACGGGCGGCCCTGGGGGCGCAGCCGTGGGTTGCGCCATCGCATCATGGTTCAGGGGTTGCATCACGGATCTCCACTTGCCTCGGATTCAGCTGCCGTAGCGGCGCACCGCGTCGAACATCGCACGCACGTTCTCGAGTGGCGTCTCGTCGGGGATGCCGAAGCCGCTGTCGAAAATCAGCTTGCCGCCACGGTGGAACACGCCCTCGACCAAGTCACGAACGGCGCTGTCGATCTGCTCGGGGCTGGCGGTGGTGAGCAGCGACGAACTCAGGCCGCCGCGCAGTGCAGCAACATCCCCCAACACCTCGAACGCGCGCCGCAAGTCGGTCTTCTCGAACCAATGGATGCAGCGGCCGGTGGGCAGCTCGCGCAACGTTTCCAGCCGCCGTGTGCAGTCGGACTCCCACAACGGCATCGGAATCAGGCCCCCGTCGATGAGTGCCAACACCATCTTCTTGAACGAGGGCCACCAGAAGGTCTCGAACTGCTTCTGGGACATGAACGGGTCGGGCGCCCAATGCACCGGAATGAAGACCTGCGGGTTAAACGCCAACTTCGCCTGCGCCAAGGCGCGCCGCACGATCAGCGTGGCCATCTTGTCCAGCGCCTCGAGCACTTTGTCGCCGCGGCGGTACAGGTCTTTCATCATCCCTGTCGCCCCGCGAAAGAAGTCCGCCATGGCGTCGTAGGGCGCGCTGGCGATCAGCCCGAGCCCCAGCGGGGTATCGAGTGCTGCCATGCGGCGTGCGAAGCCGATCTCGTGCTCGATCTGGCCGCGCACCACGCGGCTGGCAGCCTCCAATCGCTCGAAGGCCTGGCGCAGCGGCGCAGCGCCGAAGGCCAGCGTGGCGAAGCCCACACCGAGATAGGCGCTGCCGGTCACCGCGGCCAGCGGGGCCAGCCCGTCGAAGGCGCCGGCCACGCGGGGAAGGTACTTCGCGTAGTAGAACCCGGTGGGATCGAACAGGAAGTCGTCGTACTCGTCGGCCGTCATGTATTCGCGGTCGATGTACTGATAGGGGCGATCCTCACCGACGCCGTGGCCCGGCCACTCGAGCTGGCGGAAGTCGATGGCATCGAGCATCGGGCCGAACGTCGTCATCGCGTAGGGCGAGGTGAAGAAGTCGGGCTCGAACTCACGGCACAGGCGCTCGGCGATGGCGGCGACGGTGTCGTAGTCGTACATCTGTTGACGATGGCTGATGCCGCCGTAGCGGGCGAGCCAGAAGTTCATCAGGAAGCCCACCGGCAGACGATCGGGGGTCTTCAGCGCGACGCAGTCCATCACCCGCTGCCAGCGGCGGGCGTACTCGGGCGTGGGCGATGCGACGGTCATGTGACGCCCTGTCAGGCAGCCGCTGCGGGTGGCCCCGTCAGGCCGCCGTGGTGGTCCACTGGCGGCACAGGTTCACCGCCTCGACGGCATTGATTCCGTATGCATCGGCGCCGGTGTAGGCGCGCACGGTCTCGTCGATCTGCCCGCCACCGACCATCACCTTGAACCGGTGGCGCATGCCGGCCTGCTCGAACGCGGCGATGGTTTCCTTCATCGAATCGAACGCCAGCGTCAGGAAGCCCGACAGGCCCACGACGTCGGGCTGGAAGCGCTCGATTTCGTCGATGAAGGTCTGGACCGGCACGTCGATTCCGATGTCCTTCACCTCGAAGCCGTTGATGTCGAGCATGAAGCTGACGATGTTCTTGCCGATGTCGTGCAGGTCGCCATGCACAGTGCCGATCAGCACCCGGCCGAGCTTGCGGCTGGCGCCGCTGTCGCCTTGCTGAATCAGCGGCTTGGCCATCTTGCCGATGGTGTCGAGCATCTCGCCGGCCAGCACCAGTTCGGGCAGGAAGTACTCGCCTTCCTCGAAGCGCTGGCCGACGATGTCCATGGCGGCGCGGCACAGCTCCAGCACGCGCATCGGGTTGACGTGCTCATCGAGCAACATTCGGCGCGCCATCGTCAGTGCGTCGTCCTCGTTCATGTCGGCCAGCCATTGCACGAGTTGCTGCTCGTCTGGTGTGCGGTGATCCATGCGGTGCTCCTGCCAGCCTGCGAATGCGTTGCGGTCGGACTCTAGGAGACCGTTCGGCGCACGGGTAGTCGTTCAAATGAACGAGGGCGCGGTCGGGTGGCGGCGGTGACACCCTGCGGGCGGTGCGACGTGTACGGGGCAACCCTGACGGGTCAGGGCCTATCGGATTGCGACAGATCAAGAGCGGTCGTGCGCTCGCATGACAGTTTCCAACGCATGTCCCAGTTGTCACCAGCTACCCCGATCGGAAGCTGCCACGAGGCCAGCCTGGAACAGCTGTCGGCCTCGCTGCTGCGGCTTTATCGCCTGGCACTGCACCCCGACATCGCGGCGTTCCAGAACGCGGCTCTTCTCCACCTGCTCGAACAGGTGCCCTTCGATGGCTGCGTCTGGGGCTCGGGCGTGTTGGGCGACAGCCACCTGCACCATGTGCATCCCTGGCAGGTCGATCGGGGCATCCTCGGGCTGATCAACTCCGACGTCGAACACAACGTCGTAGCCCAGCACTGCATCGCATCGCCGGGTGTCGCGCATGTGTTCGATGGCTCCAGCCTGCGTGCCAACGCGGCCGCCGCGTGGATGCCCCGGCACTTCGGTTTCGAGCAGGTCATGGTGATCGCGGTGGTCGATCCGGACACCGGTGTGATCGACAGCCTCGGGCTGTTGCGGCGGCAGGCGCAAGCGCCTTTCGACGCGCGCGAGCGACGCTGGATCGAGCTGCTGATGCCGCACTTGCAGGTCATGCTGCGGCTGTGCCTGCTCACCCACCTGCACGGGCGCCGCGAACAGGGCATGCCGGCCCACGAACGACTGGCCATCTCCGATCCGTGTGGGGTGGTGCACATCATGGAGCACGGCTTCGCCGAGTTGCTGCGCGAGCAATGGCCCGACTGGCGAGGGCCGTGGCTGCCGCCCGGCGTGATCGACGGCGGGATATCGGCGCGTGCCAGCCGGGTGCCCAGTGCGGGGCTGCGCGTCAGCGTGGACGACGCCTGCGAGCGCCTGCTGGTGCGGGTGCGCCGGTGCAGCGCGCTGGACCGCCTGAGTCCGCAGGAGCAGGCGGTCTCCGTGGCCTATGCGCAGGGGCAGTCGCACAAGGAGGTGGCGCGCGCACTGGGCGTCACGCCGGCCACGGTGCGGCACCACCTGCGTCGGGTGTATGCCAAGCTGTCCGTGGACGACAAGGCGGCGCTGGCGCAGCGGTTGAAGGAGTCGGAGCCGGCCCCCAGCGGGAGCCGGTGAGCTCGGTGCCGGTGCGTTCCGGCCCGCAGCGGCCGGTGCGTGTGTGCGGCGTCGCAACGATGGCCGTGCGCGGTGCGGCGCGCTGCGTCGATGGCGGGCAAACCCGCAATCCATGCGTGCCATCGATGGCTGCCATCGAAAGGATCGACTTCCCCTGGACGTCAGCGGTCGCTAATCTGCGACGCCATCGAACGGATGGCCGCCGACCGGTGGCAAGGATGTCGTGGGATGCACAAGCCAAACCTGCAGGATCTGGGTGACCGATTGGCCTGCGCGGCGATATGGCTGGTGGTGGCGATCGCCGCCCTGGTCGCCATCGACTATCTGCCCGACATGATCTGGCCGCACTGAGCCATGGCCGGCTTATCGAATGTGACCTCGCGTATTGGGGTAAAACACCGGCTGATCCTCGGCTTGGGGCTGGTGCTCGGGCTGCTGCTGGTGCTGGCCGGTGGCGCGATCTGGCAAGCCCGCATGCTGGGCGCTCAGATCGAGCGCATCGTGGAGCACCACAACCGCCAGATCGATCTGGCGCACCGGCTCAACGCGGCCCAGCTCGACTGGATGGGCCAGCTGCGTACCCTGATGGTGCAGGAGGACCCCGAAGACCTGAAGGCGCAGGCGCGTCTGCTCGATGCAGCACGCGAGCGCTACTTGCGCATCGAGGGAGAGCTGGCCACGCGCATCGGGCAGGCGGACTCCACGCTCGCCCAGCCCATGGCCGACGTGCAGCAGCTGCGACAGGCGCTGGCCCCAGCGCACGACAACGCCCGACGGCTGCTGCTGGCCGGCACCGGCGCGGCG
>JABWBN010000164.1 GCA_013360485.1 Burkholderiaceae bacterium | reverse complement strand
GACGAGCACGGGCCCGCCCTGCGCGCAGCTCTGGCACGGGGCACGCACTGGCCTGGCGACGATCCACCGGGTGAGTAGCCCGTCGGGCCGGCCCCGCGAGGCCACCGAGCGCGGTCATCCCCTTCGGGGGCGCTGCCGGGCATCAGGATCCCCGCCTCCGGCAAGGGTCAGCCGGGCCGGCCACAATGGGCCGTGCACCTGCTCAACGCCGACCTCCACAGCCACTCCACCGTCTCTGACGGAACGCTGGACCCTGAAGCCCTGGCCGAGCAGGCAGCGCGCCAGGGCGTGGAGCTGTGGGCGCTGACCGATCATGACGAACTCGACGGCCTGCCGCGGGCGGCCGCAGCAGCGCAGCGGCTGGGCATGGCGTGGCTGGCCGGCGTGGAGGTGTCGGTGACCTTCGCGGGTGAAACGGTCCATGTGCTGGGTCTGGGCATCGACCCGACCAACGAAGCCCTGCAGCGCGGCCTGGCACAGGTGCGCGGCGGTCGCGAGCGGCGCGCACGCGAGATGGCCGAGGGGCTGGCGCGGGTGGGAATCCGCGGTGCCTTCGAAGGCGCGCAGGGCTACGTGAGCAACCCCGAGTTGATTTCCCGCACCCACTTCGCACGCTGGCTGGTGGACACGGGGCACTGCCGCGACAACGCCGATGTCTTTCGCCGCTATCTCACCAGCGGCCGTCCTGGCCATGTGCCGCACCGCTGGGCGGGACTGGGCGAAGCAGTGGGCTGGATCCGGGGCGCAGGCGGTGTGGCCTGCATCGCCCACCCGGCGCGCTACCCGTTCAACGCAACGGTCGAGTACGCGCTGTTCAGCGAATTCGTGGCACACGGCGGCCAGGCCGTGGAAGTGCTCACCAGTGCCCACACCACCGCCGATGCGGCCAAGTACGCCGACCTCGCGATCGAGTTCGGATTGGCAGCTTCGCGCGGCAGCGATTTCCACGCGCCAGGCGAAAGCCGCGTCGAGCTGGGCGCGCTGCCCACGTTGTCCGGCCGCCTCGAGCCCGTGTGGCAGCGGCTGGCCGACCGCATCCAGCCCGCGGTGCCGCCGCCAGCCGCCATCGGCGGCTGAACGCCCGCTGCGCTGGCACGGCGACTACTTGCGCGGCTGTGCCTTCTGCATCTGCTCGGCCCACTTCTTGAGCGCCTCGGGATCCATGTTCTTCATGTCCATCGAACCCTGTCCCGGGTTGAAGCTCATGCCGCCCATGCGCACCTCGCCGGGCTTCATGCCGGCCGGACAGGCACCACCGTAACTGGCCTTGATCTGCATGCGCGACTCGCTCATGCCGTGGCGCGGCGGGTTGAACTTCATGGTGCTGTTGACCACGTAGTTGCTCGACATGTCGCCAGTGATGCGCGAGCGCACATGCACCGAGCCGTCGCTGCCCGTGCAGGTGGTCTCGACCTCCATGCCGCCACTGACGCGCTTGGGTGTGCCCTGCGTGCACTGTTGCTTCGGGTCGGCGTTGGTCATGGCCTTGCGCTGCATCTCCTGGTCGGACTTCTCGTCGACGCAGTGCTGCGACTTCATGCCCGGCATGCCGGCGGGCATGCCTTCCATCTGCATGGCGAATTCCCACAGGCCAGGCTTGCGCTTGGGCAGGTCCTCGGCTTGCGCCATGCCGCAGGCACCGACCATCAGTGCCGCCATGGCAAGGTAACCACGAGTGTTCATAATCCACGCTCCTTTGCATCGTGTCAGCGGCCCGCCCGGCAACGGACGCAGCACGCAGCCGGCAATCATGGCATGTCCCAGTACTTCGAAGTCCACCCCGACAACCCGCAGCCGCGCCTGCTGAAGCAGGCCGCCCAAATTCTTCACACCGGCGGCGTGTGCGCAGTGCCCACCGACTCGAGCTACGCGCTTGTCTGCCACCTCGACGACAAGGCGGCGGCCGAGTCGCTGCGCCGCATCCGCCAGGTCGACGCGCGGCATCATCTCACGCTGTTGTGTCGCGACCTGTCCGAGCTGGCCACCTATGCACGGGTGGACAACCGCCAGTACCGCATGCTCAAGCTCGGCACGCCAGGCCCCTACACCTTCATACTGGAGGCCACGCGCGAAGTGCCCCGGCGGTTGTCGCACCCCTCGCGCCGCACGATCGGCCTGCGCGTACCCGATCACCGCGTTACCCAGGAACTGCTGGCCACGCTGGGCCAGCCGCTGCTGGCCACCACACTCATCCCGCCAGGTCAGAAAGAACCTCTGAACGACCCGCACGAGATCCGCGACTACTTCCAGAAGCAGCTGCAGGCCGTCATCGACGCCGGCGCCTGCCCGATGGAGCCAACCACGGTCGTCGACTTCTCCGGCGACGAGCCGGTGCTCACCCGCATCGGTCGGGGCGATCCTGCCCGGCTGGGTCTGCAAGCCCAGTCGTGAGGCCAGGACTGCATGCGCTGGGCCACACCAACCTCGTCAAGGTAGAGCCGCGCGCCTTGCGGCCTACACGACCCCTACGCAGCCCGCCTGCGGACGGGCTGTGACCATCAGAGCACGCCGCCGGACACCCATGCGCGACGGATCAGGCGGCCGCACTGGGTGGAGCCATCCCAGCCCTGTGTCTGCACCCGGCCCACGACGCCATACCAACTGCGGCTGGCATCGACCCACGGGTAGAAGCCCAACGCGCCTGGACTGCTGAATGCGCCGTCGCCAGTGACGGGATCGTCTTCCACCCAGTGGCCCAGCGAGTAGTGCCACGACTGGCTGGTTGGCGACACCAGCGCCTCGCCCACCGGGCAGGTGCCCGGGTCGGTGCATGCCTTCTGGCTACCCAGCAAGGACCCCATGCGCAGCTGGCCGGCCAGGACTTTGCGCAGGAAGCGCGCATAGCTGTCAGGGGTGGTGTATGCGCCACCGGCCAGTTGCGGCTGCTTGTACGCCAGGCTCAGGTCACTGCCGAGCTGGCCGCGCAGTTCGGTTGCCAGGGACTTGGCCGTGAGCGATCCGAGCCCCATCATGCTGGCGTGCTTCTGCATGTGAGCGCTGTTGTAGAAGAATCGTTCGTCCGCGGCAGCGGTGTACGCGTCATTGCCCTGGTAGGCCAGGCAGGCATCCACGGTCTGGCTGGCCAGACAGTTGCCATACATGCTCACATAGCCGCTGCGCATGGTCAGGTGCTTGATGTCGGATGCGTCGAGCGCGCCTGCTCGGCGCTCGGCCACGTAGGCCGCGTACAGCCACTTCGAGGCCGACGCCACGGCCATGGGCGTATTGGGTCCGTAGCTGGTGCTGACGCCCGCAGCCTTCACCGAGCCCGAGGCCATCCGCGCCGAGGCCGACCCCACTTCCCAGTAGAACGGGCGAATGGCGGCGCACGCGTTGGTGCTGCTGTTGGCGGTGGCCGTGGCCGCCGCGATCCGCGTGCTGTCGCTCACCGACAGGGCGCCCGCTGACCCCTGGGGCCGCGCTGCGGCGCCGCCGCCCGACACGACGGCCACACTTCCTTGCGCCAGCGGCGCTTCCTCGGAAGGCTGCTCTGAGGTGGGCATGTCGGGGTCACCCCCGCCACAAGCCGCCAGCAACAGGGCAGCAGAGAACGAAACCAGGCTGGCAGCAGCGGTGCGGTACGACATGGCGGCAATCGAAGTCAGGCGGGGGGTACCCGCTACTTCGACGCCGGCGCATGCGCCCTGAAGCCCGCGATTGAAAGCAGACGTTGCCGCCGGTTACGCCTGTGGCCCAACCGGCGGGTGGCTGTGTGCTCAGCGCATCAGAGCGCGGCCGTCACCACGATCTCCACCTTCCACTGCGGCTTGGCCAGCGCCGCCTGTACCGTGGCCCGCGGTGGCGTGTGGCCGGGCACCACCCAGCCGTCCCACACGGCGTTCATTCCGGGGAAGTCGGCCATGTCGGCCAGGTAGATCTGCGCCCGCAGGATCCGCGTCTTGTCGGTGCCGGCGCGGGCCAGCAGAGCATCGATGGCCGCCAACACTTCGCGCGTCTGTCCTTCGATGTCGGGCGCGCCGCCCACCGCCACCTGGCCGGCGAGGTAGCACACGCCGTTGTGCACGGCCATTTCGGACATGCGGGCGCCCACGTCGTAGCGTTGAACCATTTTCAATGACCTTTCCTGGATCGATGATGTCGCCCGGCCGCGTGCGACCCCGGGGCGCCGCCATCGTGCGCCGGGGAGTGGCTTGCGGCCGCCTTCTGGCCCAGCCGGGACTCGGTGCCCGCCAGCAGCTTGCGGATGTTCGCCTCGTGCCGCCAGATCAGCAGCAGGCTCATCACCGCGATGGCGAGCACCTGTGTCGATGGCCCCCAGATCAGCAACTGATAGAACGGAGCGAATGCGGCCGACACCAGCGACGCCAGCGATGAGTAGCGGAAGAAGTACGCCACGATGACCCAGGTGAGCAGCGTGGCCGCGCCCAGCCCCGGGTTCAGCGCCAGCAGCACGCCGGCAGCCGTGGCCACGCCCTTGCCGCCCTGGAAGCGAAAGAACACCGGCCACAGGTGTCCGATGAATGCCGCCAGGCCCACCAGGCCGATGGTCAGCGCGCCCCAGCCGGCTCGCGGTGCGGCCCAGGCCGCCGCCAGCACCGGCAGGTAGCCCTTGAGCGCATCGAAGGCCAGCGTGAGCACGGCAGCCGCACGGTTGCCCGAGCGCAGCACATTGGTGGCACCGGGGTTCTTCGAGCCATAGCTGCGGGGATCGGCCAAACCCATCAGGCGGCTGACGATCACCGCGAACGACAGCGACCCCACCAGATAAGCCGCGAGGATGGCCAGCAGGCTGTAGAGCAAGTCCATGTGATGTGTCGAGGCGGCGCTGGCAACCGTCACAGCCGACCGGTCACCACCGCTGGTGCCGGCTGGGCCGCGGACTGCAGCTTCAGCAAATGCCGGGCAGTTTACTGGCGAGCGGTTCGATGCCCCGGTCTGATACCTGCGCGGGTATACGTGGCGGGAAATTGATCTGCAACAACCACAATGCGGCCCCGCTGGGTAAATCTCCGCCCATGCTCGCGCACACCACCCGTCGCTGGATGTCATGGCTCGCCCTCGCGGCGATCACCATGGCCACTCTGGCGCCCGGCGTGTCGCGCGCCTTGGCTGCCGATGCGGCACCTGGTTCGCCCTTTGCGGTGGTCTGCCGCATCGATGCCACGACCGACGGCGGGGCATCGTCGAGCGGCGATCCACTGCGCATGCTGGCCCATGTGCTGGACCACTGCGCGTTCTGCGCGGCAACCGGAGCCGACACCGCCGGTCCGCCGCCGGCCGATGTGCGATGGGCGCTGGCCTCGACGGGCGATGTCGATCCGCTGGGCTGCGATAGGACGCATCACGTCTGTAGTGCTGGCGCGCCGCCGCCGGCACGGGCACCGCCGGTTCGTTCCTGAAAGGCCGGTCGCAGCCGGCCCGCAGTTGCGCCATCGGGTGCTCACGCCCGGCGCACTGCCAGCTGCGGGGCGTTGCCGCCCTGCCCGCCCTCGAACGGAACCTATCGCGGCCTGCCAAGGCCCCATCTGCACATGCATGCATCCCCGAACACACCCGCGCCCACGGGTGAACCCATCGTCCTGCAGTTGCCGCCCGGTGCGGCCCTGATCGACCTGCCCGGCCCCCTGGGGCACGGATGGCAGGTCGTCGAAGGTGCGCTGCGCCTGGACACCGACACCAGCACCAGCGGACCGGTGCAACTGGCACTGCCCGGCGACAGCGTCGGCTTCGAGCGCCTGTTCGAGCAAGCCAGCCCCTACGCCGCGCGTGCGGTGGTCCCGACCCGCCTACAGGCCCTGGCGGCACCCGCCCACGCTGCCGACGGCATCGAGCGCGCCCGCGATGCGATGGCCATGCACTGGCGGCGCGCCACCGAAATGGCGGCGCTGCGCACCGGTCCGGTGCCCGATCGCGTGAAGGCCCTGCTGGTACTGCTGGCGAGTCCCGGTCCCGGGCAGGACAGCCACGCGCTTCCCGGCCTGCGCGAGATCGCCAGCATCGTCGACACGTCGCCCGAGACCGTCTCGCGCGTGTTCAGCGCCCTCAGGCGCATGCAGCTGCTCGACGGCCGCAAGCGCAAGCGGGTACGCTACGACGCGGAGCCGCTGGCGCGCTCCACGCTTCCGGCAGGCGTCACGCGCTGCTCTGCTTCGGCGCGCAAGCCGGCGCCGGTCGAATGTCCGGCGTAGTGGCGCCCGGCGCACCTCTGCCAGCTGCCGCGGCTCGTCTGTCCCGTTCTGGCGTGTTCCACCCATCCCTACTGCCCAACTGCATCACCGCGACCATGAAGTCCAAGACCCTGTCTCGTATCGTCCGCTTGCACGCCGTCACGGCGGCACTGTGCGCTTTGGCCGTCCCGGCCATGGCTCAGGTCACCGTGGCCGATGCCTGGGTGCGCGCCACCGTTGCCCAGCAGAAGGCCACCGGCGCCTTCATGCAGATCACCGCCGCGCGTGGTGGCAAGCTCGTGGCCGCCTCATCGCCGGCTGCCGGCGTGGTCGAGGTCCACGAGATGGCCATGGAGGGCAACGTCATGCGCATGCGCGCCATCCCTGCGCTGCCACTGCCAGCCGGCAAGGCGGTGGAACTCAAGCCCGGCGGCTACCACGTCATGCTGATGGACCTGAAGGCACCCGTGCCCGCGGGCGAGCCCGTGCGCATCACCCTCACCGTCGAAGGCCAGGACGGCAAGCGTGAAACCGTCGAGGTCAGTGCACCGGCCAAGGCCATGACGCCTGCGGCCCCGGCCATGCACAAGCACTGATCGTTGCCCGCGCCCCCCGCGGGTACGGGGGAACCAGGGTTGGCACTGTGCGGCATGTGTGCCGATACTCGCACGCATGTCGTACCGTCTTGCCCTTGCAGGCGTGTCCGCCCTGGCTGTTGCGGCCGTGGCATGGCTTTCAGTGCGCGACGGCTCCGAGCCAGCCGCGGCCGATGCACAGGCGGCGAACGGTGGCACCGTTGCGGCGCATTCGCCCAGATCCGAGCGATCACCCGCCGCCCCGAACCCCTCCGGCAACAACCGGTTGTCCTTCCCCCAACGCGCCGCCCGCAACAGCACCACCGTCGCCCGCCCCTGCAAATCCACCGCCTCGGCTTCATACACCATCGCCTGATCGCCCCGCTCAATCACCGCCCGGTGCGGCTGCCCATCCCCCACCTTCCCCGGCGCGCCCGACTCCCACACCACACGCCCGCCCACCTCCGCCTTCACGTGCACCCACATCCGCCTGCTCGGATACGCCGTGGGCAACTTATGCCCCGTCCTGTTCCGCAGCGTCACGTCCAACTCAACCACGTCTCCCACACGCCGCGCCCGCGCCTCCAACCCCACCGCCGTCTTCAAAAACGCCCGGTTCAACTCCACCGTCCGCCGCAAATCCTCCGCCCGCCCCGCATACTGCTTGGCCAGCAATGCCGGAATCACCGTGTTCCCTCCCAAAAACGTATGCTGCCCAAACGGCGCCCGAGGCGACGTCGGCGGAAACCACCCGCTCCCGTTCGGCCTGTGCGCAATGTACTGCTCCACCGCCTTCCCCTTCGCATCCCGCAACACCGGCATGTGACACTCCGCGCACCCCTTACCCTCTTTCGCAAACCGGCTCGCCTTCCACTCCAGATACGGCGCCTGCTCAATGAACTCACCATGCGCCTTGCCCGCCCCATCCAGCACCGGCGTGATCACGGTATGGCAGCTCCCGCACATCGCCGAATCCAGCACATGCGGGCCATACGTCGGCGTATACCCCGCCATCATCATCATCGGCATCGGAAACGGGTCCTTGTGCGGACCAAACATCTTCGACTCCCCATTCAACACAAACCCCGCATCAAACGACGCTCGCGTCCCCAACTTCTCCGGCGTCATCATGTGACACACCGTGCACGTGATCCCCTCTTCCGCCAGCGACGCATCGAACCGCCCCGCCGGTTGATGACACCGCACGCACGTCTCCTCGGTCAGCTTCTCCACCCCCGGCGTCGCCTCCTTCTCCCGCCGCACCGCCGCCTGCCAGTACGGATCCACCCCCGAATGCCGCATCATCGTCCCCAGCCACAACCAATACGGCGCCACCGACGGCCCCGCCGCAGCATTCAAAGCTCCACCTGCCGCACCCGCCGCCCCCGCGCCCCCCGGCGCCGGAATGAAGTTATGGCACCGCGCACACACCAACCCGCTCGCCAGCTTCGGCTCCTCGCCCCACATCACTCCGACCGAGAGCACAAACCAACCCAAGAAGCGTTTCACAAGACAAGGACTCGCCCACGCTCAATCCAGTGACATGAAATCCGCCACCGCTCTCGCCATCCCCGCCAGCCCGCTCCCCACCCGCGCTACACTGACCCGTTGACGGCCCCAAGCGCCCTCCCAAGGTCATGAGCACCACACCCCGAATCCTCGCCTTCCTCTTCTACCTCGCCGCCTCGCTCCACGCCCAGACCCCCAACCACCCACTCGCCCGGGACATCCTCCGCGAACTCATCGAAACCAACCCCACGCCCTCCTCCGGCGACTGCACCGCCGCTGCCCAGCTCGCCGCCAAACGCCTCCTTGACGCCGGATTCCCCGCCGCCGACGTCCACGTCATCGTCCCCGCCCCCAAACAAGGCAACCTCATCGCCCGCCTCCGCGGCCGCAACGCCGCTCGCCCCATCGTCTTCCTCGCTCACCTTGATGTCGTTGAAGCCCGCCGCGACGACTGGTCCGTCGAACCCTTCCGCCTCCTCG
>JABWBN010000378.1 GCA_013360485.1 Burkholderiaceae bacterium | reverse complement strand
GCACGTTACGCGCTTGATCGGCACGGGCACGATGCGGCCGCGCTCGAGGTCGTAGGTCCAGGCCGCGACCAGGCCATTGCGCCAGGTCAGCCACTCGCGCTGGACGCGGCGCATCGTCACGACGAGGTTGGGGTTGTGACGGCCGTCGAGCTTGCACTCGTTTTGCGGCCCGATGATCGCGAGGCCGTGCGTGTTATGGAGCGTGGCGCCAACCGTGGCGCCGGGGAGCGCGACGGCATCGACAATGCGGATGTACGTCTCGTTGTCCCGCCCGTCGACTCTTTCTCGTCCCAGCGCCAGGGTAATGTGGTCGTCGCAGTCGAACGTCATGGCGTTCCAGCCGGGGACAGGCTTGCCATTGCGCTCTAACGTGCCACCGCCCCCGACCAAGCAGGACAGCCCTGGCTTGATGCGACTGCCTTGCACGGCCGAACGATACTCCCAGCCGATCAGTGCGCGCGCTTCCCCCGCACTTCCGGCCTCGGGCGTTGGCGTGCCGACCTGGGACTCGGTCTGAGGCGTCGGCGATGCCTGAGCGTTCGCAGTCAGGGTGCATAGGCCGAGATCCCATCCCACGACTACAGCGGCCAGGAATGCGGCAACCGGGCGGCGACGATGTGGGACTGAACTCATGGCAGCACGTTATAGCCCGGCACCCGCAGGCCAGTGACTCCGGTCACAGGTGGCTCGGCCCCATGCCCTTGCACGATGGTGGTGTTGATCGGCGCGCGCCCGTAGAGCTGCGCAGGATCGATGCGGCCACCCAGCCCACTGGCCGGGTACTTCAACGTGCGAATCTCGAAGTGCAGGTGCTGGTCTTCGCCCTGCATCGTGCCAGCGTTGCCGGTGTTGCCGGTGGTACCGATGGGCTGACTGCGCGCGACGCGATCGCCATTTCGCACAAACGCAAAGCTCAAGTGGCAGTAAGCAGCATAGAGCGTCCGGTCGCCGTGCTGGAAGGCCAGCAGTAGCATGTTTCCGTAAGTTCGCGAAAATGGTGGCGTTGTGATGACCCCATCAGCCACCGCATAGCACGTGGTCAGCGGCAGGGCATACAGGTCCCAGCCCGCGTGGTTTCGGGTGCCGCCGTTGCGAACCGCTCCGAAGGTGTTGTTCGGCAATTGCCGGCGGATGGTGTTGCGCTGTAGCGGCCAGGCCAGTGTAGGCATCGGTGGACTCCCTCGGGTGTGGTATGCCGGCGCGACGCTCGGGCACGAGGCGCGAGTGTGTCCGCGGCAGCAGGGCGAGGTCCATCCCTAACTTGCTCTGGGCGTGTCAAGTGGCTCGCGCGGATGGCACGCAGCCAGCTCCCGCGCGACGACTGCTCGGCGCTCAATGCCGATGCGGCCGCGCTCGAGGTCGTAGGTCCAGGCCGCGACCAGGCCATTGCGCCAGGTCAGCCACTCGCGTTGGACGCGGCGCATCGTCACGACGAGGTTGCGGTTGTGGCGGCCGTCGAGCTTGCAGTTGTTGTCCGGCCCGGTGAATGCCAGACCGGGCTTGTGGTGCAGCGTGGCGCTCACGGTGGCTCCGGGGAGTGCGACGGCATCGACGATGCGGATGTAGGTTGCGTTGTCTCGCCCGTCGACTCTCTCTCGCCCCAGCGCCAGGGTGACGTGGTCGTCGCAGTCGAAGGTCATGGCTCGCCAGCCGGGAACTTCCTTGCCACCGCTGTCGAGCGAGCTGCCGCCACCTTCAAGGCATGACAATCCGGGCTTGATACGAGTGCCCTCGATCGCCAAGCGATACTCCCATCCGACCAGTGCGCGCGCCTCGGCAGCGCTCCCGGGCTCAGGTATCGGCATGCCATCTGAAGCCCCGGCCTGTGCAGCCGGGGTTGCCTGTGCGCCCACAAGCCCGGTGTGCATGCCGAGTGCACATGCCATCACATTGATGGTCAGCGCGGCGGCGGAGCAGTGACGATGCAGGCGTGGCCTCATGGCAGTACGTTGTATCCTGGAACCCGCAGGCCGGTGATTCCCGTCGTCGGTGGCTTGGCGCCATGCCCTTGCACGATGGTGGTGTTGATCGGCGCGCGACCATAGAGCTGCGCTGGATCGATGCGGCCACCCAGGCCACTGGAC
>JABWBN010000163.1 GCA_013360485.1 Burkholderiaceae bacterium | reverse complement strand
GCATCTGCGGCGGCGGCGCCCCGCCGACCGCCTGAGCGCTTGGGACCGCTGCGCTGGGCCTCGCGCACGGCAGCCAGCAAGGCCTCTCGCTCGTCGTCGTCACCCAGCGAAAAGTCCTCCCACCACTCGGCCAGTTCGGCCGGCGCCTCGCCCGCGTCGGCACGCAGCCGCAGGAAGTCGAAACCGGCGCGGAAGCGGGGCTGTTCGATCAGCGCAAATGCCGTATTGGCCTGCCGGCGCTCAAAGCGCGGCTGCATCATCCAGATCTCGCGCATGTCGGCACCGAGCTTGCCGCGGCCGGAGATATCGCCGACGCGGGCATCGAACACCGCGTCGATGGCCTGCTGCAGTGCCGGCACCAGGTGCTCGCCAGCGGCCTTGCGCTGCTGCCAACCCCCCAGCACGTCGTGCCACAGCAGGCAGGCCAGCAAGAAGCTCGGTGCGACGGCCTTGTCCTCGGCCACGCGGCGATCCGTATCGGCCAGCGCCAGCTTCACGAAGGTCTGCTGCTGCGGCGTGCTGCGGGCATCGTCGTAGACCGCATCGAGGATGGGGAACACGCCGCGGTGCAGTCCCTGCTGCCGCAGCGCGTCGATGCTGGCCAGCGCATGGCCGGTCTGCAGCAGCTTGACCATCTCGTCGAACAGCCGCGAGGCCGGTACATTGGCCAGCAGCGCGCCGAGCTCGCGCACCGGCGCCGCGGTGCTCGGCTCGAGCGAGAAGCCCAGCTTGGCAGCGAAGCGCACCGCCCGAATGATGCGCACCGGATCCTCGCGATATCGCGTGGCCGGATCACCGATGAGTCGCAGCACGCGCGCCTTCACGTCGCCGATGCCGCCGTGGTAGTCGACCACCACCTGCGTGGCCGGGTCGTAGTACATCGCATTGACGGTGAAGTCGCGCCGAGCGGCGTCCTCGACCTGAGGCCCCCAGACGTTGTCGCGCAGCACCCGGCCGCTCGAGTCCACGGCATGCGCCTGGCCGGCCAGTTCGGCCTTGGACGTGCGCTCATTGCCCCCGACCTGCGTGGCCTCGCTCGAGTCGAGGTAGGCCCGGAACGTGGAAACCTCGATCACCTCATGGTCGCGACCGCGGCCAAAGATCACGTGCACGATGCGAAAACGCCGCCCGATGATGAACGCGCGGCGGAACAGGGCCTTGACCTGCTCGGGCGTGGCATCGGTGGCCACGTCGAAGTCCTTCGGACGCCGCCCCACCAGCAGGTCGCGCACGGCGCCGCCGACGACATAGGCCTGGTATCCGGCCTCCTGCAGCGTGCGCACCACGCGCACAGCCCGCTCGTCGACGAGCGCCGGGTCGATGCCATGGTCGGCAGCTGCTACCTCCACCCGCTTGCCGAGCGGTATGCGGCTCGGCGCCGGTGCAGCGGCAGGCGCTGGCGCAGCCTTGCGCCACAGCTTGTCGATCAGTCGCTTGATCATGGAAAGAGTCTCAGGATGCGCCAGCCGCGCTGCAGCGCGATGGCCTCGAGCGCGGCGCCCGGATTGGTGGCCACCGGTTCGCTGGCGCGTTCGAGCAACGGCAGGTCATTGGTGGAGTCGCTGTAGAAGATGGTGCGATCGAAGTCGGCCCAATTCAGCCCCTGCGCGGCGAGCCACTCGTCGACACGGGCGATCTTCCCCTCGCGGAAGGATGGCACGCCCTCTATGCGGCCGGTGTGGCGGCCCTGCAGGTCGCGCTCCAGGCGCACCGCAATGAGTGCATCCACGCCCAGGGCACGGGCGATCGGTTGCGTCACGAACTCGTTGGTGGCGGTCACGATGACCATCCGGTCCCCGGCCCGCTCGTGCTGGCGCACCAGCTCGCGCGCGGACTCATGCAGCATCGGCGCGATCACCTCGTCCATGAATCGCTGCAGGGCTGCGCCCTGTTCGGCATTGCTGCGGGTGCGCCAGGGCGCGGTGGCGAACTCGACGTAGGCATGGATGTCCAGGCAGCCCGCCTGGTACTGGCGATAGAACTCATCGTTGCGCTGGCGAAATCGATCACCGTCGACCCAACCCAGGCGGATCATGAACTCGCCGAAAGCATGGTCGGAATCTTGCGGTATGAGCGTGCCGTCGAGGTCGAACAGGGCCAGGTTCACGCTTGCGACTCCTCGGCCAGCATCTGCCGCAGCAAGGGCACCGTCATAACGCGCTGTTCACGCATCGCGTAGCCGTCCAGCCGGTCGAGCAGGTTCATCAGGTGCTTCAAGTCGCGTTGCTGTCGTGTGAGCATGTAGTCCATCACCTCGTCGGGCAGCAGGAAGCCGCGCCGATCCGATTCCCGCCGCAGAACGGCCCGGGTTTCGTCCTCGCCCAGGGCACGCAGTCCGAACACGTGGCCCCAGCCCAGCCGCGTGCGCAGGTCGTCGCGCAGCGGCAGGTCCACCGGCGGCACGCGACCGGCAGCCGCCCACTGTACGCCGTGGCTGCCGGCCTCGACGAACAATGCGAACGCCGCTTGCTGCTGCTGTGCGTCGAGCAGGTCACACCCATCCACGACCACCAGGGACCAGCCCACTTCCAGCGTCCAGGGCAAGGGCTCGGCGGGGCCGAACCAGCCCACGCGCTCACCCGCGCACTGGAAACGCTCAGCCAACGCCGCCAGCAGGTGGGTCTTCCCACTGCCGGTGGGGCCCCACAGATACACCGGCGCCGATGGCGGCACCAGCGTGCGCAGGTGTTGCACCACCTCGGCGTTGGGACCTGACAGCAGTGTGTCGAAGCGCGCATCGGCCGCGGGTGCGATGGCCAGCGGGATCTGCTTCATCCGGAATAGAGCCGGCTCGCACGGTAGCTGGTCTGGGCGCGCCGCAGGGCAACGGCCGCCACCGCACTGGCTGGCAGTGCGATCAACACGCCCACGAAACCGAACAGTTGCCCGAAGGCGAGCAAGGCGAAGATGACGGCCAGGGGCCCCAGACCGATGCGCTCGCCCACCAGGCGTGGCGTGAGCACGAAGCTCTCGATCAGTTGGCCCAACCCATAGACCAGCGCCACCAGCAGCAACGCCTTCAGGCTGGCGAACTGCAACAGCGCCGCTAGCATGGACAGCACCAGGCCCAGCCCGAAGCCCACGTAGGGAATGGCCACCGCCAGGCCCGTGAACACGCCCAGCGGCAGTGCCAGGTCGAACCCGACGAGCGCCAGTGCAGCGGAGTAGTAGACCGCAAGTGCGGCCATTACCGCCAATTGACCGCGCATGTACTGCCCCAGGACCTGATCGATCTCCTGGAGAAAGCCGAACACGTTCGCGCGCAGGCGCGGCGGCACCAGTTCGCGCACCTGTTCGGTAACCTGGGGCCAGGCCTGCAGCAGGTAGAACAGCACCACGGGCACCAGCACGGCATTGCCGAACAGCGACAGCAGCACGCTGCCACCGATGCGTGCCGAACTGAGCGCCGCACTGAGCCAGTCTTCCATGTTGGCGTCCAGCAGGCCCGCCAGCCAGGCCTTGATGCTGGCGACGTCGAACGCGACCTGGATACCGAACTGCGCAAGCCAGGGCGCCAGTGTCTGGTCCAGCCGGTCCAGCAGCAGCGGCAACTGGGCTTTCAGCAGCGGGATCTCCTTGACCAGCACCGGCACCAGCAGCAGCAGCAAGGCCAGCCCCAGCAGCAAGGCCACGACCTCCACGAGCAGCACCGCCAGCACGCGCGGAAATCGCCGCGCTGCCAGGCGCTCGACAGCGGGGTGCAGCACATACGCCAGCACCGCCGCGACCACGAAGGGCGTGAGCACAGGGGCAAGCAACCACAAGGCCAAAGCCAGCGCAGCAGCGATCGACAGCCACGTGAGCGAGCGTTTCTGGGCAGGAGTCATTCGCATGGGGGATATCAATGCCAGGCCGCAGGTCTGCCGCGCTGCAGCTCGCGCACGCGCTCGCGCAGCGCTACCGCGTCGTCGGCATCAGGGCAACGCCGCAGGTAGTCGCCCAGGTCGACCAGCGCTTCGTGGGAGGAGCCGAGCTCCGCATGCACCAGGCCGCGGTCGCGCAGTTCCTGGGGCACCGCCGGCAGCAGCACCACGAGCCGGTTCATCACCGCCAGCAGGCGCTCCCAGTCCTCGGCGCTGCGGTGGATCTCCTTGAGGTTGCGCAGCAGGCGCGCGATCACATCGCGCGGATCCGCGGCTTGCAGGAACAACCCCAGCGGCACGTCGTCGTCGCCTTCCAACCCGTGTTGGCGGCGATACGGCGCCAGGCGCTCGTCGAGTTCGTCGCGCGAAAGGCTGCGGCCATTGAACGGGTCGACGATGACCTCGCCCTGGGGCAGCCTCAGCTTCACCAGGAAGTGACCCGGGAACGCCACGCCGCGAGCGACCAGCCCAAGCTGCCCGGCCAGTTCGGCATACAGCAGCGCCAACGTGATGGGGATGCCGCGGCGAGTGGACAGCACATCGTTGAGGTAGCTGTTGCGTCGATCGTAGTAGTCGTTGACGTTGCCGCCGAAGCCGAGTTCGTTGAAGAAGTAGCGGTTCAATGCGCGCAGCCGGTGCATCGGCGGCGCATCGGCCGGCAGCCGTGCCTTGAGCCGTGCGCCGAGGGCATCGACCTCGTCGAGCACCGCCTGGGTATCGAGAGCGGGGTACTCGTCCTGCGCGGCGGCCACGGCGGCCTCGAACAGCGCGAAGCCGTCGTCCTCGGCCACCAGTGCGGCGAAGTACTCCAGTGGGGTGGGTGCGCGCAGCGGCAGCGTGCTCATGGCGCCGAAGTCTATGCCTGTCGCCGCAGCAGTTGGCGCAGATCGAGCCCGAGCACCCGCAGCAAGCCGAAGTAGACCAGCACCGCCGCCAGTATCACCGCGGCCAGCAAACCGGCTCGCTTCGCCTCGTGCGCGCCCAAGGCCACCCAGTCGACCTGCGACGCAGCCGCGGCCAGCAGCGCCCCCATCGCCGTGTTGGCCAGCGCCACCCGCCAGGCCAGCGCGAGCCAACCCGCGGCCGGTTGCCACCAGCCCAGCCGATGCAGCCCGCGCAGCAACCAGCCGGCGTTGACCAGTGCGGCCAGCCCGATCGACAGCGCCAGTGCGGTCACGCCCAGCCAAGGCACCAGCATCGCGTTGAACAGTTGCGTCAGCACCATCACCGCGATGCCCACGCGCATGGGCGTGGCCATGTCCTGGCGAGCGAAGTAGCCCGGTGCCACCACCTTGACGCCCACCAACCCCAGCAAACCGGCGCCATAGCCCATGACCGCAGCCGACACCGTGGCGACGGCCGTGGCATCGAACGCACCGCGCTGGAACAGCGTGGCCACCATCGGCGCCGCGAACACCAGCAGCGCCACGGCGCAAGGCAGGCCCAGCAGCAGCACCATGCGCAGGCCCCAGTCGAGCAAGCCGCAATAGGCCTCGCGGTCGCCACGGGCCTGGGCCGCCGACAGCTGCGGCGTGAGCACCACGCCCAGGGCCACCCCGAGCAGCGCAATGGGCAGTTCCATGAGGCGGTCGGCATACGTGAGCGTCGACACTGCACCGGCTCCCAGGTGCGAGGCGATCTGCGAGTTGATCATCAGCGACAACTGGGCCACCGACACGCCGACCAGCGCCGGCGCCATCTTGGACAGCACCTGCCGCACGCCCGGATGACGCCACGCCACCAACAGCCGCGCGGGTGCCAGCCCGATGCGCGGCATCATGCCCACCCGCCACAGCGCAGGCACTTGCAACCCAAGCTGCACAACCCCGCCCACCATGACCCCGGCAGCCAGGGCGAAGACCGGCTCGATGCCGCGCGCACGCAGCGGCTCGACACCGGCCAACGCGCAACCGATCACCGACAGATTCAACAGCACCGGGGTGAAAGCCGGTATCGCGAAGCGCCGCCAGGTGTTGAGCACCCCCGCCGAAAGCGCCACCATGGACATGCAGCCGATGTAGGGGAACATCCAGCGCGTCATCGCGACGGCCGCCTCGTGGGTGTTGCCCTCGAACCCCGAGGCCAGCATCCACACCAGCGCCGGCGCGCCGGCCACGCCCGCGACGCAGGTGAGCGCCAGTGCCCACACCAGCACCGTGGCCACGGCATCGACCAGCGCCCGTGTGGCGTCGTCGCCGTCGCGCTCGCGGGTGGCTGCCAGCAACGGCACGAATGCCTGCGAGAAGGCACCCTCGGCGAACAGCCGGCGCAGCAGATTGGGAATGCGAAAGGCGATCTGGAACGCGTCCATCATCGCCGAGGTGCCGAACAGCGCCGCACCGATCTGGTCGCGCACCAGGCCCGTGATGCGCGAGAGCATCGTGAGGGCGGAAACCGACGCGGCAGCCTTGAAGAGGTTCATGGAAGGGGCGGCGGATTATAGAGAGCCCGGCATCGCGCCTTCTGGGCCCACCTTGGCAGGCGCAGCAAAAGTGCTATACTCATCGTCTTTGCTCCATCTCGGACCCCTGCACCGCAATGGCCACCTCCTCCAAAGCCAAGAAGAAGACCGTACGCCTGGCGTCGGGCCGCAAGCGCGCCCGCCAGGACGTGAAGCTCAACGCAGCCAACACGTCGCTTCGCTCGCAATTCCGCACGGTCGTCAAGAACGTGCAAAAGGCCATCGACAAGGCCGTCGCCGGTGGCGACAAGGCCCTGCCCGGCCAGCTGTTCCAGCACGCACAGAAGGTGATCGACTCGGTCGCCGACAAGGGCATCTTCCACAAGAACAAGGCCGCGCGCCACAAGAGCCGCCTGTCGGCCAAGATCAAGGCCCTGTCGGCCTGATCGACCTCGTCCGGCTGGAGCAAGCCAAGACCCAGGGCCCGCTGCGTGCGGGCCCTTGTCGTTTCTGGGGCCAACCTCCTGAGCTGGTTCGGCCCTGCATCACGGCGGCCCGCGCAACGGTGTTCGTACACTTGTGGCCGGCCACCGGCTGATGCCAGGACACCCCATGGACACCCTCGAAGCCGCGGCGGCGATGCTGCGGAACGCCCGCCGGCCAGTGATCTTCACCGGTGCGGGCATGTCGGTGGACAGCGGCGTGCCTGCGTTTCGCGGCAGGCAAGGCGGGCTGTGGAGCGAGTTCGACCCGCAGCGACTGGCGACACCCGCCGCCTATCGCGCCGACCGCGACCTGGTGTGGGGTTGGTACGTCTGGCGCATGGCACTGGTGGCGCGGGCGCAACCGCATGCGGGCCATGTTGCCCTGGCCAGCCTGCAGGCGCGCTGGCCCGAGTTGGCGATCGTCACGCAGAACGTCGACGACCTGCACGAGCGCGCGGGTTCCGAGCCGCTGCACCTGCACGGCGAGCTCGCGTGGCTGCGCTGCGAGCTGTGCGGGCATCGTGTGCGCGACCTCGAGCACGTCGATCCGCTCGAGTTCGTGGCCTGCGTGCCCTGCGGAAACCGGCGCCTGCGGCCGGACATCGTGTGGTTCGGCGAGCCTGTACCGCTCGCGGAGCGCCTCGAGCGGCTGGCGGAAGCCTGCACGCACTTCCTCGCGGTCGGCACGAGCGGCGTCGTCTATCCCGCCGCGGCCCTGCTCGGAATCGCGCGCGCGGCGGGCGCGCGGACCTACGTGCAGGGGCTCGTGCGGCCGGACAACCTCGGGACGCGCGACGAGTTCCATGCCGGCCGGGCCGTCGACGTGCTTCCGGACCTGTGCGAGCGAATCGCGCGCCTGTTCCCTTGAGGGCGGCGCGGCGATGACGGATGCTCTTCCCCGTGCGTCCTGCGTTGCTCGTCCTGACGGTCGCCGCCCTGTGCGCCACCTGCGCGAAGCCGCCCACGTCCGCGGAGCGCGGGGGCGTGCTCGTGATCGCGATCGACAGCCTGCGCGTCGACCACCTGAGCGTTTACGGGTACGACCGCGACACGACGCCCGAGATCGATGCGCTCGCCGCCGCTGGCGTGCGCTTCGAGGCGGCCTGGAGCGCGGCACCGGGCATCCTCGAGTCGAACGTCGCGCTCCTGTGCGGCAGCGATCCGCGCATCGCGCGACGGCTGCTCCCGCCGGACGTGCCGGGTTCGACGCTCGCCTACTGGCACGTGCCGGAGGCGGTGCCGCACGTCGCGCAGGAGTTCCTGCGCGAGGGCTTCGCGACCGCGGCCTTCGTCGACCATCCGCAGCTGGGGCCCGGCGTCGGTCTCGCGCGCGGCTTCCAGGAGTTCCAGGGCGTTCCGCGTGAGCAGCAGCCCGGCGAGCGCGAGCCGACGCCCGACGAGCTCTTCGAGCGCATGTCGCGCTGGCTCGACGAGCGTGAGCCCGGCGAGCCGTGGTTCGCCTACGTGCACGTCGGCACTCTCGAGCGCTTCTGGTGGCACTACGACGAGCGCGGCGAGTCGCGCTTCCACCTCCGGCCCGAGCTCAACCGCGTCCCGCCCGTCGGCGATGGCGAGCGCCTGTTCCACGCCCTGCCGCGCACGCACTGGACGGGCGCGCAGCGTTCGCTCGCGGAGTACGAAGTCGCTTATGACGCGGCACTGCACGGCGTCGACGCGGCGATCGGCGCGTGCATCGACCGGCTGCGCGCGAAAGGGCGGCTCGACGACACGACGCTGGTCGTGGTCGGCACGCGCGGGCTGGGACTGGGCGAGGCCGGGCTCGTCGGCGACTGCGGCACGCTCACCGACGTCGACCTGCACGTGCCGCTGGTCGTGCGGCCGGCGCGCGGGCGGCCGTTCCGGCCCGGGCACGTGGCGACGGGACTCGCGAGCCTGATCGACGTCGCGCCGACGGTGCTCGCGCTCGGGGGGCTCCCGCAACCGCCGGAAATGCAGGGTGTTTCGCTGGTCGAGGCGCTGTCGGTGCCGGGGGCGCGCGCGCGTGAGCACGCCTTCGAAGTTGC
>JABWBN010000015.1 GCA_013360485.1 Burkholderiaceae bacterium | reverse complement strand
TCGACTGGCTGCGCGGCCGGCCCTGGGCAGCGGCACCGTCGCAGGCCTGGACGGATGGCCGCGTCGGCTTCGACCAATTGGGCTGGCAGGTCGACCTTGCCGAATGGGCGCAGCGCCGCTTGGTGGCGCGCCGCAGCACCGCCCCCGTCGTCACGGTGCGGGTGAGGCTGGAGGCCGCAATGTGAGCGCACCGGGCCGCTCCCAAGCACAAACTCCGCAGCTCGCTTGGCGGAGGTTCCAGCAATGAGCCTGCGTGCGCTGTACGAGGTACCGGCACCGGCCAAGCTCAATCTGTTCCTGCATGTGATCGGCCGTCGCGCAGACGGCTATCACCTGCTGCAGTCGGTGTTCGTGCTGATCGACTGGTGCGACACGCTGCACTTCGAGCGCCGCGACGATGCGCGCCTGCTGCGCCACGACATGGGCGTCACGCTGCCCGACGACGACCTGTGCCTGCGTGCCGCGCGTGCGCTGCAACGGGCCAGCGGCACCCACCAGGGTGTCGACATCCTGATCGAGAAGTCCATCCCCTGGGGCGCAGGGCTGGGTGGCGGCAGTTCCGACGCGGCCAGCACGTTGCTGGCGCTCAACCAGCTGTGGGGCCTGCACTGGCCGCGCGAGCGCCTGCTGGAACTGGCACTGCCGCTGGGTGCCGATGTCCCGTTCTTCGTGGGCGGGCGCAATGCCTTCGTCGAGGGCATCGGCGAGCAGCTCACACCATTGGACATGCCACCGCAGCGATACGCGGTGCTCAAGCCCGATGCGCCAATCGCGACGCCGACGATTTTTCAAGCGCCGCAGCTGCGGCGCGACACGGAACCTGCTATAGTCACGAGCTTTCTTGCAGACACCCAACTGCAGCAGCGGCTGGCCCACGGGTGGGGTCGAAACGACCTCCAACCGATCGCCGAGCAGCTGTGCCCCGAAGTGGCCCAGGCCGCCCGGTGGCTCGAAGCCCGCTTCGGCAACAGCCGCATGTCGGGTTCCGGCAGCGCGGTGTACGCAAGAGTCGTCAGTGACGTCGGCAACGACACTGGCAAGGAAAGCCCGCCCGAGGCGACATGGTGTGCGGAAGACCTTCCGCCCCGATGGGCAGGCCGCCTTTGCCACAGCCTGGACCGCCATCCCTTGATCGGCTGGGCCGGCTGAAACGGTTCTTTTTTGGGTCCGGTGCGAGCCGGGTCCGGTGTAGGGGAGTCGCCAAGTTGGTCAAGGCATCGGATTTTGATTCCGACATGCGAGGGTTCGAGTCCTTCCTCCCCTGCCAAACCTCCATGCACCCCGTCCCGCCTGCCTGATTTCCCCTCGGAGCGCTGCCGTGCTGTTCAACACCGTGCTGTTCACCGGCAATGCCAATCCCGCGCTGGCCCAGGAAATCGGGCAGAGCCTGGGGGTCGAACTGGGCAAGGCCACGGTGGGTCGCTTCTCCGACGGCGAAGTGACCGTCGAAGTCCATCAAAACGTTCGCGCGCGTGATGTGTTCGTCGTGCAGTCCACCTGCGCGCCCACGAACGAAAACCTGATGGAACTGCTCATCATGGTCGATGCGTTGAAGCGCGCCAGCGCGCGCCGCATCACCGCGGTGATCCCCTACTTCGGGTACGCTCGCCAGGATCGTCGCCCGCGCTCGATGCGCGTGCCCATCAGTGCCAAGGTGGTGGCCAACCTGCTCGAGACCGTGGGCGTTGAGCGCGTGCTCACCATGGACCTGCACGCCGACCAGATCCAGGGCTTCTTCGACATCCCTGTGGACAACATCTACGCCTCGCCGGTGCTGCTGTCCGACCTCAAGAGCAAGGCCTATCCCGACCTGGTGGTGGTCAGCCCCGATGTCGGCGGCGTGGTGCGCGCGCGCGCGCTGGCCAAGCAACTGGGCTCCGACCTGGCCATCATCGACAAGCGCCGCCCCAAGGCCAACGTGTCCGAGGTGATGCACGTCATCGGCGAGATCGAAGGCCGCAACTGCGTGATCATGGACGACATGATCGACACCGCCGGCACCCTGGTGAAGGCTGCCGAGGTGCTGAAGGAACGCGGTGCCAAGCGGGTGTTCGCCTATTGCACGCACCCGATCTTCTCGGGCCCGGCCATCGAGCGCATTGCCGCCAGCCAGCTCGACGAGGTGGTGATCACCAACACCATCCCGCTGTCCGATGCGGCCAAGGCCTGCAAGAAGATCCGCCAGCTGTCGGTGGCCTTCCTCTTTGCCGAAACCATCCGCCGCATCTCCGACGGTGAGTCGGTGACCTCCCTCTTCTCGGAGCAGAACAACAATTTCTAGCCGAAGGTCGGCGGCCGCACCAGCGGCCGGCGCCTTCACCTCGACCGGCGGCGCCAGCGCGTGCCGCCCCCACCCCGATGCCTGGTCGCGGGCATCCCACATGGAGCACACCATGAAATTCGTCGCTTTCGAGCGCAATCTGCAGGGGACCGGAGCGAGCCGCCGCCTGCGCAATGCCGGCAAGGTTCCCGGCATCGTCTATGGCGCGGGCGAGCCCCGCATGATCGAGCTCGACCACAACGCGCTGTACTTCGCCCTGAAGAAGGAAGCGTTCCACTCGTCCATCCTCGAAATGGAACTGTCCGGCGGCGTGCAGAAGGTGCTGCTGCGCGACTTCCAGATGCACCCCTGGAAGCAACAGGTGCTGCACATCGACTTCCAGCGCGTGGACGAGACCACCCGACTGCACAAGAAGGTGCCGCTGCACTTCTCCGGCGAGGAGAACTCGGTGGCCGTCAAGACCGACAAGTGCCTGGTCAGCCATGTGGCCACCGAAATCGAGGTCGAGTGCCTGGCCACGCAACTGCCCGAATACATCGCGGTGGATCTGTCGGGCCTGACCAAGGGCCAGTCCCTGCATGCCACCGACATCAAGCTGCCCGAAGGCATCAAGCTGGTGCGCCATGGCTCGCTGAACCCGGTGATCGTGGCGGCCAACCCGCCCAAGACTGAGGAAGAGGCGGCGCCCGCCGAAGCGGCGGCTGCAGCGCCGGCCAAGGGCGGCAAGGGCGGCAAGGCCGCGCCGGCCAAGGCCCCGGCGAAGGACGCCAAGAAGAAGTGATCGGATCGTCATGCGGTGTGGCCGCTCGGGCCGCACCCTGACCGCAGGACCAGCCCCGCCTCGCGCGGGGCTGTTTCGTTTTCGGCTTTGCTCGGTCAGAGCAACGATTCGGCCGGCACCCAGTCGTATCCGAGGTCGCGTGCCACAGGCTCGCAGGTCACCTGGCCATGCGCCACGTTCAAGCCGGCGCGCAGGTGGGGGTTGTCGGCCAGGGCGCGTTTCCAACCCTTGTCCGCCAGCGCCAGCGCGTGGCCGATGGTGGCGTTGTTCAGCGCGAAGGTCGACGTACGCGCCACGGCACCCGGCATGTTGGCCACGCAGTAGTGCACCACGCCGTCGACCACGTAGGTGGGCTCGGCATGCGTCGTCGCATGCGAAGTTTCGAAGCAGCCGCCTTGGTCGATGGCCACGTCGACCACCACCGCACCCTTGCGCATGCGTGCGACCATGTCGCGCGTCACCAGCTTGGGCGCCGCCGCCCCGGGGATGAGCACGCCTCCGATCACCAGGTCGGCTGCCAGCACGGCCTCTTCCACGCTTTGCGCCGTGGAGAACATCGTCGTGATGCGATTTCCGAAGATCAGGTCCAGGTGACGCAGCCGGTCGACGTTCTTGTCGAGCACCGTGACCTGCGCGCCCATGCCCACGGCCATCTGCAGCGCATGCGTACCCACGACCCCGGCACCCAGGATCACCACCTGCGCCGGCGCAACGCCCGGGACGCCGCCGAGCAGCACACCCATGCCGCCCTTGGACTTCTCGAGATGCGCGGCGCCAGCCTGCACCGACATCCGCCCGGCCACCTCGCTCATCGGCGCGAGCAGCGGCAGGCCGCCACCTGGTCCGGTGACGGTTTCATAGGCCACGCACACGGCGCCCGACTTCACCAGGCCAGCGGTCTGCTCGGGATCAGGCGCCAGGTGCAGGTAGGTGTACAGCAGCTGGCCCTCGCGCAGCATGGCGATCTCGCTGGCCTGCGGCTCCTTGACCTTCACGATCATCTCGCCGCGCTGGAAGGCGTCGGCCGCATCGGCCGCGAGCTTCGCGCCCGCGGCCTGGTACTGCGCATCGGTCAAGCCGATGGCCGCGCCGGCGCCGGCCTGCACCCACACCTCGTGACCATGGGCCACCAGTTCGCGCACGCTGGCCGGTGTCAGGCCCACGCGGTACTCGTGGTTCTTGATTTCCTTGGGAACGGCGATGCGCATGATGGGTCGCCGAATCGGTGTGATGAGTGGCGCGATTGTGAAAACGGTGCGGCTCAGCAGAAAGCACCATCGCCATTTGTGCGATTACATTAGCCGCACTGATGAATGCCTTCGACCCTGCGGCCCTCGAGTGCCTGGCTGCGCTGGCCGACGCGGGCAGCTTCGAGCGCGCGGCACAGCGGCTGTCGATCACCCAGTCGGCGGTGTCGCAGCGGCTGCGCGCGCTCGAAACCGGACTCGGGCGGTTGCTGGTGGTGCGCTCGCGCCCGCTGCGTCTGACCGAGCCAGGCAAGGTGCTGCTGCGCTACGCCCGCCAGATGCAGGCGATGCGGGCCGACCTGTCGCGCGAACTGGACGCTGGGCCAGGACGAGCGTCTTCCGATCGCGGTGAATGCCGACAGTCTGGCCACCTGGGTGTTGCCGGCGCTGGACGAAGTGGTGCGCGACGGGCAGCGCGAGGGCTACGGCCTGGAGCTGGTGGTCGACGACCAGGACTTCACCCACGACTGGCTGCGCGAAGGGGCGGTGCTGGGCTGCGTGAGCACGGTGGCGGAGGCGCTGCGCGGCTGCACGGTGGAGCGGCTGGGCGCGATGCGCTACATCGCCGTGGCCAGCCCGGCGTTCTGCGAGCGGCACCTGGCGCAGGGACTGAACCGGACAAACTTCGCACATCTGCCCTGGCTGGTGTTCAACCGCAAGGACGACGCCCACACGGTGTGGGTCGGGCGCGCCTTCGGGCTGCGTGACCCGAGGCTGAAGGAGCGGTCGGTGCCGTCGTCGGAAGCACATGTGCGCGCTGCCGTCATGGGCTGGGGCATCGGCGTCATGTCAGAGCAGATCGCCGCGCCCCACCTGTCCAGCGGCGCGCTACAGGCACTTCACCCGGACGTGCACATCGATGTGCTGCTGAACTGGCACCAGTGGAAGCTGCGCACCGAGGACACGCCCGAGCCGGTGCTGCGCGCCGGTGCGCTCGATCGCGTAGGCCGGGCCTTGATCGTGGGGGGTCGGCTCACGCTGCGTCCGGCACCGGGATAATGCCGGCCCATGATCCGTTTGCTGGTGGGTTTGGGCAATCCCGGCCCGGAGTACGAAGACACCCGCCATAACGTCGGGTTCTGGTGGGTAGACGCGGCCGCCCGGGCACTCGGCACGCGGCTGGTGCCCGAACGCGCCTACCAGGGCCTGGTGGCGCGGGTGAACCGGCCCGATGGCCCGCTGTGGCTGCTCGAGCCGCAGACCTACATGAACCTGTCGGGTCGTTCGGTGGCGGCGCTGGCGCGCTTCTTCAAGATCGAACCCGGTCAGATCCTGGTTGTGCACGACGAACTGGACCTGCCGCCAGGGCAGATGAAGATCAAGCAGGGCGGCGGCGTCGCCGGACACAACGGCCTGAAGGACATCCAGGCCCAGCTCGGCAGTGCCGACTTCTGGCGCCTGCGCATCGGCATCGGGCACCCGGGCGACCGCGCCGAAGTGGCCAACTGGGTATTGCGCAAGCCCGCGCCCGGTCAGCGCGAAGCCATGTTGGCCTGCCTCGATCGCTCGTTGCAGGCTCTGCCGCAGTTGCTCGAAGGGCCCACCGCGCCGGCGCTCGCGGCCATCCATGCCCGGCCTGCAGCACCGGGCGCGCAAGGGGCCAGGCCGCCGAAACCCAAGGGCACTGCGGCCGGCGCCGGGGCCGCTGCGCGCCCGGACACCGGTGTCGGCACCGCCGCCATCCATGCGACGACCAGCGCAGCCGAACCCGACGCGAAGGAGGGCCCAACGTGACCCCTGGGGTGCAACATGGTGGCGCGGCTGTGGTGCGCGTGCTTCGATGGGCAGCGCTGTTCACCCTGTCCGGCATGGCGCTGGCCCAGGCGCCCACCTCGAACGAAACGGTCTATCGCTGTGGGCCGGGCGGCGGAAACTACTCGCTGCGCCCTTGTGCTGACGGTCGCGCGGTCAGCGTCGACGACAGCCGCACCGATGAGCAGCGCGCTCAGGCGCTCGAAGCAGCCCGACGCGAACGAGCGTTGGCCGACAAGCTGACGGCCGAACGCCTTGCCGTGGAGTCTCGCGCTCCCGCGCCTGCGATCAACCTGACCCCGCGCAGCGGTCAGGTCAAGCCAACGGCATCGAGCCGGGCCAAGAAGAACAACCAGCGGCAGACCCGGCTGGGCCAACCACCGAGCCCCAAAGTCCGAGCCTCGACATCGAAATCGCGAAAGGCATCGTTGAAGGCCAGCGGCACGGCACAGACTGCTTCCAAACGCGGCTCGACCAAACCCAAGAAGTCCGATCGCCACCCGCCGCACGCGTAGGTTGCCGGGTTACCCCGCGCGCGCGCCCCACCGCCGTTCGGCTGTGGCGCGCCTCGGATCAGGCTCCTTCAGACGGGGTGCCGCAAGCCGGCGCAGGCGCATTCGGTGGACCGACTTCGGCTCCGACGAGCCTGCGGTACTTGGCCCACAGCTGCGGCCGCGACTCGACTCGCTGCGGGTTCACCGGAATGCATCCCACCGGACACAGCTGCGCGCACTGCGGCACGTCGAAGTGACCGACGCACTCGGTGCAGCGGTCAGGGTCGATGCGGTAGTACTCGTCGCCCATCGAGATCGCCTCGTTGGGGCATTCGGGTTCGCAGACGTCGCAATTGATGCACTCGTCCGTGATCATCAGGGCCATGGCGGTTCAGGGCTCGTCGTCGACGTGGGCCACACGCTCCTTCAGTCGCTGGAGCACCGAGGGTGCCACGAACTTGGAAACATCACCGCCAAGCATGGCGATCTCGCGCACGAACGTGCCGCTGACGAACTGGTATTGGTCGGACGGCGTCAGGAACAACGTCTCGACCTCGGGCATGAGTTGGCGGTTCATGCCGGCCATCTGGAATTCGTACTCGAAGTCGCTGACCGCGCGCAGCCCACGAACCACTACCTGCCCGTCGTTGGCAACGACGAAGTCGCGCAACAGGCCGCGGAAGGCCACCACCTCGACGTTCGGGTACGGTCGCGCGATCTCGGAGGCGATCTCCAGGCGCTCGGCGATGGTGAACATCGTGCGCTTGTGGTGACCAGCCGCCACCGCGAGGATGAGGCGGTCGAACAGCCGCGCAGCCCGGCGCATCAGGTCTTCATGGCCCAGCGTCATGGGGTCGAAGGTGCCCGGATACACGGCGATCAGCGGCTTGGGGTGTTGCAGCACAGCGCACTCCTGGTCGGCTGGCGGGCAGTTTAGCTGCTGCGTTGCAACACATGGAAATGCACGGCCCCCGCGCGACCCTGGCGCCACAGCGTGCAGCCTTGCGGCGGGGCGGTCAAGGGCTCGGGCGCTTCAACGTAGACGTAACCAGCGACCGCAACCAAAGGCACTGCACGCGCCAGTGCCGCCGCGTGCAGCCCGGCATCAAAGGGGGGGTCGATGAACACGAGCTCGAACCGCCCGGGCGCGCATGCCGCCATCCAGGTCAGTGCGTCGGCGCACTCCACCCGCACGGCGGCGGCGCCCAGTCGGGCCTGGCAGGCCCGCAGACTGGCGGCCAGCGCCGGATCGCGCTCGAGCAGCACCACCTCGGCAGCGCCCCGCGAAGCGGCCTCGAACCCGAGCGCCCCACTACCCGCGAACGCATCCAGACAGCGCCACCCCTCGAGCGACTGGCCGAGCCAGTTGAACACGGTCTCACGCACCCTGTCGGGCGTGGGCCGCAGGCCGGGTCGATCCGCCACCGGCAGCTTGCTGCGTCGGAACTGCCCGCCGATCAACCGCACCTGATGCGGCGCCGAGGCGGCGGCAAGCGCCTGGCGACGCGGAGGCCTCACTGCCGCACCGCGATGCCCTGGGCGGCCATCAATGCCTTGGCCTGACCGACCGTGAATTCGCCGTAGTGGAAGATGCTCGCCGCAAGCACCGCGTCGGCGCCGCCGATGCGGATGCCGTCGGCCAGGTGTTGAAGCGTGCCGACGCCGCCCGAGGCGATGACTGGAACGGGCACGGCGTCGCTGACGGCGCGCGTGAGCTCGAGGTCGAAGCCGATCTTGGTGCCGTCGCGGTCCATGCTGGTGAGCAGGATCTCGCCGGCCCCGTGGTCGGCCATCTGCCGCGCCCAGCCCACCGCATCCAGCCCCGTGTTGCGCCGACCGCCGTGGGTGTAGACATCCCAGCCGGGCCCGCGGGCCTGGGCATCGGCGCCCTGCCGGCGCTTGGCATCGATGGCCACCACGATGCACTGGGCGCCGTACTTCTCGCTGGCACGTTGGATCACCGGTGGGTCGGCCACCGCAGCGGAGTTGAAGCTGACCTTGTCAGCGCCGGCGTTGAGCAAGCGGCGCACGTCTGCGACCGTGCGCACGCCGCCGCCCACAGTCAGCGGGATGAACACCTGCGAGGCCACGGCTTCGATGATGGGCAGGATCAGGTCGCGCCCGTCGCTGGTGGCGGTGATGTCGAGAAAGGTGAGTTCGTCGGCACCCTGGTCGTTGTAGCGCGCGGCAATCTCCACCGGGTCTCCGGCATCGCGCAGTTCGACGAAGTTCACGCCCTTGACGACGCGCCCGCCCGTGACGTCCAGGCAGGGAATGATGCGCTTGGCCAGCATGCGGTTGCGTGCCGGTCAGGCGCCGAGCGCGTCGGCGCGCCGCTGCGCAGCGGTGAAATCGAGCGCGCCGGTGTAGATCGAGCGTCCGCAGATGACACCTGTGACACCTTCGGACTCGACCGAGCACAGCTGGTCGATGTCGTCCAGCCCGGCCAGACCACCGGATGCGATGACGGGTATCGACAACGCGCGTGCCAGCTTGACGGTGGCCTCGACGTTGATGCCGGTGAGCATGCCGTCACGGCCGATGTCGGTGTAGATGACGGCCTCGACGCCGTAGTCCTGGAACTTGAGGGCCAGGTCGACGACTTCGTGGCCGGTCAGTTTGCTCCAGCCGTCGGTGGCCACCTTGCCGTCCTTCGCATCGAGGCCGACGATGATGTGCCCACCGAAGGCGCTGCACGCATCCTTCAGGAATCCGGGGTTCTTGACGGCAGCCGTGCCGATGATGATGTAGCCGAGCCCGTCGTCGAGGTAGCGTTCAATGGTGTCGAGGTCGCGGATGCCCCCACCCAGTTGCACCGGGATCTCGTCGCCCACCTCCTTCAGAATGGACTTGATGGCCGATTCGTTCACCGGCTTGCCCGCGAATGCACCATTGAGGTCGACGAGGTGCAGCCGCCGTGCACCGGCGTCCAGCCAGCGCCGGGCCATCGCGGCGGGATCCTCGCCAAAGGTGGTGGAGGCCGACATGTCGCCTTGCTTGAGGCGCACGCACTGGCCGTCCTTGAGATCGATCGCCGGGATCAGCAGCATGGCGGGTGCAGCAAGAGGGTAAGGGGTTTGAGGGCGCGAGGCCGCGCGCGACGCTAGGGCTTCCAGCTCAGGAAGTTGCGGTACAGGCTCAGACCGTGCGCGGCACTCTTCTCGGGGTGGAACTGGGTCGCAAAAATGTTATCCCGCGCCATGGCGCAGGTAAAGCGGCCGCCGTAGTCGGTTTCGCCTGCGGTGTGGCGTGGGTCCGACGGGCAGACGTAGTAGCTGTGCACGAAGTAGAACCAAGCGCCATCGGGAACGTCGCCCCACACCGCATGACGACGGCCCTGCTCGCCGCTTTGCCAGACCTGGTTCCAGCCCATCTGCGGCACTTTGTAGCGGCTGCCGTCGGGCTGGAGCATGCCCTCGAGGCGAAAGCGCCGGACCCGCCCCGCGATCAAGCCCAGGCCAGACGTATCCTGTTCCTCGCTGTGGTCGAGCAGCATCTGCATGCCCACGCACACGCCCATCAAGGGCTTGGTCGCGGCTGCCTCGCGCACCGCCTGCTCAAGCCCGGAGCCGCGCAGCTCTCGCATGCAATCGCGCATCGCACCCTGTCCCGGCAGCACCACACGCTCGGCCGCGCGCACCTCCTCAGGCCGGCCGGTCACCACCACATCGATGCCACTGCCGGCGGCCACATGCATCACCGCCTGCGACACCGATCGCAGATTGCCCATGCCGTAGTCGACGACCGCGACCATGCGCCGGCCCGCCGCCTGCCCCGCACCCGCCATCAGAGCGACCCCTTGGTCGAGGGCACCACGCCGGCGGCACGTTCATCACGCGCCAGCGCCATGCGCAGCGCCCGCCCGAAGGCCTTGAACACCGTTTCGGCTTGGTGGTGCGCGTTCTGGCCCTTGAGGTTGTCCACGTGCAAGGTCACCCGCGCGTGGTTGACGAAGCCCTGAAAGAACTCATGCGTGAGTTGCGTGTCGAAGCCGCCCACCATCGCTGCGGTGTATGGCACGTTCAGGACGAGGCCCGGCCGCCCGGAGAGATCGATCACCACGCGCGACAAGGCTTCGTCCAGCGGCACGTAGGCGTGGCCATAGCGCGCAATGCCGCGCTTGTCGCCCACAGCCTGCGCCAGCGCCATGCCCAGGGTGATGCCGACGTCCTCGACGGTGTGATGGCCATCGATGTGCAGGTCGCCCTCGGCTTCGATCTCCAGGTCGATCATGCCGTGCCGGGCCACCTGATCGAGCATATGGTCGAAGAAGCCGATGCCCGTGGCCAGGCGGGACTGGCCGCTGCCGTCGAGATCGACGCGCACGCGGATGCGCGTCTCCTGGGTGTCGCGGCGCACCTCGGCAATGCGGTGATCGTGTGTCATAGGCTGGCCTTCAGGGCGTCGAGCATCCGGGTGTTCTCTTCGGGCGTGCCGATGGTCACACGCAGGCAATTGGCCAGCAACGGGTGCAGGCCAGAGACGTTCTTGACCAGCACGCCATGCGCGCGCAGGCCGGCAAATGCCGCCGCCGCGTCGGGCACGCGCGCGAGGATCATGTTGGCCTGGCTCGGATAGGGGTGCACGCTGGGCAGTTCAGCCAGCGCGGCATGAACCCGTTCGCGCTCGTGGCGAATGGCGGCGGCCTGGCGTGCATACTCGTCGGCATGCTCCAGCGCGAACAGGCCGGCTTCGGCGTTGAGCACGCTCACATTGAATGGCGGTCGCAGCTTTTCGATCTCGGCCACCAGCTCGGTACGGCCCATCAGGTAGCCGATGCGCACGCCAGCCAGCCCGAACTTGCTCATCGTACGCATCACGAGCAGGTGCGGATGGCGCCGCAATCGGGGCATCGAATCGTGCGAGGCAAACGGCTGGTAGGCCTCGTCCATCACGACCAGGCCCCGCACCTCGGCCATCGCATTGACGATCCGCTCGATCACGGCGTCGTCCCAGAGGTTGGCGGTGGGGTTGTTCGGATACGCCAGGTAAAGCAGTCCCGGGCGATGCTCGGCGATCGCGGCGAGCATCGCCGCCTCGTCGAGCTCGAAGTCCGCCCGCAGCGGAACGCCCACGAAGCGCAGGCCCTGCAATGTTGCGGACATCGCATACATGACGAAGCCCGGCACCGGCGCCATCACAGTGGCGCCAGACACGTCGCAGGCCATGGACAGCATGGTGATCAACTCATCCGAACCGTTGCCCAGCGTGAGCGCACAGCCGGACGGAAGCCCGGCGTGCACCGCCAGCGCGTGGCGCAGGTCGTCGGTGCGCTCAGCCGGATAGCGGTTGATCGCGACCCGTCCCAGCCGTTCGCCGAGTTCGCGCTGCAGCGCATCGGGCAGGCGGTAGGGGTTCTCCATGGTGTCGAGCTTGACCAGGCCGGCACTGGGCTGCACCGCGTAGGCATGCATCGACTGGATATCGCGGCGAATCACCCGGTTCACGCAGTCCTGCAGCATGCGTTCCATCCTCGGCCTTCCTGCCGTTCAGTCCAGGCGCAACTGCGCCGCACGGGCATGCGCCTGCAGCCCCTCGCCATAGGCCAACTCGGCTGCGATCGGCCCCAGTACCTGCGCGCCGGCGGCGCTGACTTCGATCAGGCTCGAGCGCTTCTGGAAGTCGTACACGCCCAGCGGTGAGGAAAAGCGCGCCGTGCCCGCTGTGGGCAGCACATGGTTGGGGCCAGCGCAGTAATCGCCCAGGCTCTCACTCGTGTAGGCACCCAGGAAGATGGCGCCGGCGTGGCGCAGCAGCGGCTCCCAGCGCTGGGGCTCGCGCGAGCTGACCTCGAGGTGCTCGGGTGCAATGCGGTTGCTGATGGCGCAGGCTTCTTCCATCGAGCGCGTGTGGATCAGCGCGCCTCGCCCCTGCAGCGACGCTCGTATGACCTCGTGCCGCGGCATGGTTGGCAGCAAGCGAGCCACGGCTTCGGCCACGCGGGCGATGTAGTCGGCATCGGGGCACAGCAGGATGCTCTGCGCCAGCTCGTCGTGCTCGGCCTGGCTGAACAGGTCCATCGCCACCCAGTCGGGCGGCGTCGTGCCGTCGGCCAGCACGAGGATCTCACTGGGCCCGGCAATCATGTCGATGCCGACCTGGCCGAATACCCGCCGCTTGGCACTGGCCACATAGGCGTTGCCCGGCCCGGTGATCTTGTCGACACGCGCGATGGTGGCCGTGCCCCAGGCGAGCGCGGCCACCGCCTGTGCACCACCGATGGTGTAGACGCGCGTGACGCCTGCGACGTGCGCGGCAGCCAGTACCAGCGGATTGCGCTCGCCACGCGCATCAGGGCTCGCGCCGGCGCGCACCGGCGTGGGCACCACCATCGTGATCTCGGGCACGCCGGCCACGCGCGCCGGCAGCGCGTTCATCAGCACCGATGACGGATAGGCCGCCTTGCCGCCGGGCACGTAGATGCCCACCCGGTCCAGCGGCGTGACCTTCTGTCCCAGAAGCGTGCCATCGGCGTCACGGTACTGCCAGCTGCGGCCACACGCTTCGAGTTGGCGCTCGTGGTAGTCGCGCACGCGGCGTGCGGCGGCTTCCAGCGCGTTGCGCTGGGCGGGCGGCAGCGAGTCGAACGCGGCGCGCAGTTCGTCGGCATGCAGTTCGAGCGCAGCCACCGATGCTGCCTGCACACCGTCGAAGCGGGCGGTGTACTCGAGCACGGCGGCATCGCCGCGCGTGCGCACGTCGGCCAGGATCTGCGCCACCCGCTGCTCGATGGCCTCGTCGGTCTGCGCCGACCAGTGCAGGACACACGCAAAGGCTTCCTCGAAGTCGGGGTCGCGCGTGGAGAGCTGGCGCACCAACGCAACCGTCATGATGCCTGCTCCGGCCGCGCCCGGCCGAACGCGTCGATCAGTCGGCGGATGGGCTCGCGCTTGAGCTTAAGCGCGGCCTGGTTGACCACCAGGCGCGAGCTGATGTCCATGATGCGCTCGACTTCGACCAGTTGGTTGGCCTTGAGGGTGCTGCCGGTGGACACGAGGTCGACGATGGCGTCGGCCAATCCGGTCAGCGGGGCGAGTTCCATCGAGCCGTAGAGCTTGATGAGGTCGACATGCACGCCCTTGTCGGCGAAGTGCTGGCGGGCGATGGCGGTGTACTTGGTGGCCACGCGCACGCGCGAGCCCTGGCGCACCGCTGCCGGGTAATCGAAGTCGGCCCGCGTGGCCACGCTCATGCGGCAGCGGGCGATGCCCAGGTCGAGCGGCTGGTACAGGGCCGCACCACCGTGCTCGATGAGCACGTCCAGCCCTGCCACGCCGAGATCGGCGCCGCCTTGCTCGACGTAGGTCGGCACATCGGTGGCACGCACGAGCACCACCCGCACCTCGGGGCGGCTGGTGGGCAGGATGAGCTTGCGACTGCGCTCCGGGTCTTCGGTGACCTCGATGCCAGCCGCGGCCAGCAACGGCAGGGTCTCGTCGAAGATGCGGCCCTTGGACAGCGCCAGCGTGATGGTGGCCGGGTTCATCGGATGCTCGCGGGTGTGGGGCGGCACGGCGTGCCGCAGGCGGCAGCCGCGGGACTTCAGCTGGAGTGGTGAGCGGCCGCCTGGGCTGCCGCCCACTCGGCCGGGGTGAGCGTCTTCATCGACAGCGCGTGGATCTGCTCGCGCATGCGGTCGCCCAGGGCCTGATAGACGCGCTGGTGGCGCGCCACCCGGTGTCGGCCCTCGAACTCGGCCGAGACGATGGTGGCAAAGAAGTGCCGGCCATCGCCATCGACCTCGAGATGGTCACAGGCCAGCCCGTTGGCGATGTAGCGCTTGACTTCGTCGACAGTGGGTTCGGACATGGCTGGGATTATCGCATCGCCCGCCGGTGACCCGTGTTCAGTGCCGCAGCTTGTAGCCGCTGGCCAGCAGGCGCAGCGCCAGCGCCGAAATGCCGACGCAGCTGCCACCCACCACCGCCAGGCTCAGCCAGGGCGAAACGTCGCTCTGACCGAAAAAGCCATACCGGAAGCCGTCGACCATGTAGAAGAAGGGATTGAGATGGCTGGCAGCCTGCCAGAACGGCGGCAGCGACTTGACCGAATAGAACACGCCCGAAAGAAAGGTCATGGGCATGATGATGAAGTTCTGGAATGCGGCCATCTGGTCGAACTTCTCGGCCCACAGCCCCGCGATCAGTCCCAGCGCCCCCAGCATGCCCGCGCCCAGCATGGCGAATGCCAGCGCCCATGCTGGGTTCGTCAGTGTCGGTAGCCCGAACACCGCGGTGACCGCCAGCACACCGGCACCCACGCTCAGGGCCCGCGCGGCCGCGGCACCGACGTAGGCCGTGAACCACGACCAGCGCGACAGCGGCGTCACCAGCAGGAACACCAGGTTGCCGGTGATCTTGCTCTGGATGAGGCTGGACGACGTGTTGGCGAACGCGTTCTGCAGCACGCTCATCATCACCAGCCCCGGTACCAGGAACCGGGTGTAGCCCACACCCTCGAAGACGACGACGCGGTCCTCGAGCACATGGCCGAAGATGAGCAGGTACAACATGGCCGTCAGCACGGGCGCCGCCACCGTCTGGAAGGCCACTTTCCAGAACCGCAGCACCTCCTTGTGAAGCAGCGTGCGCATGCCGACCCACGCGGCGGCAGGCGGCTGCGGCGCCGGCTTTCGCTCAGGCATGCACAGCACCCGGCAGGTGCGCGGTGGAGGCCGGCACGCCTTGCATGATCTCGAGGAAGACATCCTCCAGATCGGCGCGACCGATCTCCAGGTCCTCGACCACAACCCGCGCCTCGCGCAGTTGGGCCAGCACGCCCTCGACTTCGCCAGCGTCATGCGCCTTGAGTTGCACCACGCGACCGGTCACGCGGGCACGTGCCGCGAGGGCAGTGGGCAAGGTGGCGTCCGTCTTGAAACGCAGCATCGTGCTCGCTGCCTTCGCCAGCAAATCGGCCGTGCGATCCAGCGCCACCAGTACGCCCTGCTTGAGCATACCGATGCGGTGGCACAGCGCTTCGGCTTCTTCCAGGTAATGGGTGGTCAGCAGCACCGTGTGCCCCTCGCGATTGAGCCGGGCAATGAAGCTCCACAGCGTCTGGCGCAGTTCCACATCTACGCCTGCCGTCGGCTCGTCCAGCACGATCACCGGCGGGCGATGCACCAGCGCCTGCGCCACCAGCACCCGCCGCTTCATTCCGCCCGACAACTGCCGCATGTTGGCACCGGCCTTGTCGGCCAAGCCCAGTTCGGCCAGCAACTCGTCGATCCAGGCGTCGTTGCCGCGCACGCCGAAGTACCCGCTCTGGATACGCAGCGTCTCACGCACCGAAAAGAACGGATCGAAGACCAGTTCCTGCGGCACGATGCCCAGAGCGCGCCGCGCGGCGGCATAGTCCGCGCGCACATCATGGCCCATCACGGTGACTCGGCCACGGCTGGCCGCGGCCAACCCGGCCAGAATGCTGATCAACGTGGTCTTGCCCGCCCCGTTGGGGCCCAGCAGGCCGAAGAACTCCCCAGGCTCGATGTCGAAACTCACTCCGGCCAGGGCCTGTAGGTCGCCACGTGCCCCCCGGTAGGTCTTTGCAACATCCTCGAAGCGCACGGCAGGCATGGCGGCGCATTGTAGGGAGAGCGATCAGTTTCCGCCGGCAGCCTTGGTGCTAGATTCGCCGCAGGCATCCCACCGCCCCATGCAAGCCACCCCCAAGAAGCCGCGCCGCACGGCAGAACGCATCCTCGAGGTCACGCTCGATCTGTTCAACCGTTTCGGCGAGCCCAACGTCAGCACCACGCTGATCTCCGCCGAGCTCGGCATCAGCCCCGGCAATCTGTACTACCACTACCCGGCCAAGGACGAGCTGATCAACGCGCTGTTCGATCGCTACGAACGCTCACTGTCCGAGTTGCTCAACGCCGCCGACAACGTGCGCAACGTGGAGGACGCGTGGTTGTTCTTCCACATGCTGTTCGAGCTGATCTGGCGCTACCGCTTCCTGTATCGCGACCTCAACGACCTGCTCAGCAAGAACCGGCGGCTCGAGACGCACTTCCAGTTCGTTCTGAAGAACAAGTCACGGGCCGTGCGCAGCGTACTCGACGGTCTGACGCGCGGTCGTGCCGTGCGCATCGACACGCGCGAGGCCGAAGCCGCCGCCAGCGCCATGGTGGTGGTGCTCACCTATTGGCTGAGCTACGAGTACGTGCGCGATCCGCGCAAGGCGCTCGAGCCCGAAAGCGCCGCGGCGGCATTGGCGCGCGGCGCCTATCACGTGCTCAGCCTGCTGATGCCTTATCTGGACGAGCAGTCCCGCGAGCACCTGTTCAAGATCGCCGGCGCCTACCGCGGCGGCGAGTGACGTCCATCAGCAGGAGACAGCCATGGCCAAGTGGACCGCCTTTCCGTATGACAGCGCCGACTACACCTACTCACCGGCGGCGTTGAAGAAACAGTGGGCGCGCCTGCACGCCGGCGACGCCGAGCCGCTGCCCAAGGACGACAAGGTGCTGGCGGCGTGGGCGCTGTTCCATGCGGGTGAGTTCCAGAAGGCCTGCGAGGCTGGCTTGAGAGCTGGTGGCGATGGCATCACCGTGGCCAACAAGGCGCAGGCCATCTACGCGAACTACCTCGAAAAGAGCGAGAAGAACCGGCTTGCGATGTTCCAGGAGGTGGCCGAACGGGCGGAAGCCCAGGCCGCCGAGAACCCGAAGAATGCCAACGCCCACTACTGGATGGCCTACGCGCTGGGTCGCTACAGCCAGGGCATCAGTGTGGCCAAGGCGCTGGCGCAAGGGCTGGGCAGCAAGGTCAAGACCGCCCTGGAGACAACGATCAAGCTCGCGCCGAAGCACGCCGACGCACACATCGCGCTCGGCGCATTTCATGCCGAGGTGATCGACAAGGTGGGCAAGTTGCTGGGCAAGACCCAAGGCGCCGACGCTTCCACCGGCCTCAAGCTGTACCAGCAGGCTCTGAAGCTCAACCCGACCTCCGCGATAGCGATGGTGGAGTACGCCAACGGGCTGGTGATGCTCGAGGGCGACAAGCGCATGAAGGAAGCCGAGAAGCTCTACGCCGACGCGGCCGCCTGCGAACCCGCCGATGCGATGGAGCGGCTGGACGTCGAGATGGCCAAGGCCGAGCTCGAAGACTAGAAACGGGGCTTCACGTTGCCTGCGGCAACATGAGCGCGCCGGGCCGCTCCCAAGCGCGAATCCCGCAGCCCGCAGGGCGAAGGGTAGGCCAATGAGCCTGCGCCGCAATCTGGTGCTCGTTACACGAGCACATCGTGCACGACGTTGTGGCTTCGGCACGCCGCTTCGCGGCTTCACGTTGCCTGCGGCAACATGAGCCTGCGCCGCAATCTGGTGCTCGTTACACGAGCACCAGATTGTCTCGGTGGATGAGTTCGGGTTCGTTGGCGAAGCCGAGCAGTCCGGCGATCTGCGACGACGGCTTGCGGGCGATGAGGCGGGCCTCGGCAGACGAGTAATTGGCCAGGCCGCGGGCGATCTCATCGCCTTGCGCGCCGCGCACCGCGATCACATCGCCACGGTGGAAGTCGCCATCCACGCCCGTGACGCCTATGGGCAACAGGCTCTTGCCTTCGTCGCGCAGTTTGCGAGCAGCACCATCATCGATCGTGACCGCGCCACGCAACTGCAGGTGGTCGACCATCCATTGCTTGCGGGCCGCCACCTTCGCGGTGCCTGCGACCAGCGCGGTGCCGATGGACTCGCCCGCGGCCAGCCGCAGCAGCACATCGGGTTCGCGTCCCCAGGCGATCACCGTGCTGGCGCCGCTGCCGGCGGCGCGCCGGGCGGCCAGCACCTTGGTGATCATGCCGCCCCGCCCGATCGACGAACCGGCGCCGCCGGCCATGGTCTCGAGCGCCGGATCGCCGGCCACGGCCTCGTCGATGAGGCGAGCCTGGGGGTCCTTGCGCGGATCGGCCGAGTACAGGCCGCGCTGGTCGGTGAGGATCACCAGCGCATCGGCCTCCACCAGATTCGCCACCAGGGCGCCCAGGGTGTCGTTGTCGCCGAACTTGATTTCGTCGTTGACGACGGTGTCGTTCTCGTTGATCACCGGGATGACCTGCAGCCCCAGCAGCGTCAGCAACGTCGAGCGCGCATTGAGGTAGCGCTCGCGGTCGGCGAGATCGGCATGCGTGAGCAGCACCTGTGCACTGCGCAGCCCGTGGCGCGAAAGCTGGCTCTCGTACATCTGCGCCAACCCCATCTGACCCACCGCCGCGGCTGCCTGCAGCTCATGCAGCTCGGTAGGCCGGGTGGCCCAGCCCAACCGCTTCATGCCCTCGGCGATTGCGCCGCTGGACACCATCACGACCTCGCGGCCCTGTGCAGCCAGTGCGGCCAACTGGCCACACCAGTTGCCCACGGCGTCGGCATCGATGCCCCGCCCCTCGTCGGTCACGAGGCTGGACCCCACCTTGACGACGATGCGCCGCGCCGCGCGCAAGGGTTCACTCATGTCCGCTCTCGGCGACGTCCGCGAAGCGTGGATCGGGCTCGGGTGGCGCAGCCTCCTTGTGGGCGGCCACATGTTCGTAGATGGCATGCAGCAAGGGCTCGAGGCCCTCTCGCGCCAGCGCCGAGATCTCGAACACCGGGCCTTTCCAGCGCAAGCGGCGCACGAAGTCCTTCACGCGTGCAGCCCGCTCGTCCTGCGGGATCATGTCGATCTTGTTGAGCACCAACCAACGCGGCTTGCGGTAAAGGGCTTCGTCGTACTTGCGAAGCTCCTTCACGATGGCCCGCGCCTGCGCCACGGGGTCGACGGAGTCATCGAATGGCGCCAGGTCCACCAGGTGCAACAGCAGCCGCGTGCGCTGCAGGTGGCGCAGGAACTGGTGGCCCAGCCCGGCGCCTTCGGCTGCACCCTCGATCAACCCGGGGATGTCGGCCACCACAAAGCTGCGCTCCGGACCGACGCGCACCACGCCGAGGTTCGGGTGCAGGGTCGTGAACGGGTAGTCGGCGATCTTCGGACGGGCGTTCGAGATGGCAGCGATCAGCGTCGACTTGCCTGCGTTGGGCATTCCCAGCAGGCCCACGTCGGCCAGCACGCGCAACTCGAGCTTGAGGCGGCGCTGTTCGCCCGGCCAACCGGGTGTTTTTTGCCGCGGGGCGCGGTTGGTGCTGCTCTTGTAATGCAGGTTGCCGAAGCCACCGTCGCCACCCTTGGCCACCAGAACGGGCTCGTCGGGCACGAGCAACTCGGCCACCACCGCCCCGGAGTCGAGGTCGGTGACGATGGTGCCCACCGGCATGCGCAGGACGATGTCCTCGCCGGCCGCGCCGAACTGGTCGGAGCCGCGGCCTGGCTCGCCGTTGCGAGCCTCATGCCGGCGCGCATAGCGGTAGTCGACCAGCGTGTTGAGGTTGCGGTCGGCAACCGCCCACACGCTGCCGCCACGCCCGCCATCGCCGCCATTGGGGCCACCGAACGGGATGCACTTCTCGCGCCGGAAACTCAGACAGCCAGCACCGCCGTGACCGGCGGCGACATCGATGGTGGCTTCGTCGACGAACTTCATGGTGCAGTGCCTGGTGTTGTCCCGAAACGGCGAAGCCCCGGCAGGCCGGGGCTTCGCATGGGGCCTGTCCGGTTGGGGCCGGCTCAGGCCGGCTGGACGCTCACCGTCTGGCGATTCAACGGACCTTTGGTCGAGAAGCTCACCTGGCCGTCCACCAGGGCGAACAGCGTGTGGTCCTTGCCCATGCCGACGTTGACGCCAGCATGGAAACGCGTACCGCGCTGACGCACGATGATCGATCCGGCCGGCACAACCTGGCCGCCGAAAACCTTCACGCCGAGCATCTTGGGCTGGGAATCGCGGCCGTTGCGGGTGGAGCCGCCGCCCTTTTTCTGTGCCATGGTTCAGTTACTCCTGGTGGGGCAGTTCAGGCGTTCACCGCGCTGATCTGCAGTTCCGTGTAGCCCTGGCGGTGACCGCCTTGCTTGCGATAGTGCTTGCGACGGCGCATCTTGAAGATGCGGACCTTGTCGAACCTGCCGTGCGACACCACCGTGGCTTTCACGTTGGCGCCGGCCACCAAGGGAGCCCCGACGGTCAGGTCGGCGCCGTTTCCGACAGCCAGGACCTGGTCAAGGGTGATCTCTTGGCCCACGTCCGCAGCAATCTGTTCTACCTTGATCTTCTCGCCGGCAGCAACCTTGTATTGCTTGCCACCGGTTTTTATGACCGCGTACATAAGTGCCTCTTTGCTAGGATGATGCGAGTCGATACGACCCGCGCCGCCAACCCGCGGGTCCGTGCCAACAGGCTGGGCTTGCCGCCCAACCGCCACCGGTTGTGCCCGGCTCGACACGGCCCCTGGGGCCTCGGGAGTCGCCGGCGGCCTGCCGGCGTTAGCCCGCATGGTCATCTGACGCCCCTACTCTTTCAGCCGCAGGCGGCCGAAAGAACCTTAGAGTATACCCGATTGAAGGAACTCGGCATCAATATCTGGCGTGCCTGTCGCGCAGGCCGGGGTCCGGGGTGAGCCCCATGCCCCGGTTCCTATAATCCGGCCGCCTCACTTCGCCCCGCCCACAGTGCCCGAGACCGCCGCACCCGCCATGGCCATCGCCGACCCCATGGACGCCGAGATGCGGCAGGTCGATGAGGTCATTCATCGGCGACTCACGTCGAACGTGGCGTTGATCAACCAGATCGGGCACTACATCGTCAGTGCCGGGGGCAAGCGCATCCGGCCTCGGCTGGTGCTGCTGTTTGCCCAGGCCTTGGGCTTCGACGGCCCGCAGCGATTCGAGCTCGCGGCCACGGTCGAGTTCATCCACACGGCAACTCTGTTGCATGACGACGTGGTCGACGAGTCATCGTTGCGCCGAGGACGCCAGACGGCCAACGCCCTCTTCGGCAACGCAGCGAGCGTACTGGTGGGTGACTTCCTGTACTCGCGGGCATTCCAGATGATGGTGAGCGTGCACAAACCCCGTGTGCTCGAGGTGCTGGCCGATGCCACCAACGTGATTGCAGAGGGCGAGGTGCTGCAGTTGATGAACATGCACGACCCTGACCTCGCGGTGGACGACTACCTGCGCGTGATTCGCTACAAGACGGCCAAGCTGTTCGAAGCCAGCGCGCGCCTGGGTGCCGTTCTCGCCGACGCGCCTCCCGCACTCGAGGAGGCCTGCGCGGACTATGGCCGGTCGTTGGGCACGGCGTTCCAACTCGTCGACGACCTGCTCGACTACGAAGGTGACACCCACGCACTGGGCAAGAACGTCGGCGACGACCTGCGCGAAGGCAAGCCGACACTGCCCCTGCTGCTGGCAATGGAGCGGGCCACCGACGACGAGCGCGCGATGATCCGCGGGGCCATCGAGCACGGAGAGACCGCGAGGCTGGCCGACATCATCGCCATCGTGCGGCGCACCGGCGCGCTGCAGGCCACACGCGAAGCGGCCCGCGTCGAGGCAGAGAAGGCGCGTCGCAGTGCGATGGCGCTTCCCGGCAATTCCGGGCGAGAAGCTCTGCTAGAATTATGTGTTCGGTCGGTGGAGAGATCGTCTTAGCGCGATCCGACCCTCCGCCACCAAAGCGCCGGCACACACCCATGTCTTCGACAGGGTTCAGTCGCCGCGCCATCGGGGTGTAGCTTAGCCTGGTAGAGCGCTACGTTCGGGACGTAGAGGCCGGAGGTTCGAATCCTCTCACCCCGACCAGGTTTCTTGCAGCGAACGCGGTCCTCCCAGAGCGCGTGTCCATCGCGCATCGCGATGTCACGGCGGTTCGCCTCACCTGTCGGGACCACTCAAGCAGCTTCAGCCACGCACGCAGCCGTTTCCGGCTGAAGTGCGCGCCCGATCCGTGCCTTCTTCGGTTTACAGTGTGCGGCGGATCGGGGATCATGATCCGATCGCCTTATCCTGCGTCACGAAACCGCGTGGACACCCTTGTCGATTCCCAGCAGTCCAACCTCTCCGGAGTGGCGAGGGTGTTGGTGCATGCCGGCAAGTTGACGGCCAAGGCAGCAGAGGACCTTGCGCGCATCGCCCAGGAGCGCAGGATCGGGTTCGTGGCGTCGGTGATCGCGTCCGGCGCGGTTTCGCCGTCGGACCTGGCCCACACCCTTTCGAACACGCTGGCAGTGCCTCTGGTCGACCTCAACGCCGTTGATGTGGAGCGGCTGCCCAAGGGCATCATCGATGGGAAGCTGGCCCAGCAGTACCACATTGTTGCGTTGGCGCGACGCGGAAGCCGCCTCTACATCGGCTGCACCGATCCGACCGATCAGGAGGCGTCGGAGCGGATCAAGTTCGCGACGCAGCTCGCGCCCGAGTGGGTGATCGTTGAGTACGACAAGCTCGCACGGATCCTGGAGTCGCAGGGCACCAGCACGACCGAAGCCCTGGAGAGCATTGCCGGCGACGACTTCGAGTTCGACGTCACCGAGGAGGACACCTCGGCCGAGTCGGCCGAGGTAACCGCCGACGTCGAGGACGCACCGGTCGTTCGGTTTCTGCAGAAGATGCTGATCGACGCCATCAACATGCGCGCGTCGGACCTGCACTTCGAACCATACGAGAGCCACTACCGGGTGAGATTCCGGGTGGACGGTGAGCTGCGCGAAATCACCCAGCCGCCGATCGCCATCAAGGAGAAACTCGCGTCGCGCATCAAGGTCATCAGTCGTCTGGACATTGCGGAGAAGCGCGTTCCCCAGGACGGCCGGATGAAGCTGAAGTTCGGCAACAAGGCCATCGACTTCCGCATCTCGACGCTGCCGACGCTCTTCGGCGAGAAGATCGTCATTCGTATCCTCGACCCGTCCAGCGCCAAGTTGGGCATCGAAGCGCTGGGCTACGAGAAGATCGAAAAGGAGCGGCTGCTCGCGGCCATCGGGCGCCCATACGGCATGGTGCTGGTGACCGGTCCGACGGGCTCGGGCAAGACGGTCTCGCTCTATACCTGCCTGAACATCCTGAACCAGCCCGGGGTCAACATCTCGACAGTGGAGGATCCGGCCGAAATCAACCTGCCCGGCATCAACCAGGTCAACGTGAACGATCGCGCCGGTCTGAATTTCGCCGCGGCGCTGAAATCTTTCCTGCGGCAGGATCCTGACATCATCATGGTGGGCGAGATCCGTGACCTGGAAACCGCCGACATCGCGATCAAGGCCGCCCAGACCGGCCACCTCGTCATGTCCACGCTGCATACCAACGATGCGCCCACCACGCTGACCCGGCTGCAGAACATGGGCGTTGCGCCGTTCAACATCGCCTCCAGCGTCATATTGATCACGGCTCAACGCCTTGCCCGCCGCCTGTGTGAAAGCTGCAAGACACCCGCCGAGTACCCGCGCGATGCCCTGCTGAGAGCTGGATATCGGCCCGAAGACCTCGATGGCTCCTGGAAGCCTTATCGGGCCGTGGGATGCTCGTCGTGCAATAACGGCTACAAGGGACGGGTCGGCATTTACCAAGTGATGCCCATCACCGAGGCACAACAGCGCATCATCCTGGCCGAGGGCACGGCAATCGACATCGCGGAGCAGGCCCGCAAGGACGGTGTACGCGATCTGCGCCAGTCCGGGCTATTGAAGGTCCGAATGGGTGCCACCTCGCTCGAGGAAGTGATCGCCGTCACGAACGAATGAACCCGACGAGGGCCCTGCAGGGCCCCGCCACAGCTCAAGACTGATCGGAGCCGAGACAACCATGGCAACTGCACAGGCAGCACGCAACATCAAGGAGGCGGTTTTCGAGTGGGAGGGCCGCGACCGCAACGGCAAGGTCGTGCGGGGCGAGGTCCGTGCCGGCGGCGAGGCCGCAGTCAGCGCCACATTGCGCCGCCAGGGCATCCTGCTGACCAAGGTCAAGAAGCGCCGCACCAGTGGCGGCCGCGCGATCAAGCAAAAGGACATCGCCATCTTCACCAGGCAACTGGCCACGATGATGAAGGCGGGCGTTCCGTTGTTGCAGTCTTTCGACATCGTGGCGCGCGGCGCCACCAATCCGAAGCTGACGCGACTGCTCAACGACATCCGCCAGGACGTCGAGACCGGCACCAGCCTGTCGGCCGCGTTTCGCAAGCATCCGCTTTACTTCGACGCGCTGTACTGCAACCTGGTCGAGGCCGGTGAGTCCGGGGGCATCCTGGAAGCCCTGCTGGATCGCCTGGCGATCTACCAGGAGAAGACCATGGCGCTGAAGTCGAAGATCAAGTCGGCGCTGATGTACCCGATCGCCGTGCTGGTGGTGGCCTTCCTGGTGCTGACCATCATCATGATCAAGGTCATTCCGGCGTTCAAGGATGTGTTCCGGTCGTTCGGTGCCGATCTGCCAGCACCGACACTGGTGGTCATCGCCATGTCCGAATTTTTCGTCGCGTATTGGTGGATCATCTTCGGCGTGCTCATCGGCGGCGGCTACATGTTCTTCCAGACGTGGAAGCGTTCGGAGAAGATGCAGATGGCCATGGACCGGTTGCTGTTGCGACTGCCGGTGTTCGGTGACCTGATCAACAAGTCGGTGCTCGCCCGTTGGACGCGAACGCTGGCCACCATGTTCGCTGCGGGCGTCCCATTGGTCGAGGCGCTCGACTCCGTTGGCGGCGCGGCTGGCAACGCCGTTTATGCACAGGCCACACAGCAGATCCAGCGCGATGTGTCCACGGGATCGGCGTTGACGACTGCCATGCAAACCTCGGGCGTCTTTCCGACGATGGTGCTGCAGATGACCTCGATCGGCGAGGAGTCCGGCTCGCTGGATCACATGCTGGGCAAGGCCGCCGAGTTCTACGAGGATGAGGTGGACGAAATGGTCAAGGGTCTGTCAAGCCTGATGGAGCCGTTCATCATCGTGATACTCGGTGTGATGATCGGTGGCATCGTGGTCGCGATGTACCTGCCCATCTTCAAGCTCGGCGCGGTGGTCTGACCCGTGGGTCCTTCAGGCGAGTGGCAGTGGCTGCTGTCACCGGCGGCCCTGGGCGTGCTCGGGCTGTTGATCGGCAGCTTTCTCAATGTGGTGATCCACCGCAAGCCGGTGCTGCTCGAACGCGGCTGGCTGCGCGATGCCGCGCAGTACCTGCAAGACAGCGCAGCCATGCAGCGGGTGTTGGGCACAGGATCGCGGCGGCTGCCTGAACTGGCCCGCGCCGGGCAGGCGCTCGAAGCAGACTTGGATGCGCTGCCCGCCCTTTCGCTGGCGCGCCCACGGTCGCGCTGTCCGCACTGCGGCCATCTGATCGCCTGGTACGAGAACATCCCGGTTTTGAGCTGGCTGTGGCTGCGCCGACGGTGCTCGGCCTGCAAGGCGCCGATCTCCTGGCGCTACCCCTTGGTCGAGATGCTCACCGGCAGCCTGTTCTTTGCTGTGGCTGCGCGGTTCGGCCCCACTGCGACCACCGTTGTGCTGTGCCTGGCCGTGGCGCTGGTCGTGGCCGCCGCCCTGATCGACCTCGACACCACCTTGCTTCCCGACGACCTGACCTTGCCGTTGATCGGCCTCGGTCTGCTCGCCGCTTGGCAGCGCTGGTTGCCGATCAGCCTGGAGCAGTCGGCGTTGGGTGCGCTGTTCGGCTACTTCTCACTGTGGGCGGTGGCATCGCTCTATCGGGTGATACGCGGCGCGCAGGGCATGGCCGAGGGCGACTTCAAGCTGTTGGCCGGGTTGGGCGCGATGTTGGGCTGGCAATTGCTGCCCGCGATCATCCTTCTGTCGTCGATCGTTGGCGCCGCCGTGGGCATCTTCCTGATCGCCGCCCGCGGACACGGTCGCAGCGTTCCCATACCGTTCGGGCCTTACCTCGCTGGGGGCGGATTGGCAGCTGTCTTCTTCGGCCGTGAACTGCTGCGGCTGTGGGGGCTGGGCTGACCCGCTCCGGCGATAGCCAACAGTGGCTGCTGTGCGCATCGGACTGACCGGCGGAATCGGCAGCGGCAAGAGCACGGTCGCGCGCATGTGGGTCGCGCTCGGGGCCACCCTGGTCGACACCGATGCCATCGCCCACGCCATCACCGCGCCCGGTGGCGCCGCCATGGCAGCCATCCGCGATGCATTCGGCGATAAGGCAGTCGCTGCGGACGGCGCACTCGATCGGGTGCACATGCGCGAACTCGCCTTCTCGGATCCGCTGGCCAAGCGTCGCCTCGAGGCCATCGTGCATCCGGTCATCGGCCTGGAGGCCCTACGGCAGGCGCAGGCCGCTGAGGGACCGGTGGTCTTCGACGTGCCGCTGCTGGCGGAATCGGCCGCGTGGCGTGCCCGTTGTGATCGCATACTCGTCGTCGACTGCCCTGAGGAAGTCCAGGTCGAGCGCGTGGTCGAACGCTCTGGCTGGCAACCTTCCCAAGTGCGCACCATCATCGCCCAGCAGGCCAGTCGCCCGCGACGGCGCGGCATCGCGGATGCCGTGATTCACAACGCCGGGCTGTCGCTCGACGACCTGCGCGATCAGGTGCGCGACCTGTTTCGGCTATGGGTCGATCGCGCACCACACGACCCGCTGTCCAACCGGCCGCTCTGACGCCCTGTGAAACAATGGCGCGGCCGCCCGGAAAGACGCCAGTCGGCCACGATGAGGTTGCGCCTTGATCCTGTACGAGTACCCGTTCAACGAGAGCATCCGCACCATGCTGCGGCTCGAGCATCTGCTCGACCGGTTGGGGCAGTTGTTGCCACGCGAGGCAGCGGTCGACCACCACTTCGCCCTGGTCACCCTGTTCGAGATCCTCGACGTTTCGGCGCGTGCCGACCTCAAGTCCGAGTTGCTCAAGGAACTCGAGCGGCACCGCAGCCAGCTCGCGGCCTACCGCGGCAATCCGAACGTTTCGCAGCAGGCGCTCGATGAGATCACCGCACGCCTGGACCATGCCTTCGATGGCCTCAGTCACCAGTTCGGCAAGGCGGCGCAACTGCTGACCGGCAACGAATGGCTGATGAGCGTGCGCAGCCGGATCAGCATTCCCGGCGGCACCTGCGAATTCGACCTGCCGGCCTATTACGCATGGCAGCAACGCAGCGGCGAGCGGCGGCGGACCGACCTGGAAGGCTGGATTTCCACGTTGGAGCCGCTGGCCGCGTCATTGCAAGTGTTGCTGCAGTTGCTGCGCGATGCCGGCGTATCGCACAAGGTGGTCACCACGAATGGTCAGTACCAGCAGAGCCTGCCGCCCGGAAGGGCATACCAACTCCTGCGGTTGCGCATCGACCCGTCGAGCGGCCTCATTCCCGAGATCACCGGGCACCGCCTCATGGTTTCGGTGCGCATGATGCGCTGCGAGCCGGATGGGCGGCTGCGGCCGGTGCAGGATGACGAATCCTTCGAATTGACGTTTTGCGGCTGAAGCCCGAGTGACATGACCACTCAGCCCGTTCAGTTGCGCCAGCGGCAGGTCGACTGCCCGGCCTGCGGAACGCCCACGGAATACGGTCCGCACAACCCGTGGCGGCCGTTTTGCAGCGAGTGGTGTCGGCGAGCCGATCTCGGCGCGTGGGCCAGCGAGCGCTATCGCATGCCGGCAGCACCGCCTGACGATCCGGACCGGCAGACTGGGGATTCACGGTGACCCCACGAGCCTCGTGGCCGGCACACACCCCCTTGAACAGCGCAGACTCGACCCTATAATCGAGCTGCTAGCACTCAACCACATCGAGTGCTAACAACCGAGTCGGCCAATCTGATTCGGCCAAAATGTAAATAAGTGCTCACTTACATGGGCGCTTACCCCTTTCTGAGCAGACAGCGACATCCAAGGAGATGCGATGAAACTTCGTCCGTTGCACGATCGCGTGATCGTCAAGCGCCTGGAGAACGAAACCAAGACCGCCTCGGGCATCGTGATCCCCGACAACGCCGCAGAGAAGCCCGATCAGGGCGAGGTGCTGGCCGTGGGCCCGGGCAAGCGCAACGACAAGGGCGACTTCGTGGCCCTGAACATCAAGGTGGGCGACCGAGTCCTGTTCGGCAAGTACAGCGGCCAGACCGTCAAGGTCGATGGCGATGAGCTGCTGGTGATGCGCGAAGAGGATCTCTTCGCGGTCATCGAGAAGTAATTGCCCAGGGCAATCACTTTCGTCGCAGGCTGACGCCACAACCTATCCCTGAACTGAATTCGGAGAAACACACATGGCAGCAAAAGACGTCGTCTTTGGTTCTGACGCCCGCCACCGCATGGTCGAAGGCGTGAACATCCTGGCCAACGCGGTCAAGGTCACTCTGGGCCCCAAGGGCCGCAACGTGGTACTCGAGCGCTCGTTCGGCGCCCCCACCGTCACCAAGGACGGCGTGTCGGTGGCCAAGGAAATCGAGCTCAAGGACAAGCTCCAGAACATGGGCGCCCAGATGGTCAAGGAAGTGGCTTCCAAGACCAGCGACAACGCCGGTGACGGTACCACCACCGCCACCGTGCTGGCTCAGTCCATCGTGCGCGAAGGCATGAAGTACGTTGCGGCGGGCATGAACCCGATGGACCTCAAGCGCGGCATCGACAAGGCTGTGATCGCGCTGACTGAGGAGTTGAAGAACGCCAGCAAGCCCACGACGACCAGCAAGGAAATCAGCCAGGTCGGCAGCATCTCCGCCAACAGCGACGAGTCGATCGGCCAGATCATTGCCGATGCGATGGACAAAGTCGGCAAGGAAGGTGTCATCACCGTCGAGGACGGCAAGAGCCTGAACAACGAGCTCGATGTCGTCGAAGGCATGCAGTTCGACCGCGGCTACCTGTCGCCCTACTTCATCAACAGCCCCGAGAAGCAGGTGGCGGTGCTCGACAGCCCCTACGTGCTGCTGTTCGACAAGAAGATCAGCAACATCCGTGACCTGCTGCCCACGCTGGAGCAGGTGGCCAAGGCGGGCAAGCCGCTGCTGATCATCGCCGAGGAAGTCGAAGGCGAGGCGCTGGCCACGCTGGTGGTCAACACCATCCGCGGCATCCTGAAGGTCTGCGCCGTGAAGGCGCCCGGTTTCGGCGATCGCCGCAAGGCCATGCTCGAGGACATCGCCATCCTGACCGGTGGCAAGGTCATCTCCGAAGAAGTGGGCCTGACGCTCGAGAAGGTGTCGCTGGCTGACCTGGGTCAGGCCAAGCGCATCGAAGTGGGCAAGGAAAACACCACCATCATCGACGGTGCCGGCGCCGAAGCCGACATTCAGGCCCGCGTCAAGCAGATCCGCATCCAGATCGAGGAAGCCACCTCCGACTACGACCGCGAGAAACTGCAAGAGCGCGTGGCCAAACTGGCCGGCGGCGTGGCCGTCATCAAGGTCGGTGCGGCCACCGAAGTCGAGATGAAGGAAAAGAAGGCCCGCGTTGAAGACGCATTGCACGCCACGCGTGCTGCGGTGGAAGAAGGCGTGGTGGCCGGCGGTGGCGTGGCGCTGCTGCGCGCACGTTCGGCGATCGGCAGCCTCAAGGGCGACAACCACGACCAGGATGCCGGCATCAAGATCGTGCTGCGCGCAGTCGAGCAGCCCCTGCGCGAGATCGTCGCCAATGCGGGTGCCGAGCCCAGCGTGGTGGTCAACAAGGTGCTCGAGGGCAAGGGCAACTACGGCTACAACGCCGCGACCGACGCCTATGGCGACATGATCGAGATGGGCATCCTGGATCCGACCAAGGTGACCCGCACGGCGCTGCAGAATGCCGCCTCCGTGGCCGGCCTGATGCTCACCACCGAGTGCATGGTCGCCGAGGCACCCAAGGAAGAGCCCCCGATGCCCCCGGGCGGCGGCATGGGCGGCATGGGCGGCATGGGCATGGACATGTAAGACCCAGGCACCCGGTGCAGTGCGCGAGCCGCGCTGCACCAGGCGCAATCGATCGCGCGGCGCGAGCCGCGTGGCTCCACGGGCTGCCTTCGGGCGGCCCGTTTGCATTGGGGCGCGCCAGCATGTCGCCACCGCGTCGCGCGGACGATAATCCGCGCGAACGCCACGCTGCAGTCATGAGCCGACGCCCCACCTTGCAGGACTTCGTTGAAGACGAGATGCTCCGCGCCCCGATGACCTTCGACCAGGTGGTCGATACGGTGCAGGAGCGATGGACTCAGACCCGCGGGCCGCAGACGCGCCAGGGTGGCGACGCCACGCGGCTGCTGCAGATGCACCGCCCCGACCTGGTCAACGCTGCCGTGCGGGCCTTGCGCGAGCAGGTGCGCGCGACACTGGCTTCCATCGGTGGCAAGGCAGCAGCACCGGCAACGACGGGGGCCGCAGCCTCGGGTGGCGCCAAGCTGGTGCTGTCGCTGATCGATGAAGATTCGGTGTCGGCCGACATCGAACAAGCCCGCGCCGTCGAGCGCATCAAGTCGATGGCCGAGTTCGAGTTGCGCGAATTGCAGTCGTTCACCTCGGCGCTGGTGGGTGACTTCAACGTCTCGCGCGACACCAACCCCTTCCGACCCGATGCCTGGGTGCGGGCCTTGTGGGACGGCCTGCAGTCCGTGCCGCTTCCACCGCAAGCGCGCACCGCGTTGCTGCACGATGCGGCCGAGCCGCTGGCGCGAACGCTGCGCCAGAGCTATGCGGCTGCCTGCACCCGCCTCGAAGAGCAGGGCGTGGAGCCGGCAGCCTACCGCACAATCGTGGTGTCGCCCTCTACGCGCGCCTCCGGCGATACCGTGCAGGCGCCGCTGGCCACCACGCTCAACGAGATGCGCGAGAGCCTGCCGATGCCACTGGACGGCATCCCGCCGCCGATGCCCGCAGCGCTCTCGCCGGTCGAGCCTGGCCGTGCCGCAGGTCACTCTGCACCGGCGGTGTCCGCAGCCATGTTCGGCGCACCGCCCGTGGCCAGTCCGGGCGGCGCAGTCGACGCGCAGCTGATCGAGTTGCTCTCTCGGTTGTTCGATGCCATACAGGCCGACCGCAATGTGGTGCCCACCTGCCTCACGTTGCTGCTGCGCCTGCATCCCACCGCACTGCGGCTGGCCATGCAAGACGCGCGCATGCTCGAGGACTACGACCACCCGGTCTGGCGTTTCATGGATCGCCTGTCCCACCTGGTGGGCACGGCGCCGGCCAGCGACATCGAGCGCAGCCTGGGCTATGCACGGCAACTCATCGACCATCTCGTGTCCGACGGCCAGGCCAGTGTGGCGCGATTCGAGTGGGCGCTGGGCCGACTCGAAGCGTTTGAGCGCCATGGCTTCGAGCGCGCGCTGAGCGTCGCACAACCCGAGATCCTGCAGTTGCAGCTGGACGTCGACAGCCAGAGCGACGCGCTGGATGTCGGCACGCTCGACACCGTGCCGGCCGAGTTGATGGACGAGCCCCATGTGCCCGACGAGGGCGATGATGGCTGCGCCACCGTGCCGGATGCCACACCCGGCGAGCACATGCGCGCCTACCTGCAGGGCGACTGGCGCCTGCTGCAACTGCTGTGGATCGACCGATCAGGACAGACTTGGCTGCTTCGCGACGTCTCCGCCGACCAGCACTGGGCACTGCGCCTGCCGGCCATCGAGAAGCTCTTCGCTGCCCATCTGGCGATGATGGTCCGCCCGCCGTCGCTCGTGCGCAGCGCGGCAGCCCGCGTGCTGCGTGCTCTCAAGCAAGGACACGCGGTGCCATGAGCCGGCAGGGTTTGGCCCGTAGGTGTTCCGGTCGCCACCTGGACGGCCCCGACCACCTGGCATCAGCGTGAAAGCACGGCACTGGCAGGCCGTCTCTGTCGTCGCGCTGGCCCTGGCGACAGCCACAGGCCATGCCGCACCCCACGGCGCATCGGCGCCGGTCGCAGGCCACGCGGTCGCCCCGGGCGCGACCGGTGCAGCCGTTGCGCATGGTTCAGCGTTGCCCACCGCACGCAGGCCGCGCATCGGCCTGGTTCTTTCGGGCGGCGGGGCTCGCGGGCTGGCGCATGTGGGCGTGCTGAAGGTGCTCGAGCAGATGCAAATCCCGGTCGATGTGATCGCGGGCACCTCGATGGGCGCCATCATCGGCGGCCTCTACGCGAGCGGCATGCGCGCCGACGAGTTGGAGCGCGAGCTGCTGCGCCTGGACTGGGACACGATCTTTGCGCCACGCATCGAGCGCCAGCACCTGTCGCAGCGGCGCAAGGAGGAGGACTTCGAGGTTTCGCCGGTACTCGAACTGGGCTTGCGCGACGGCGAGTTGCTGGCACCGCGCGGCGCCGTATCCAGCCGGGGGCTGGAGTCGCTGTTGCGCCACTACACCTTGCCGGTGCGCGATGTGGCCAGCTTCGATGCACTGCCCATCCCGTTTCGGGCAGTGGCCACCGACATGGAGACCGGCGAGCCCATGATCATGGACGGGGGCGATCTGGCCCTGGCGTTGCGCTCGAGCATGAGCGTGCCGGGTGTCTTCGCGCCGACCGAAGTCGACGGGCACATCCTGGGCGACGGCGGCTTGGTGAACAACACGCCGATCAGCGTGGCACGCATGCTGGGCGCCGAGGTTCTGATCGTCGTGAACATCGGCACGCCGCTGGCAGGTCGTGAGTCGCTGGGCTCGGCGCTTGGGCTCACCCAGCAAACCATCAACATCCTCACCGAACAGAACGTGCAGCGCAGCCTGGCCACGCTCCAGGCGCACGACGTCCTGATCGCGCCGATGTTGGGCACCTACACATCGGCCGACTTCTCAGCAGCGCGCGAACTGATGGCACTGGGCGTGGCCGGCGCACGCGGCCGCAGCGACCGGTTGAGCCCGCTGTCGATTCCGGCCCCTGACTATGCCCGCTGGCGCCAAACTCACGCGGCGCCTACGCTCGACCGGCCGCAGCTTGCCGCGGTGCACATCGAAGGCAGCACGGTCACCAACCCGCAGCGCCTCATCCAGATGCTGGAGACCCGGCCGGGACAGAGGTTCGACAGGGACCGTGCCGAGCGCGACACGCGACGCCTGGCCAGCGCTGGTGACTACACCCGAACCGACTACCAACTGCGACGCGACGGCGGCGGTGCCGACGCCCTGGTTTTCGAGGTCGAGGACAAGCCCTGGGGCCCGAACTACCTGCGGGTGGGGCTCGACCTGAGCACCGACTTCCGCGGCCGCAGTGCGTTCAACGTGAAGCTCGGCCACAACCGGCATTGGCTGACCGCCAATGGCACCGAGTGGCGCAATCGGCTGCAGATCGGCGAGGTCCCATTGCTCTCGACCGAGCTGTACCACCCATTGGCATGGACGGCTTCGCGAGCCGACGACTGGTTTGTGGCCGCGCACGCAAGCGCCGAGCGGCGACGGCTTGGGCAGTTTGCGACCGCCAGCGGGGAAGAAGTCGCAATCTTTCGCCGCGACACGCTGCGCGCCGGAGTCGACCTGGGGCAGCCCTGGGGCGAGATCGGCGAGTTGCGCCTGGGCCTGACGCACCAGTTGCTGAGCACGGCCCCGCAGATCGTGAGCAGCAGCCATGCCGGACCCACTGGGCGAGCCAGGTGGTCGGAAAGCGGCGCACGCGCCCGGGTCGTGTTCGACCAACTCGATGCGGCCAGCTTCCCGCGCGACGGATACCGGGCCGAAGCCGAGCTCGGCTGGGGATATCGCAGCGGTGACCTGCACGGGCGCTTCAGCCGCATCGAGACGCAGGCGCAATGGGTGCGCAGCGTCGGTCTGCATACGCTCAGCCTTTACGGCGCGCTTCAGATGGCCGGCTCGCAGCAGGTGTTGAGCGTGCCCCGCTACCGCCTGGGTGGCTTCCACCAGCTGTCGGGCTATCACCCAGGACAGCTGACCGGCAACGACGTGCTGCTGCTGCGCGCCAACTGGTACCGCCGGCTCAATGCCACGCCCACGCTGACCCGCGGGTTCTTCGTGGGCGCCTCACTCGAGGCCGGCAACGCCTGGGTCCGGCGATCGGACATGCGGCTCGACGACCTTCGCACCGGCATGAGCGTGTACGTGGGCGCGGACACCGGGATCGGACCGCTGTACCTGGGGTTGACACACGCCCCCCGCGGCAGCACCGGAGTGGTGTTGTTCATCGGCCGGCCCTGACGCGAATCAGCGCCCGGGCTCGATCCAGGCGCGCAAGGTGCAGGCGGCATCGCCCAGGCCCTGGCGGGTGAGCGCCGAGAACAAGGCAATGCCGATGTCCGCGTATTCGGTGGCCACTTCGCCCAGCACCTGTTGGGCCTGCGCCAGCGCACGCTGTCCCTCCTGTCGGCTGAGCTTGTCGGCCTTGGTCAGCAGCACCAGCAGGCGCACCTCGCCCACGCCGACGCGTGGCGCAACGAACTCGAGCAGTTGTCGGTCCAGATCGGTGAACCCATGGCGTGCATCGACCATCATCACCACGCCGGCCAGCGAGTGCCGATGCGCCAGGTACTCGGCCATCACCTGCTGCCAGCGCCGCTTGGCATCTCGGGCAACCGCGGCGTAGCCATAGCCAGGCAAGTCAGCCCAGAGTGCATCGGGCACCTGGGGCGGGCCCAGCTCGAACAGGTTGATGTGCTGGGTGCGCCCGGGCGTCTTGGATGCGAAGGCCAACTGGCGCTGCTGGGCCAACGTGTTGATCGCCGTGGACTTGCCGGCATTGCTGCGCCCGACGAACGCAATCTCAGGCAGGCCGGGAGGTGGCAGCTCGTTGAGGCGGCTGGCCGTGGTGAGGAAGCGCGCGCCCTGGGTCCAGGCCAGCGCGGCGCGCTCCTGTGCATCGGGCTGCGGCGGGTGCTGCGCGTTCGAGGTGGTCATGGAGCATTGTAAAATCCGCAGGTTTGCCCATTCCAAGGTCTCTCGACATGAAGTCGCTGCTCGCCCTGACGCTTCTGGCCGCCGTGGCCATGCCCACCCTCGCCGCGGACGCCGCGGATGCCGCTGGAGCCAAGCCCGACCTGGCCAAGGGGCAGGCATCGTCCCAGGTGTGCGTCGCCTGCCACACCGTCGACGGCAGCCGCGGCGCGCCTGCCAACCCCATCCTGGCGGGCCAGCATGCCGAATACCTCGTCAAGCAGCTTACCGAGTTCAAGTCGGGCAAGCGGGCCAATGCCATCATGTCGGGCATGGCCGCCACGCTGGCCGACGGCGACCTGAAACATGTCGCGGCTTACTACAACAGCCTGAAGGCCGAGCCCGGCGCCGCGCGCAACAAGGATCTGTTGCTGCTGGGCGAGAAGATCTATCGCGGCGGCATCGCCGCCAAGCAGGTGCCCGCCTGCGCCGGCTGCCACAGCCCGTCGGGCGCAGGCATACCGGCCGAGTATCCACGCCTGGCCGGCCAGCACGCCGACTACGCCGAGGCCCAACTGGTGGCGTTCCGGTCGGGTCAGCGCGCCAATTCGGCGCAGATGACCGCCATCGCCGCGAAGCTGTCCGACAAGGAAATCAAGGCCGTGGCCGACTATATGGCGGGCCTGCGCTGAGCCAGCGACACAGCCATTTCCCTAGCACCGGGCCGGTCGATGACCGGCCCGCGTCGTTTGGACGGAACCCCACCGGATAATCCCTCGCATGTCGTCCCCCGGCCCATCGAGCGCCAGCGTCGCCCCAGCCCGGCCCTGGCGCGACGCCTATGAGCTGCTGGCGTCGATGCGCTTCGCCATCGCGCTGTTGACACTGATCTGCATTGCCTCGGTGATCGGCACCGTCGTGCAGCAGAACGAGCCTTACGTCAACTACGTGAACCAGTTCGGGCCGTTCTGGGCCGAAGTGTTCGCAGCAGTGGGGCTCTATACCGTCTACAGCGCCGGCTGGTTCCTACTGATCCTGGGCTTCCTGGTGCTTTCGACCAGCCTGTGCATCGCCCGCAACACGCCCAAGATCCTGGCCGAACTGCGCACGTTCAAGGAGCAGGTGCGCGAACAATCACTGGCGGCATTCCACCATCGAGCCGAGGCCGTATTGACCGCGCCACCCGATGCCGTGCTGCAGCGCAGCCATGCGTTGCTGGCCGCGCTGGGCTGGCAGGCACGTGCGCAGGTGCGCACCAACGGCACCATGATCGCCGCTCGCAAGGGCATGGCGCACAAGATCGGCTACCTGGCGGCGCACTCGGCCATCGTGCTGGTCTGCCTGGGTGGCCTGCTCGATGGCGACCTCGTGGTGCGGGCACAGATGGCCTGGCAGGGCAAGAGTTCCTACAGCGGCTCCGGCCTGGTGCGCGACGTGCCGGACCGACACCGGCTGTCGGGCACGAACCCGACGTTCAGGGCCAACCTGCTGGTGCCTGAAGGTGGCCGCGCAGGGGTGGCGATACTGAACATGCCGGACGGCGTCGTCTTGCAGGACCTGCCGTTCGACGTGGAACTGCGCAAGTTCACCGTCGAGCACTACGAGACGGGCATGCCCAAGCTGTTCGCCAGCGAGATCGTCATCCACGATCGCGACACCGGGGCCACCCGCGCCGCCACGGTCAAGGTCAACGAGCCCGTCACGCACCGCGGCATCACGATGTACCAGAGCAGCTTCGACGACGGTGGCTCGCTGCTGCGCCTGCGTGCACGCCCGCTGGCCGGCGGGCCGGGCTTCGATCTGCAAGGCACGGTGGGGCAGACCACGGGACTGACCGGAGCGCAGCAGTCGCTGCGCCTGGAGTACACCGGCCTGCGTGTCATCAACGTCGAAGAGGTCGGCGGTGCAACCGCACCCGATGGCGTGGGCACCGCTTCGGCGTCCGCCTCCGAAGCTGCCGCGTCGGCCGCCGGCCTGGGGGCCGCCATCGAGCGTCATCTGGGCTCTGCCGCCCGGCCTCCCGGCAAGCGCACCACTCGAAACATCGGACCGTCGTTCACCTACAAGCTTCGCGATGCGAGCGGGCAGGCGCGCGAATACCAGAACTACATGCTGCCGGTCGACATGGACGGCCAGCGTGTGTTCCTGGCCGGCGTGCGCGACACACCCGCCGAGCCGTTCCGCTACCTGCGAATTCCGGCAGACGCGAACGACAGCCCCGACGACTGGCTGCGCGCACGCGCCGCATTGCTGGACCCAGTGCTGCGCGAGAAGGCCGCGCAGCGCTACGCGCGCCTGGCCACACCGGCAGACCGACCGCAGATGCGCGACCAGATCCAGGCCACCGCCCTGCGCGCGCTGGCGCTGTACGCAGGTGCCGAGCGCGTGAGGCCCGTATCGGCCGCGGCCAGCGCCCCTGGCGCCGATCCCCTGCCGGGCGGGCTGCCCGCGCTGGCCGAGTTCATCGAGTCGCAGGTTCCGCAGGACGAGCGCACGCGCATGAGCGAGGTACTCCTGCGCATCCTCAGCGGCAGCCTGTTCGAACTGGTGAACCTCACGCGCGAGCAGGCCGGCCTGGGCGCGCTGCCGCTGGGCGAGGGCACGCAACGATTCATGCAGCAGGCGATGATGGCCTGGTCCGACGCTGCGTATTACCCGGCGCCCGTGTGGCTGCAACTCGAGGACTACACACAGGTCCAAGCCAGCGTGTTCCAGGTGGCGCGTGCTCCGGGACGCAACCTGGTCTACCTGGGCGCCGTGCTGCTGATCGTCGGCGTCTTCGCGATGCTCTACATCCGCGAGCGGCGCCTGTGGATCTGGCTGCAACCCGAGCCTGGTGGCCTCACCCGCGTCAGGGTGGCGCTGTCGACCACCCGCCGCACGCTCGACGCCGACGCCGAATTCGACCAGTTCCAGGCCGCCTTGCTGGAGAAGACGCCATGACCTTGCCCGCCGCCGTCTCGTCTGCGACCGGTGCTTCCATACCGCTCGGCCGCAAAGGCCTGTTGTCAGGGCGCAGCGCATTCGACTGGCTGTTCGCTGTGCTGGTGGTGGCGGGTGCCGCTTACGCCCTGCATCGCTATCGTGCATCGATGGACGGCTACGAGCTGGCCATCCTCGCTGCCAGTGCGCCTGTCGTCGTCGCGTTGGGCTGGTACTGGGGGGCATTGCGTCCGCTGGCGCTTGCCTGTGGCGCGGCCACGCTGACGGCCATCGCGCTGTATGCCCAGCGCACCGACGGCTTTGGCGCCGATCTCGCGCAGGCCGACCAGGTGTTTCTGCTCAAGTACGCCTTGTCCAGCCAGAGTGCCATCCTGTGGATGTGCGTGCTCTTCGTGATGAGCACGGTGATGTACTGGATCGGGTTGTTCGTCCGTGCCGACGACAACACCGCGCAGCGCCTGGGTTCGCGGCTGGCCTGGGCCGGCGTGGGCATGGCGCTGGTGGGCACGCTGGTGCGCTGGTACGAGAGCCACCAGATCGGACCGGACATCGGACACATCCCGGTGAGCAACCTCTACGAGGTGTTCGTGATGTTCTGCTGGCTCACGGCGCTGTTCTACCTGTATTACGAGCAGCACTACCGCACGCGCGCGCTGGGTGCGTTCGTCATGCTGGTGGTTTCCGCCGCGGTGGGTTTTCTCGCCTGGTATGCCGCGGTGCGCGGCGCGCACGAGATCCAGCCGCTGGTACCGGCGCTGCAGAGCTGGTGGATGAAGCTGCACGTTCCGGCCAATTTCGTGGGCTACGGCACCTTCTCGCTGGCGGCGATGGTGGCCTTCGCCTACCTGCTGCAGCACCAGGCCGGCGAGACGCGCTGGTGGAAGCTGGCGCCGCTGGGCATCATCGGCATGGTGCTGTGCCTGCAACCGGTGGTGTTCCGGCAAAAAGCGCTGGAGGGCCTGTCGAGCTACTGGGCGGTGTACTTCGGGGTCGCGGCCCTGGTGGTGGGTGCGATCCTGGCTGCCCGGCGGCGCATCTCCGAGCGACTGCCGGCGCCGCAGGTGCTCGATGACCTGATGTACCGCGCCATTGCGGTGGGCTTCGCCTTCTTCACGATTGCCACGATCCTGGGTGCCTTCTGGGCCGCCGAGGCCTGGGGCGGCTACTGGAGCTGGGACCCGAAGGAAACCTGGGCCCTGATCGTTTGGCTCAACTATGCCGCCTGGCTGCACATGCGGCTGATGAAGGGCCTGCGCGGCGCGGTGTCGGCCTGGTGGGCCCTGGCGGGGTTGCTGGTCACCAGCTTCGCCTTCCTGGGCGTGAACATGTTCCTCACCGGGTTGCACTCCTACGGCAATCTGTAGGTGCGCCGCTGGCGCTGTGCACGGCGTCTCCCGGGCGGCACGAGGGTTGCCTTGTCGCCGGCCGGCGTAGCCCTGGGGCAGGATGTAAGGTCCGGGCATGCCGGTACGTCCAACCCCGATACGCCTGGAGCATCTGACCATGGGCCACCCATTCCGCTCACGCGCTTCGCGTGGGCTCGATCATCCCCATCCGTCCGAGATCACGCCGCGCGCCTGGGCCATGGGTCGTCGCGCCTGGCTGCGATCGGTAGCGGCCGGCGCCCTGGGGCCGACGCTGGCCGCCTGGGCTGCACGCGATGCCCTGGCGCAGGCCAAGTCGGGTGGACCGGCCGGCGCGCCCCTGCCCGCAGCGCGCAGCAGGGTGGCCGGTGCCGTGACGATGGAGCGCCACACCTCGCGCCAGGATGCGACCAGCTACAACAACTTCTACGAGTTTGGCACCGACAAGGCCGATCCGGCTCGCCAGGCGCACACCTTGCGTACCCGCCCCTGGACGGTGGCGGTGGACGGCGAGGTCAAGCGCGCGCAGGTGTTCGACATCGAGGCTCTGCTGAAGCTCGCGCCGATGGAAGAGCGCATCTATCGACTGCGTTGCGTCGAGGGCTGGTCGATGGTGATCCCCTGGGTGGGGTGGCCGCTGGCCGAACTCATCCGACGGGTGGAGCCCACCGGCAATGCGAAGTTCGTCGAGTTCCATACCCTGGCCGATTCCAAGACGATGCCGGGCGTGTCCTCGCGCGTGCTCGAATGGCCCTATGTCGAGGGCCTGCGCATGGACGAAGCTCAGCATCCATTGACGCTGCTGGCCTTCGGCATGTATGGCGAAGTGCTGCCGCCGCAGAACGGCGCGCCGCTGCGACTGGTCGTACCGTGGAAGTACGGCTTCAAGAGCGGCAAGTCGCTGGTGCGCATCCGCTTCGTCGAGCGTGAGCCGCGCACGGCGTGGGTCAAGGCCGCGCCCCAGGAGTACGGCTTCTACTCCAACGTCAACCCGAAGGTGGACCATCCCCGCTGGAGCCAGGCCAACGAGCGACGCATCGGCGAGGATGGCCTCTTCGCCAAGAAGAGACCCACGCTGATGTTCAACGGCTATGAGGCGCAGGTGGGCCAGCTCTACGCCGGAATGGACCTGGCGCGGCACTTCTGATGGCCAATGCCGCGCCGGCGAGCCTGCACGACCGATTGCATCGCCTGTGGATGCACCGGCTGGCGCGACCGGTGCTGTTCGTATTGTGCCTGCTGCCGCTGGGGCACCTGGCTTGGGGCGCCGCGACCGATGCGCTGGGGCCAAATCCCGCCGAAGCCTTGATCCGGCGCAGCGGCGAGTGGACGCTGCGGCTGCTGTGCGCCACGCTGGCCGTCACGCCGTTGCGGGAGTGGACGGGCTGGAGCGCGCTGGCCCGCTGGCGTCGCATGCTCGGGCTCTACACCGCGTTCTACGCATGCGTGCACTTTCTGTGTTATGCATGGCTCGACATGGGCCTCGAGTGGGTCGACATCGCCGCGGACATCGCCAAGCGGCCCTTCATCCTGGTGGGCGCGCTGGCGCTGCTGCTGCTGGCCCCACTGGCTGCCACCTCGTTCGGCCGGGCCATGCGGGCCATGGGCGCTGCCAACTGGAAGGCGCTGCACCGTGCGGTCTACGCCATCGCCCTGCTGGCGCTGCTGCACTTCTTCTGGATGCGAGCCGGCAAGAACGACTTCGCACTGTGGACGATTTACGCTGCTGTGCTCGGCGTGTTGCTGGGCTGGCGCATCTGGCGCCAGATGCGTTCATACTCGGGCCCAGTGCCGCGCTCGACCGGCGCCCGCGCACCGCCGACGGCAGGCTGATGCGCAGCGCCGGTCGCCCGCGACACGGGCGACC
>JABWBN010000162.1 GCA_013360485.1 Burkholderiaceae bacterium | reverse complement strand
AGGCCGCACGGCCCTGCGCCGATTGCGGCGGCACGCGGCTGCGGCGCGAGGCGCGCCATGTCTACCTGGTCGACGAGGGCGCCGAGGGTGGCACGGCGCGGCGCGCCATCTACGACGTCGAGCATGCCACGCTGGCCGATGCGCTGGCCTGGTTCGAGCAGCTGCGCCTGCGCGGCGCCAAGGCCGAGATCGCCGCCAAGGTGGTGCGCGAGATCCGCTCGCGGCTGAAGTTCCTCAACGACGTGGGGCTGAACTACCTCAGCCTGGATCGCAGCGCCGACACGCTGTCGGGCGGCGAGGCGCAGCGCATCCGCCTGGCCAGCCAGATCGGCTCGGGCCTGACCGGCGTGATGTACGTGCTCGACGAGCCCAGCATCGGCCTGCACCAGCGCGACAACGAGCGCCTGATCGGCACCCTGCTGCACCTGCGCGACCTGGGCAACAGCGTGCTGGTGGTCGAACACGACGAGGACATGATCCGCGCGGCCGACCACGTGATCGACCTCGGACCTGGCGCCGGCGTGCACGGCGGACACGTGGTGGCACAGGGCACGCCCGCCGAAGTGGCTGCGACTGCCGACTCGCTCACCGGGCGCTACCTGGCACACACGCTGCGCATCCCGCTGCCCGAACGCCGGCGCACACCGGCCGACAGCACCGATCCGCGCGCCATCACCATCCACGGCGCGCGCGGCCACAACCTGCAGGGCGTGACGGTGTCGATCCCGGTGGGCCTGTACACCTGCGTCACCGGGGTGTCGGGTTCGGGCAAGAGCACGCTGGTCAACGACACGCTGTATGCGGCAGTGGCGCGCAAGCTCTACGGCAGTCATGCCGAACCCGCGCCGCACGACGAGATCACCGGGCTGGAGGCCATCGACAAGGTGATCAACGTCGACCAGAGCCCGATCGGACGCACGCCGCGCAGCAACCCGGCCACCTACACCGGCCTGTTCACGCCCATGCGCGAGCTCTTCGCCGAAGTACCCATGGCGCGCGAGCGCGGCTACGGCGCGGGGCGCTTCAGCTTCAACGTCGCCGGTGGCCGCTGCGAGGCCTGCCAGGGCGACGGGGTGCTGAAGGTGGAGATGCACTTCCTTCCCGACGTCTACGTGCCCTGCGACGTCTGCCGCGGCCTGCGCTACAACCGCGAGACGCTGGAGGTGCGCTACCGCGGCCGCAACATCAGCGACGTGCTGGGCATGACCGTCGAGGATGCGCATGCGTTCTTCAGCGCCGTGCCAACCCTGGCGCGCAAGCTGCAGACGCTGCTGGACGTGGGCCTGGGCTACATCACGCTGGGCCAGAGCGCGACCACGCTGTCCGGCGGCGAGGCACAGCGGGTGAAACTGGCGCTGGAGTTGTCCAAGCGCGACACCGGGCGCACGCTCTACATCCTGGACGAACCCACCACCGGCCTGCACTTCGCGGACATCGAACTGCTCCTGAAAGTACTGCACCAGTTGCGCGACGCGGGCAACACCATCGTCGTCATCGAGCACAACCTCGATGTCATCAAGACCGCCGACTGGGTGATCGACCTCGGCCCGGAAGGCGGCGCCGGCGGCGGCCGCGTGGTGGTGGCCGGCACGCCCGAGGACGTGGCGGCCTGCGCCGCCAGTCATACCGGGCGCTTCCTCGCGGGCGCATTGGCGCCCTGAAGCCGGCAGCGCCCGCGGCTGCCATGGCATCATCGACCGCCACCGGAAGCCCGACCATGCCCACCGCCCTTGCCCTGCGCCACCTCGCGTTCGAGGATCTCGGCCTGATCGACCCCTGGCTGCGCGCACGCGGCTGGGACATTTGCACGCTGGACCTGGGCGTGGACGAGACCGCGCGAGTCGACCTCGCGCGCGTCGATCTGCTGGTGGTACTGGGCGGGCCCATAGGCGCCGAGGACGACGCGCTGTATCCCTGGCTGGCCGACGAACTGCGGCTCGTACGCGAACGCCTGGCCAGCGGACGACCCATCCTGGGCATCTGCCTGGGTGCGCAACTGATGGCGCGCGCGCTGGGCGCGGCGGTGCGACCGATGGGCGTCAAGGAGATCGGCTATGCCCCGCTCACGCTGATGCCGGCCGCCAAGGACACGCCGATCGCACGCATCGGACGCCAGAGCGTACTGCACTGGCACGGCGACCAGTTCGCGCTGCCCGCGGGCATGCCCAGCCTCGCCGCCACGCCCACCTGCCCGCACCAGGCCTACATGGCCGGGCCACATGCGATGGCCTGGCAGTTTCACCTCGAGGTCGATGCCGCGCGCCTGGAACAATGGCTGATCGGCCATGCCGGCGAGCTGGCGCAAGCCGGTATCGCTCCGCAGACGCTGCGCGAGCAGGCGCGCACGCAGCGCGAGGGCCTGGCGCTCACGCTCGATGGCGTGATGAGCGACTGGTTCGCTCGATTGGGCCTGGATCGCTGATGGATGCAACGCTGCCGCCTCGACTGCGGGCCGTGCTGTGCGGACGCGTGGCCGCACTCGGCGACGTGCGCAGCGGCATCGACAAGCGACTCGTCACCGGCCCGCACGCAGTGGGCCCGCTGGGGCTGGCCGGCGATGAGCAGGCCGACCTGCGCGTGCATGGCGGGCCCGACAAGGCGGTGCATGTGTATGCCTGGTCGCACTACGGCTTCTGGCGCGAGCGCTGGCCGCAGAACCCGTTGCTCGACCGACCGGGGGCGTTCGGCGAGAACTTCAGTGTCGAGGGCATGGACGAACACACCGTGTGCCTGGGCGACGAGTGGCGGGTGGGCACGGCGCGGCTGGTCGTGGCACAGGGCCGTCAGCCCTGCTTCAAGCTCAACCTGCGCTTCGGCGTGGCCGACATGGCGCAACAGGTGCAGAACAGTCTGCGCGCCGGGTGGTACCTGCGGGTGCTGGAGCCAGGACGCGTGACCGCTGGCGACGCGATCGAGTTGATCGAGCGGCCGCATCCCGCCCATACCATCGCCTCGCTGCTGGCACTCATCCGCGACGGCGTGACCGATGCAGCGGCATTGGCGCCCGTGCTCAGCTTGCCGCTGCCCGCCAGTTGGCGCAAACTCTTCGAGCGGCGCACGAGCAGCGGCGTGGTCGAAGACAGTACGCACCGCTTGACTGGCCGCGCGTGATGTGCCCGGACGCACAGAACCCATGTCGATCCAGCCGCTCGATCGCCCACGCCGTCTGAATCGCTGGCACGCGGTCTGGGCTGCCGCGGTGGCATGGGCCGTCACCAGTCCAGCCGATGCAGCCGACCCCTACCGCGGACCGCTGTTCGATGCGCACCTGCACTACAACGTCGAGGCGTGCGACTTCCGCGCCGCCTGCCCCTACCCGGTGGCGCAGGTGTTTGCCACGCTGCAGCGCGCTGGCGTGCGGGCCATCCTGGCCAACAGCCGCACCAACGAAGGCACGCATGCGCTGGCCGCCGCCGGCGACGCCGCACGTACGGCCGGCGTCACCGTGGTGCCGTTCGTGCGGCTGTACCGCAACCGGGCCGACTACACCGGCTGGTTTGCCGACGACAGCATCGCCACGATGGTGATGGACGAGCTGTCCAGGGGTCCGGCCGCCGGCGCGTTTCGCGGCCTGGGCGAATTCCATCTGTACGAGGCGGCCAATGCCGATGCGCCGGTGGCGCGGCGCCTGATGAGGCTGGCCCAGGAGCGCGACCTGGTGGTGCTGGCCCATGTCGACGACGACGCCATCGAACGCCTGCTCGCCCACGCGCCTCAGGCGCGGCTGATCTGGGCGCACACCGGCATCGGGGGCGTGCCGTTGGCCCGCGTGCAGGAACTGTTCGAACGCCATCCCCGGTTGATGGGCGAACTGTCGTACCGGCCCGGGCTCACGGACGGCCGCGGCGGCCTGAGCCCCGAATGGCGCGCCCTGTTCATGCGCTGGCCAGGGCGTTTCGTCGTCGGATCCGACACTTGGGTCAACGCGCGCTGGGACCAATACGACATGCTGATGGCCGACGTGCGCCGCTGGTTGGGCGACCTGCCGCTGTCGGTGGCGCGGCGAATCGGCTGGGCGAACGCCGCCGAGTTGTTCGGTGTGCCCGCGCCCGACTGAGAACGGTGTCACGCGCCGTGTACCCTGCAGCCCACAGTTGCATTCCCTCACGCCCCACTCCGAGCGCGTCGCCGATACCATAGCCACGGGCATCGAACACCCCCATGACACGTCGCCGACTGCACCACTGCGTTGATCGTCGCCAGGCCTGCCAGGCTCTGGCGGCCACGCTGGCTGGGGCGACGCTGCACGTCCATGCCGCCGACCCGCGGGTCGTGCGCATCGGTGTGGCCAAGATCGTTTCCCATGCCGCGCTGGACGCCGTGGAAAAGGGTTTCGAGGCCGGCCTGGCCAGCGCGGGGTACAAGGAAGGCCTGAACGTCACCTACGACCGGCAGAACGCGCAGGGCGACATGGCGCGCGCCGAAGGCATTGCACGTCAGTTCCGGTCCGACCGTGTCCAGTTGATCCACGCCATCGCCACGCCCACCGCCCAGGCGGTGGTGCGGCAGATCACCGACATTCCGGTGGTGTTCTCGGCGGTCACCGACCCGGTGGCCGCACGCCTGGTGCCGGCCGATAGCGCCCCGGGCAGCAAGACCGGCACCAACGTCACCGGCGTGAGCGACCAGTGGCCGGTGCTGCTGCAGATGGAAACCTATGCCCGCTTCGTGCCGCGCGCCCGTACCTGGGGCACCATCTACAACCCGGCCGAGGTGAATTCGGTGGCCCACGTGGGCGCCATGCGCCAGGCCGCGGCGCGGCTGGGCATCACCCTCGTCGAGGCCCATGCCGCCAGCGCCGATCAGGTCGGACCCGCTGCGCAGTCGCTGGTCGGTCGCGTGCAGGCCATCGCCATCACCGCCGACAACACCTCGGTCAACCGCTTCGGAGACATCGCGGCGGTGTGCAACCGGCACCGCATCGCCTTGTTCGCCGGCGATGTCGACAGCGTGCCGCGCGGTGCCATCGCCGCCTACGGCATGGACTACTTCCTCATCGGCTATGCCGCCAGCAAAAAGGCCGCACTCATCCTCAAGGGCACACGGGCGGGCAACATCCCCTGGGGCCTGATGGAGAAGTTCAGCCTGGTCATCAACCGGCGCACTGCGGCGATGCAGGGCGTGGAACTGACTCCGGAGCTGCTGACCAAGGCCGACAAGGTCATCGACTGACCCGTCGGGCGGCACGACACATGTCTGCCCTGCGATTGCCCTGGAGCCTGCTGGCCGCCGCGCTCATTCTCGTGCTCACGATGGGCGGCGGGGCATGGATCGACCTGCGCATCGACCGCATGCATGCCCGACAGGTCGAGATCAGCGCCGGACTCGAGAAAACGGTGCGGCTGAACCAGGCACTGCACGCGATGCTGATGATCGCAGTGCTCGAGCAGAACACGCTGCGCAGCACCAGCTACGACACGGTACACGCCGAGCTCGAACTCACGCTGCGCACGATCGGGCAGCTCATGGGCGAACTCGGCCTGACTCAGGAAGTGGCTGCACTGGGAACCCAGCGCAGCGAGTTGCACCGCGTCGAGCAGCAGGTTCTGGGCACCATGCGCAACGAGCAATGGCCGCAAGCGCGGCAACTGCTGTCCGACGATGCCTATGTATTGGCTCGCAAGATTCACGAGATCGACAGCGAAACGGCCATCGGAGCGATACATGGCGAACTCGAGGCCACCGCCCGCCACTTCGGACGCATCCGCATCGCATCGCTGGCAGTGCGGGCCGCGGCTGTGCTGCTGCTGCTGTGGGCGGGCGTCTCGTTCTCCCGGCAGATGTCGCGCGAGCTGGCCGAGCAGGCCCGGTTGCGCGAGGAGATCGCGGCAGCCAACCGGCAATTGGAGGACAAGGTGCGCGCGCGCACGCAGGAGCTCGAGCGCGCCAACGACCGCCTGGAGCAACTGAGCACCACCGACAGCCTGACCGGCCTGGCCAACCGCCGGCGCTTCGCGGCGGTGTGGGCCGACGAGTGGCACCGGGCCAGCCGCATGGGCATGCCGCTGGCCGTGGCGATGGTCGATATCGACGGCTTCAAGCCCTACAACGACCACTACGGCCATCCAGCCGGCGACGAGTGCCTGCGTCGGGTGGCCGCCGTGCTGCGCACCGTGGCCCAGCGCGCCGGAGAGATGGCCGCACGTTACGGCGGTGAGGAATTCGTGCTCGTGTTGCCCGGCCTCGGACCGGAAGAGGCCACAGCGCTGGCCGAGCGGCTGGCCCAGGGTGTGCGTGCGCTGGATGTACCCCACGCCCCGACGAGTGGGTTCGCGCGGGTCACCGTCAGCGTGGGGGTTGCATCGCTCGTGCCGCGCCTGGGCGACTCCGCCGAAGGCCTGCTGCGGGCGGCGGATCTGGCGCTTTACAAGGCCAAGCAACAGGGTCGCGATCGCGTCATCTGTGCCGACATGCCCACGCCTGCAGCCGCGCGCGCCTGACACCGCACCAGGGCACACGCGCCAATAGCAAGGCCGGCTGCGAAGCCGGCCTTGTTGAAAGCGACTGACCTGTCGCGGATCACACGCCGGCGCAGCATGGCGCCAGCGCGACCCGGGGTCACTTCAGGTGCTGGTTGATCAGCTTGGTCATCTCGAACATGGACACCTGGGCCTGCTTGAAGATCTCCTTCAGCTTGGCGTCGGCGTTGATCATGGTCTTCTTGACCTTGTCCTGCAGGCCGTTCTTCTTGATGTACTCCCACACCTTCTTGGTGACCTCGGTACGCGGCAGGGCCTTGTCACCGATCACGGCGGCCAGCGCAGCGCTCGGGGTCATGGCCTTCATGAAGGCCGCGTTCGGGGTGCGCTTCTTGGCGGGAGCCGCCTTCTTGGCGGGAGCAGCCTTCTTTGCAGGAGCCGCCTTCTTGGCCGGAGCGGCCTTCTTCGCAGGGGCAGCCTTCTTGGCGGGAGCCGCCTTCTTCGCCGGAGCCGCCTTCTTGGCGGGGGCCGCCTTCTTGGCCGGAGCGGCCTTCTTCGCAGTTGCCATGTTGATTCTCTCCATCACGTGATAGGTTGATGTGCCGGGGTCCGGGCCGAGGGCTGCACTGCGCCCTGCGTTTCTCTCATGACCTCTGCGGGCGCAATGGTACTGCGCGCCACTCGTGCTGAGAAGCGGTTTTCCCTCGTAGAACGCGCTTTCTCACCCTCGAAGTGCCGCTTTTGTAGCCGCGCAGCGTCAGTCGCGCCCTTCGAGGTGGGCACAGACTCTGTACGAGTGTGTATGCTGCGCGCCCATGAAGATCATCGTCCGCTGGTTCCTTCTGGCTGCCGCCCTGCTGTTGGTGGCGCATCTGTACCCTGGCGTTTCGGTGGCCAGCTTCAGCTCGGCGATGATCGCCGCGTTCGTGCTGGGCCTGCTCAACACCCTCGTGCGGCCCTTGCTCGTGGTGCTCACCTTTCCGGTCACCCTCATCACGCTGGGCCTGTTCCTCTTCGTGATCAACGCGCTGATGTTCTGGGCCGCCGCCGAAGTGCTCAACGGCTTCAACGTCGCCGGCTTCGGCGCCGCGCTGATCGGCTCGATCATCTACAGCCTGTGCGGCATGGTCATCGACGTGGCCATCGAGCGGCTGTTCAGCCGCTCGAACGAGTGACCCCTCCGCTTGCACCTCAGCGCGCCAGGCGCGCCCCACGCACCTCGAACGCCACCTCGTCGATGGTGCGGCCCCGGGCATCGCGCAGCTCCAGGCGGTGGTGTCCCGGCCACGGTCGCCAGTCCAGCTGCGCACCCTGGCCCAGCAAGCGCCCGTCGAGCCACCACTGGCCCGGCTCGCCCCGTAGCGCCATGCGTTGCACAGCGGCCGGCATGTCGGGGTCGAGCGCCACGATCGTGCCATCGCGGGGTGCATCGATGCCGATGACGCGACGCCCCGCGATCTGCTCGCCGGCCCGCACCCGCCGCACTTTCGCGCCCGATGTCTCGGACTCGCGTGCGAGCCACTCGGTTCGTGAGGGCTCGAGTGCTCCATCGAACGCCACCTGCCGGGCCACCAGCGTCGCGGGCGGCGCCGGCGAGCGAGAGGGCACGCGAGCGTGCAGCGCCTGCACCAACGAGCGCCACACCGGCGCCGCGCCCTGCGTTCCGCTCACGCGATGCATGGGTTCTCCGCGGGCATTGCCGATCCACACGCCCACCGTGTAGCGGTCGGTATAGCCCACGCACCAGTTGTCGCGCATGTCCTTGCTGGTGCCCGTCTTCACCGCCGCCCAGCCGCGCGTGACGAGGGCGCTGTCCAGCCCGAAGGTGGGCGCGCGCGCACCGGCGTCGGAGAGGATGTCGCCGATCTGGAACGCCGTGGCAGGCGTGATGACGTGACGCGACGGCGTGCTGCGGGCCACGTCGTGCACGACCGGGCTCCATCGCCCGCCGTTGGCCAGCATGCGATAGGCGTTGGCCAGCTGCAGCAAGCTGACATCCGCGCTGCCCAGTGCCAGTGCCAGACCGTGGTGCCCGCCGCTGTGGCTGGGGTCGAGGCCCGCGGCGTGCAGGTGTTCGAACAGGTCCTGCGGGCCCAGCAGCACCGCCAGCCGGGCCGTGGGCACGTTCAGGCTGGCCGCCAGTGCCGTGCGTGCGCTGATCCAACCGCGATAGCGATGGTCGTAGTTGCGCGGCATGTAGGCGCCGCTGCCACCGTCCAGGTCGGCCGGCGCGTCGTGCAGCAGGCTGGCCGGCGTGGCCATCCCACGCTCGAAAGCCAGCGCAAAGACGAAGGGCTTGATCGTCGAGCCGGGTTGGCGGCGCGCCAGCACCGCATCGACCTGCGCCGCGTCGGACCAGCGCGCGCCGCTGGAGCCGACCCAGGCCAGCACCTCGCCGCTGGCGTTGTCGAGCACGACCACGGCGCCGTCTTCGACCTGCC
>JABWBN010000377.1 GCA_013360485.1 Burkholderiaceae bacterium | reverse complement strand
GGCAAGCGCAAGCTGACCATCCCGCCCGAGCTCGGCTATGGCTCGCGCGGCGCCGGCGGCGTGATTCCGCCCAATGCCACCCTGGTGTTCGAGGTCGAGCTGCTCAAGGTGCTGTGACCTGGTGATGATCATGAATGCAGGCCGCAGGGTTGCGGCCTGCATCCGATTCAGGGCGCTCGCTCAGTGCGCGCTGTCAAGCATCTTCCGGACCTCGTCCCGGCGCGGGAAGTGCGCATCCAGTTCGAGCGCCCGGCCAAGGTGTACGCTGGCCTCGGCCTTCAATCCGTTTTCGATCTGGCTCCGGCCGAGGCAGTATTCGGCCCAACTGTCGGTCGGCCTTGCCTTGATGACCGCATCCAGCACGGCGATGGCTTCCTGGTTGCGACCCGCGTCGCTCAGCGCACATCCGTAGGTGCTTTCGATGATCGCGTTGCCGGGGACGGCCGCGCGTGCGCCTTCTGCCAGACGCAGCGCCTCGTCTCCCGCCCGGCGGTTGCGAATCAGCAGCATGGCGAGGTTGTTTGCGGCGAGCGGGTTGCCCGGGCTGGCCTCCAGCACGCGCCGGTAGCCGCGCTCTGCAGCGGCGTTTCGCCCGTCGGCCTCGTCAAGCGTGGCAAGGGCGAAAACCAGCGGCAAGCTTTCGGCGTGCTTCAACGCGGCCTCGATCGCAGCACGTGCAGCGACGGTGTTCCCCTGACGCAGCAGCACATCGCCCAAGGCTGCATTGATCTCTGCCGATTCCGCGGCGCTGGGGCGTGCCTGCAATGCCCGGCGGTACCAGCGCTCGGCACCGGGCAGGTCGCCGGCCTCGAGTTTCAGCGTGGCGATCCGGCGTTCGGCCAGAGCCTCCTGCGGCGCGAGTGAGGCAAGGCGCCGGAAAGAGGAAAGGGCAGCTCGTTCGTCTCCGTTGCGGAGTTGAGCGCGCCCGAGGTAGTGCCACACCTCGACCCGTGCGGGCGCATTGCGCGCCGATTCCTCGTAAAGCCGCAGCGCTCCCGCGCGGTCTCGCGCCGAGAAATCCAGGAATCGGGCGAGGTTCAGGCTGCTGACGTACAGCTGAGGGGCAAGCTCATAGGCTTTCCTGAATGCGCGCTCCGCTTCATCGAAGTTCCTTCCGCGCATTGCCTGCTCGGCCCTGATCAGATGAAAGTGCGGCTGCGCCGCATGGCGGGTGTCCAGGCGCTGGAGCTGCACTTGTGCGGCGTTGTTTTCACCCTTGGCCAGTAGCCGGAAAACGGTCTGATCGCGCATCAAATCGGCTGGGGCGAGGTTGGGCTCGCGCTTCGCGGCCGCGCGCCAGAGGGCCTCTGCTTCCTTGTCTCCACCGAGATGAAAAGTCACTGTGCCGAGGGCGTGCAAGGGGTAAGGATCTTCGGGGTGCTTCGTCACCTCGGCGCGAAGTCGTTCGCTTTGCCCGAGCAGGATCCGTTCCGACAGGGTGGCGACCTTGTCCTGCGCAATGCTGTCGCGAATTTCGTTGGGGATGGCGTCTGCACCGAAGCGCAAGTCTCCGGATGAAGGTTCGGGCATGGACACCAGCGGCACTGCTGTCGCGCTGGTCGCGACGCACAGCAGCAGCGCTGCCATGAGCCATCTCGGAACACTTCTGGCCGTCATGCTGGCGTCTCCCCTCGGTCGGGCGATCTCGGTGCATCCTCAGGGATGCAGCCGGAATCGCTGGCAAAAAATGCGGACTACCGATGGTAGCCCGCATTGGCGCTGTACAGATGAAGTGGCTTCAGAGGTTGTGCCGGCGACGCACCCAGCCCAGCCCCAGCAGTCCGAGGGCAAGCAGCGCTACCGAGCCCGGCTCCGGAACCGTTCCGCCGCCATTGGGCTGGTAGTATAGCGTCCCGTGAGACCGAGCAGATCACCCGAGTCGTACGCCGCGTAGGCCCCCCAGTTCACCATGTCGTCGGAAACCCGCGCTTCAAGGAGCAGGGATGTGGTGTTCGGGATGGCGCCTTCGGCTTCCTCGTTCCAGAAGATTTCCTGCCAGCTTGCGCCGCTGCCACCGTCCATGACCTTGCGCCAGGCGCCGCTGGGTGAGGTCGTGCCGCTGACCACGGTGCCCGTCATGTCGCTGTAGTTGTATGGGCTGGCCCCCGCGCCGAGTTCGATGGTCAGGTCCACGGCACCGAACGTGCCGGCCATCGGATCGATGCGGCTGACGCTGTTGGAGTTGTAGTTGGTCGCCCACACCTTGCCCTTGCTGTCGACCGAGATTCCCATCGGGCCGGATTCGACGACGATATGGCCCTTGAGATTGCCGTCGTTGTCGAGGCGGGTCACGGTGTTGGATCCGCTGTTGCCGATCCACAGGTCGCCGTCGTTGAAGATATTGCCGTTGGCATCGACCGCCAGCCCGTAGGAGCCGCCGCCGACGGCGTGGTCGGACTGGATGCCGGTCGCCGGGTCGTAGCGGGAAAGACTGTTGGCGGCCCAGCCCGCGGACCACAGCACCCCGTTGCCGTCGACCAGGCCGCCGTAGCCGCTGTTGCTTCCAAGGTTGACGACGGCACTCTTCGCGACACCGGTCGTGCCATCGTAGAGCTGGTGTTCCTTGTCGCCGTAGCCGCCGACCCAGACATCATTGTTCTTGTCGATCGCGATCGTGCGTGCGTTGGTGCCAGCAGTGCGCACGTACAGCAGGTTGGCGGTATCCGAGGCGGTGGAGGTGCCGGTCGGGTTGGTGCCGCTGACGCCCATGGTGTCCGCCCCGCCCGCATTGCTCCAGCTGAGCACGTTGAAGTTGCTGCCGTTCCAGATCCCCGACGAGGTCGTGCCAGTCGGGTTGGCTGCAAGCTTGGCCACTGAGCCGAGGCCTCCTGTGGCCTGGTCGCGGTTGGTGACCCACACGTCCCCGTTCTTGTCCACCGTGGTGCGCGACGGGTTGGTCGCCTGGCCTTGTGGGGCAGTTCGGTACTCCCCATACACTGCACCGGCGCCCGCGGCCGATTCGGCAAGCGTGACGCGGCTGTTAGCGTCAACATGGTCGGTGTTGATGCGAACGGCCGTGCCGCGCCCGGAAAGTGCGACCCAGATATGGTTGAAGGGGGTCAACACGACATCGTTGAGGCGAATGTGACCGTCTCCCGTCGCGGGTGGCGGAAGGCTGTTGGTGTTGGTGAATGTTCCGGTTGCCCAGTCCGCGTCGGTCGTAAGGGTGAACGAAGCCGCCCAGGCGCCCGTGGCGCCGATGAGTCCGGCGGTGGAAAGTGCGGTGAAGAGCGCGCCGCGCGCGATCGCTTGTGACGCCTTGTAGTGCCGCTTTTTCATGATCTGGCCCCCCTGTATCACGTTCTCGAATGAATCGTCGGAAGCAGCAGGGAGCCGAAATCCTTTCCTGGCTTGGTGCGCGGACAGCATGGCTCGGGAGCTGCTCACTTACGGGGAAGCATCACCTGTGCCAAGGTTTTAGATGTATGGGTTTCCCTTTAAAATCATGTTCTTGAAATTTTTGTTCATGTTCTTGTAGGCGGCGAGCTCGGTGCCATGTAAGAAAATTCGACACCTCTGCGACATCGTTGCGGCGTGCAATGCGTGGTGTTCAAGAGCAGGCCGGGCTCGTAACATCGAGTGTCACCAGAACAATCGTGTCCGCGCTGCTTGAACCACTCAGCGGATGCCGCACACTGGCGAAACCTCATGAATTCGAACGAGGCTGGCGGCAATGCGGCCGCCGGCCGTGGCAAGGTGGGACATGAAACTCGATCCGGCGCAGCGTCACATCCTGACCCTGCTGCAGAAGGACTCCACGCTCAGCACGCAGGTGCTCGCCGAGCGCG
>JABWBN010000014.1 GCA_013360485.1 Burkholderiaceae bacterium | reverse complement strand
TGGGGAGGACCACGAGCCGCCCGGCGCGGAGGGCCTCCGCGGCCCGCGCCACGGCGGCGGGGTCCGGGGAGGCGGGGTCCACGGCGAGGAGGAGGGCGGCCACGGGGCCATCCTACGCCCCGGCCCCGGCGTCCCATTCGATCCGGGCCCCGCGGCCCCCCCTGTACCATGGACCCCATGTCCCCCGACCCCGGCCGGCCCCCGACCCAGGAGAGCCTCGCCCTCCTCGGCTCCCTCGCGGGGGGCCTGGCCCACGAGATCAAGAACCCCCTCTCCACCATGACCATCACCCTGGGGCTCCTCCGGGAGGACCTGGAGTCCGGCCGCGGGGACGGGGAGAAGGCGCTCCGGCGCGTGAAGGTGCTGGAGCGCGAGGTGGCGCGCCTGGAGGACATCCTCGCCGGGTTCCTGCAGTACGCCGGCCGCCACCGCCTCGAGCCCCGGCCCACCGACCTCAACGCCGTCGTCGCCGAGGTCCTCGACTTCGTCACCCCCCTGGCCCAGCAGAAGCGGGTCGAGGTGCGCCACCACCTCTCCCCCGACGTGCCCCACCTCCTCCTCGACCGGGACCGCGTGAAGCAGGCCCTCCTCAACCTGGTCCTCAACGCCCAGGAGGCCATGGCGGGGCGCGGGGAGCTCCTCGTCCAGACCTCGGTCCGGGGAGGCGCGGTGCGCGTGGACGTGACGGACACCGGGCCGGGGATCCCCCCCGAGGCGCTGCCCCGGATCTGGGAGGCCTACTGGTCCTCGAAGCGGACCGGGACCGGCCTCGGCCTCCCCATCGCGAGGCGCATCGTCGAGGAGCACGGCGGGGTCATCCAGGTCTTCACCGAGGTGGGGAAGGGGACCCGGTTCACGCTCTGGTTCCCCGTCCCGGTGGGGGAGGGGGCCGGGGCGCCGGAGGGGGCGCCGGCGGCCGTCCTCGGGCTCCAGGGGCCGGGCTTCGGGTCGCTGCGGATCAGGGCCCCCGGCCCCCTCGGGGAGATCGAGGTGGGCACCACCCTCCTCGGCCAGCCGGCGCTCGTCGTGAAGGACGCGGAGGGGAACCTGCGGGCGACGCTCGGGCTCTCCAACGGCCTGTCGGCCGGGCTCCAACTCTACACCGGTGCGGCGGTGCCGGCCTTCCGGGCCGTCACCACGCCGGAGAAGTCGGTCCTCCTCGGCCTCTTCGACGGCAGGGGGGTGGAGCGGTTCGGCGCCTCCGTCCTCGACCGGGGATCGGTGGGAATCATGCTCTTCGACCGCAAGGGGGAGGTGCGGACGAGCGCCATCGTGGAGAAGGACGACCTGCCGGCGGTGCGGCTGTACGACGCCGGCGGGAAGACGCGGGCTGAGATGGAAGTGCGCGGCGACGGCGGGGCGGGCATGGGATTGAGGGACTCGAGGGGGAGCCTGCGGGCGGTGGTCGGGATCTCGGGAGCCGGGGACTCCGGGTTCAACGCTCTCGCGGCGGACGGGAAGCCCCTCGTCACCCTGGGCGCGCGGGCCAACGGGGACATGAACCTCGCCTTCTCCTCGGGAGGTACGAAGCCACTGGCCGAGTTCGGCGCGTCGATGCGGAACGGCCCCGGCGGGAAGGCGTTCTCCTTCCTCTCCCTCGGCTCCTCCACGGACGGCCGGAGCCGGATGCAGTTGCAGGCCCTGGAGGCCGGTCCCGCACGGCTCGGCCTCTTCGACGAGGAGGGGAGGTTCCGGACCGCCCTCTCGGTCGCCTCCGGCGGACAGGCCGGGCTGGGGATCATGGATGTGGAGGGGAACCCGAGGATCTCCGTCGCCTGGGGCGGTCCGGAGAAGGAGCAGGGTCTCCTGAACCTCTCGCCCGAGGGCAAGGTCCTGCATCGTCTCCCCTGACCGGGGGCCCGTAGGAGCGCCCCCGCTCGAGTTGACGGAAACGGGTCGGGTTCCGGGTACCCTCGCGGCGTGCACAACTTCTCCTGGCTGGTGGAGGATCGCGTCGCGGGCATGGCCCGCCCCGATCCCTCGGACGCGGCGCGCCTCCTCGATCTCGGCGTCACCGCCGTCGTGAGCCTCACCCGCCGCCCCCCCTTCTTCGACCCGCCCCCGGGCCTCGCCGTCTGCCACCTCCGTGAGCAGAGCGGCGGCGCTGCGCACCAGCGGCCACGAGAGGCAGGCGCCAGTGCCGTCGACGCTGTCGAGCCCGAGCTCGAGCAGGGCCGAGGCATTGAAGAGGTTGAAAGCCTGGTCGAGGCCGCGGTGGGTCTGGCTGCGGCAGAACACGACGTAGTCGGTCACCGAGGCGGCGATGCGCGAGGCGACCATCAGCGCCGCGCATGCCGCGATGCCGTCGACCATGATCAGGTGCCGCTTGCTGGCGGCCACCAGCATGACGCCCACCATCATCGCCGTCTCGAAGCCGCCAAACGCGGCCAATACCTCGACCGGGTCGGTGACTTCGCGGTGACGTCCCTGCGCGCCCAGGGTCACGATCATCAGGTGTGCAAGCAAATCGGAGTCCATTTGCGGGCCGGCCACCATCAGTTCGCGCACGGGTGTGAGGGTCAAGCGGGAGAGCACCAGCGCCGCGGCCTCGTGTGAGCCCAGCCCGATGCCCGCGCAGGCGACGATGTTGCCCCGCAGCGCATCGCCGATCTCCATGCCGGCCCGTATGGCCGCATGGGCCTGGTCGAGCGACATCGCGTTACCGACCCGGGCGTTGCGGGTGCCGTGTGCGATCTTGCGGGGCACCAGTCGCTCGTGAGGGGCGAGCTCGCTGGCCATACCGCAATCGATGACCGACAGCTCCATACCGTGGATGCGCGCGAACACCGACACCGGCAGCTGGCCGGTCATCAGCTGCAGCACCTGCTCATGCGTTTGTCTGCGTTGCGGGGTCTGAAGGCCGTCGACAGCCAAGCCGTGGTCTGCGGCGAACACCACCAGCTGCGCGTCACGAAAGCGCGGCTTGAGCGTGTTCTGCATCAGCCCCAGCCGCAGCGCGACCGGGGCCAGTTCGCCCAGGCTGCCCATGACATCGCAGCGCCGCTTGAGCTTCTCGGCCAACGCGCGCTCGAGCAGGGGGTTCGAGGTGGGCGCGATCAGCGATCGGTTCAGCGACGACATGCGCCCAAGTGTACGCAGGCGCGGTCTAGCGCAGGAAGAGGCGATACACGGGGTTGCCTGTTTCCTCGATGTACGGGTAGGCCAATTCGTCGAGGAACCGCGCGAACGCTCGGGCGTCACCGTGCGGAACCTGGATGCCGACCAGGATGCGCCCGTAGTCGGCGCCCTGGTTGCGGTAGTGGAACAGGCTGATGTTCCAGTCCGGGTGCAAGGACGACAGAAAGCGCATCAGCGCGCCCGGCCGCTCCGGGAAGATGAATCGGAACAGGCGCTCGTCCCGGGCCAGTTCCGTGCGTCCGCCCACCATGTGCCGCACATGCTCCTTGGCGAGCTCGTCGTCGGTGAGGTTGACGGTGGAGAAACCGTGGCGCTCGAAGCTGCGAGCAATCTTGTCGGCTTCTTCGCGCCGCGTGATCGCGACGCCAACGAACACGTGGGCTTCGACTTCGTCGGAGATGCGATAGTTGAATTCGGTGACCGCACGCGGGCCGATCAACTCGCAGAACCGCTTGAAGGAGCCGCGCTCCTCGGGAATGGTGACCGCGAACAACGCCTCACGCTGCTCGCCGAATTCCGCGCGCTCGGCAACGAAGCGCAGGCGGTCGAAGTTCATGTTCGCACCGCAGGTGATGGCCACCAGCGTCTGGCCCCGGCAACGTTGGGTTGCCACGTACTGCTTGATGGCCGCCACGCCCAGCGCTCCTGCCGGCTCGAGAATGCTGCGGGTGTCCTGGAATACATCCTTGATGGCCGCACACACCTCGTCGGTGTCCACCACGATGTAGTCGTCGACCAGCTTGCGGGCCAGGCGGAATGTCTCCTCGCCGACCAGCTTGACCGCCGTGCCATCGGAAAACAGGCCCACGTCGGCCAGCGTCACGCGCCGCCCGGCCTTGACCGATCGCACCATGGCGTCCGAATCACGGGTTTGCACGCCGATGACGCGGATTTCCGGCCGCACCGCCTTGATGTAGGAGGCCACGCCTGCGATCAGGCCGCCACCGCCGATGGCCACGAAGACCGCGTCGATCGGTCCTTCGTGCTGGCGCAGGATCTCCATCGCGATGGTGCCCTGGCCAGCGATGACATCGGGATCGTCGAAGGGATGCACGAACGTGAGTCCGCGCGCCTGCTGCAGTTCGAGCGCATGCTGGTAGGCGTCGGAGTAGCTGTCGCCATGAAGCACCACCTCGCCACCGAGCGCCGAAACGGCGTCGATCTTGAGCTTCGGGGTCGTCACCGGCATCACCACCACCGCACGGCAACCCAGTCGTCGCGCACCCAGAGCCACCCCTTGTGCATGGTTGCCCGCCGATGCGCAGATGACACCCTGGGCCAGTTGCTCGGCCGTGAGATGCGCCATCTTGTTGTAGGCACCCCGCAGCTTGAAGCTGAACACCGGCTGCTGGTCCTCGCGCTTGAGCCACACATGGTTGCCCAGGCGCCGCGACAGGTTGCGAGCAGGATCGAGCGACGACTCGATGGCCACGTCATAGACGCGGGCGGTGAGGATCTTCTTCAGGTAGTCGGGTTGCGCGGCGCGGGCCATCGTGGGCCTTTCCTCGAGCGGACATGGTGCAGCGCGGCATGATAGCGGGGCGCTGCACTTGGCCGTGGCGACTGGCGACGGTGATGCCGGCGGTGGAACTGCGCAGCTGGCTCGAGTGCCAGGGGTTCGGCCAGAAAAAAGCCCGCGGCGTCAGCCGCGGGCCAGAACCACCCCTGAGGGAGGTGGAGGAGACAAGTCTGCAAGTCTAGCCGCGGGGTTGTTGCGCTGCAATATCATGCGGGCGTCATGGGCTAGAGGCGCTGCTCCAGCGCGCACAGGTCAGGTCACGATGGAATGCACGATCCACTGGGTACCGGGAAGCGGCATGGGCATGATGGCCGAGACCGGAAGCGGCCATGTCGTCACGATGGACGGTGCGGTCGAAGGAGGCGGACGCAACCTTGCGCCTCGGCCGATGGAACTGCTGCTGGCGGGGGCCGGGGGCTGCACCGCCTATGACGTGGTCTTGATCCTCCAGCGCGGGCGCCACCGCGTCACCGACTGTCGGGTCCGCTTGCAGGCCGAACGTGCATCGGGTGATCCCAAGGTGTTCACGCGCATCCACCTGCATTTCATCGTCAGTGGACAGGGTGTGCCGGCAGCGGCCGTAGAACGGGCCATCGCGCTGTCGCACGAGAAGTATTGCTCGGCGACGATCATGCTGTCGAAGACGGCAGAAGTAACCACTAGCTACGAAATCACAGGAGTTGACGACAATTCCGGGCAGATTGCTGCGCAGGCACCCGTTGCCTGAGTGGCGCTGGCGGACGCCGGCAGGACGTGAGGACACTCCTCAACCGGCATGGTGAAACGTTCGGTTGGGTCTCTGCCAGGTTCCGTTCCGGTTGGGTAACGGCTGGCTGCGGTGTGTCCGCGGCGTGACCGCCTGGCCGGTTTGGGCCCTCGTTGTCGGCAGACAACAGAGTGGCTGCTTTTTGCGCCCATTTCTTTGCAACCCCTCGGCGCGGATGGTGCAATAGCCGCAACTTCCGATGAGGAGGTTGGCCTGACCGGCCTGCGCCGTTTTCCGGGTGCGGGTTCTCTTCGGGATCGGGACCTCTTGTTCAACCATGGAGATCAATGCAATGAAAAAGTCTCTGCTCGCTCTCGCCGTACTCGGTAGCGTTGCTGGCGTGGCCTCTGCTCAATCCAGCGTCACGATGTACGGCGTTGCCGACCTGTCGCTGTCGAAGTCGAAGGGCACGTCGGCACAGATGAGCGGCAATGGCCTGCTCAACAACGGCAACAGCCGCCTCGGCATGCGCGGCGTCGAAGACCTCGGCGGTGGCCTGAAGATGGCCTTCAACATCGAGCAGGCCGTCAACCTCGAAAGCGGTGCCACCGAGGCCGTGACGTGGCAGCGCAATGCGTTCGCCGAACTGCAAGGCGGCTTCGGCTCGCTGCGCATGGGCCGCTCGCTGAGCCCGGGCTTCTACTCGTTCGCCACCTACGAACTGACCGGCGCCGCCAACTACTCGGCCATTGCCAACATGTTCGGCTTCACCGGCGGCTCCCGCGAGAACAGCGCCTGGACCTACACCACCCCCAACATGGGTGGCTTTTCGGCCAAGTTCGGCCATGTGCTGAAGCAGGACAACGGCGGCAAGGGCAAGAGCAACCTGACTGCCACCTACGTTGCTGGCCCCATCGCGCTGTCCGGCGCATGGAGCAAGGCATCCGGCGGTGATCGCAGCATCTCCTTCGGCGGCGCCTACAACTTCGGCATGTTCAAGGTTGCGGCCAGCTACCAGGATCCGGCCGGCGCGATCAAGGGCTTCAGCGTGGGCGGTAGCGCTTCGTTCGGCGCCGGCTCGGTGACCCTGGACGTCGCCCGTGACTCGGGCAGCGCCGTCAAGAGCACCGACTATGTGTTCGAAGGCAAGTACAGCCTGTCCAAGCGCACGTTCCTGTACGGTGTGATGCACCGCGATGGCTCCGCCAAGGCCTCGACCTACGGCGTGGGCTTCCGCCACCACTTCTGACCCTTTGGCAGAGCGGCGCGGCGCACAGCGCCGTTGCCGCACCTCACAACGGCCGCCCACGGGCGGCCGTCGCTTTTGGTGCATCCCATTGACACTTGGAAGCGGGTGGGAACCGGTGTTTCCCCCTTTGCCGGTTCTGCGGGGTTTGCTCATCATGTCGGGCTCGAGAGGCGGCGCGACCCGTTGCCTCCATCGCTGTCTAGCTGCCACGAGCGTGCATGGACAGCGCGTACCAGCGCTCCTGACTTCGCCATGCTTGCCTTTATCCTCCGCCGCTTGATCCAGGCGATGATCGTCATGGTCACCGTGGCCTTCATCGCCTTCATGCTGTTCCAGTATGTGGGCGATCCGGTCACCAACCTGCTGGGCCAGGATGCCACGCCGCAACAGCGCGAGCAGCTGCGCGCCGACTTGGGGCTGGATCAGCCCTTCATCGTCCAGTTCGGCAAGTTCATCGGCAATGCCGCGCAGGGTGAGTTCGGCCTGAGCCTGCGGCAGGGACGCAAGGTGTCGTCGCTCATTGCCGAGCGCTTCCCCGCCACGCTCGAGTTGGCAGCCGTTGCGGCGGTGCTCGGTCTGGCGGTCGGCATTCCGCTGGGCGTGTATGCCGCCCTGCGCAGGGGAACGTTCATGTCGCAGGTGGTGATGACCGGCTCGCTGCTGGGCGTCTCGCTGCCCAACTTCCTGATCGGGATACTTTTGATCCTGGTTTTCGCCGTCACCTTCAAGTGGTTGCCCAGCTTCGGCCGCGGCGATGTCGTCACGCTGGGTTGGCTCAGCACCGGGCTGCTCACCGCCGATGGCCTGAAGCACCTGCTGTTGCCCGCATTCACGCTGTCGTTGTTTCCCATGACGCTGGTGCTGCGCCTGGTGCGCTCGGAGATGCTGGAAGTGCTGCGCACCGACTACATCAAGTTCGCCCGTGCCCGCGGCCTGCCGGACCGCCGGGTCTACTTCGGGCATGCGCTGAAGAACACCCTGGTACCCGTGATCACCATAGCTGGCCTGCAACTGGGCGCGATCATCGCGTTCGCCATCGTCACCGAGACGGTGTTCCAGTGGCCGGGCATGGGGCTGCTGTTCATCCAGGCGGTGCAGTTCGCCGACATCCCGGTCATGGCCGCCTACCTGTGCCTGATCGCCCTGATCTTCGTGATCATCAACCTGGTGGTCGACCTGCTGTACTTCGCAGTCGACCCGCGCCTGCGCATCGAGCGCGGTGCCGCCGGACACTGACCCCCATGAATGACACCTCCCTAGCGCAGCCGGCTGCGCCAGGAGCGCTGGCGCGCTTCCTGGACAGCGATGTCTGGTACAGCTTCCGAACCTCGCCGGTGGCGGTGCTCGCCGCCCTGGTGGCGCTGGTGTGCGTGATCTGCGCCGTCTTCGCGCACTGGCTGGCTCCGCACAACCCGCTCGACCTGGCCTCGCTCGAACTGATGGATGCGCGTCTGCCACCGGCGTGGATGCCCGAGGGCACGAGCAAGTACCTGCTCGGCACCGACGACCAGGGACGCGACATCCTGTCGGCCCTGATGTACGGGTCGCGCATCTCCTTGTTCGTCGGGCTCGCGTCGGTCCTGGTGTCGGTCGTGGTCGGCGTTGCCCTGGGCCTGCTGTCGGGCTTCGTGGGTGGTCGGGTCGATGCCTTCATCATGCGGGTGTGCGACGTGATGCTGTCGTTCCCGTCGATCCTGATTGCGTTGCTGATCGATGGAGTGGGCCGGGCCCTGTTTCCCAATGCGCACGACACGCTGGCATTCACGGTGCTCATCATCGCCATTTCGCTGACCGGTTGGGTGCAGTACGCGCGCACGGTGCGCGGCTCCACCCTGGTCGAGCGGCAGAAGGAGTACGTGCAGGCGGCGCGGGTGATCGGTGTGTCGCCGATGCGCATCATGCGCCGGCATGTCCTGCCCAACGTCCTGGGGCCGGTTCTGGTGCTGGCCACGATTCACATCGCCACGGCCATCATCACCGAGGCCACGTTGTCGTTCCTCGGCGTCGGCGTGCCGCCGACTTCGCCCTCGCTGGGCACCCTGATCCGCGTGGGCCAGGACTTCCTGTTCTCCGGCGAGTGGTGGATCACCATCTTCCCGGGTGTGGTGCTGATCATGATCGCCCTGTCCGTCAACTTGCTGGGCGACTGGTTGCGCGACGCCCTGAACCCGCGCCTGCGCTGACACCGACATGTCTGCACCATTGCTCGAAGTCAGTCACCTGCGCGTGGAGTTCCCAACGCGGCGCGGCACCTTGCGTGCCCTGGACGACATTTCGTTCGACATCGCCCCGGGCGAGATCCTCGGCGTGGTCGGCGAATCGGGCGCCGGCAAGTCGCTGACCGGCGCGGCCATCATCGGCCTGCTGGAACCGCCGGGCCGGATCGCTGCCGGCGAGATCCGTCTGGCTGGCCAGCGCATCGACACGCTCACGCACGATCAGATGCGACAGATCCGTGGTCGCCAGATCGGCGCGATTTTCCAGGACCCGTTGACCTCCCTGAATCCGCTGGTCACCGTGGGGCGTCAACTCACGGAGACGATCCAGGTTCATCTCGGTCTCGACGCCCAAGCGGCGAAGCAGCGTGCGATCCGACTGTTGCAGGAGACCGGCATCCCGGCGGCAGAGCAGCGCATCGACCAGTACCCGCACCAGTTCTCTGGCGGCATGCGCCAGCGGGTGGTGATCGCACTGGCCCTGGCGGCCGAGCCCAAGCTCATCGTCGCCGACGAGCCCACGACGGCGCTGGACGTGTCCATTCAGGCGCAGATCATCAGCCTGCTCAAGCGGCTGACCAAGGAGCATGGGGCGGCTGTGATGCTGGTGACCCACGATATGGGCGTGATCGCGGAGTCGTGCGATCGGGTGGCGGTGATGTACGCCGGCCGCATCGCCGAGGTGGGGCCGGTGGCCGATGTGATCCACCGACCTGCGCACCCCTACACGGTGGGTCTGATGGGCTCCATCCCATCGATGGATGCCGATCGCGAGCGGCTGATGCAGATCGACGGCGCAATGCCCAGGCTCACGGCGATTCCGAACGGCTGCGCCTTTCATCCGCGCTGTCCGCGGGCGATCGATCGCTGCCGCAGCGACCGACCCGAACTGATGCCGGCGGGTGCCACGCGTGCCGCCTGCTGGCTGGCCACGCAGGCCGCGGGGGGCGTCCAATGAACGCGCTGGTGCAGGTTCAGGGGCTGGCCAAGGTGTTCGATGTTTCGCCGCCGTGGCTCAACCGGGTGCTCGAGCGCAAGCCTCGGCTGTTCGTGCATGCGGTCGACGGCGTGAGTTTCACGATCGAGCGCGGCAAGACGCTGGCGCTCGTCGGCGAATCGGGCTGTGGCAAGAGCACGGTGGCGCGCCTGTTGGTGGGCCTCTACGGCCCCACGCGTGGGGAAGTGCGTTTCGATGGTCAGGACACCCAGGCCACACTCGCCACCCCGCAGGGGCGCATGTTGCGCAAGCGCATGCAAATGATTTTCCAGGACCCTTATGCGAGCCTGAACCCGCGCTGGAAGGTCCGCGACATCGTCGGTGAACCGCTGCGCGAGCATGCGCTGGTCACCGATGACGCCACGCTCAGGCGACAAGTCGGTGAGTTGCTCGCTTCGGTGGGTCTGGCTGCGGCCGATATGGAGAAGTTCCCGCACCAGTTCTCCGGCGGACAGCGTCAGCGCATCTCGATTGCCCGCGCGCTGGCGACGCAGCCCGAGTTCCTGGTCTGCGACGAGCCGACTTCGGCATTGGACGTGTCGGTCCAGGCGCAGGTGCTCAACATCATGAAGGACCTGCAGCGCGAGCGCGGGCTGACCTACCTGTTCATCTCACACAACCTGGCGGTCGTGCGCCACGTGAGTGACCATGTGGGCGTGATGTACCTGGGCCGCCTGGTCGAACTCGCAGGTCGCCAGTCGCTGTTCAGCGCACCGCGGCACCCCTACACGCGGATGCTGCTCGATGCGATCCCGGACATCGGCATGACGGGCCGCGCACGCACGCCGGTGCAAGGCGAGGTGCCGAACCCGCTGAACCCACCCAGTGGTTGCGCCTTCCATCCCCGCTGCCCGCACGCGAATGCGCGTTGCTCGAACGAGCGCCCGGAACTGTTGCCATTCAAGGGCATCCAGGTGGCATGCCACGGCGTGGCCGAGGGGCGGATCTAGCGGGTGCGGCGATAGGGCGTGCCGTGCGACACGACCTGATTGCGAAGCGCGCCCCGTCGCCTAGCCCGTGCTGCCCGAAGCGGCGGGCGCTGGCGCCGGCAAGCGCAACGGCCCTTTCTGGCCGCACCCGGCGAGCAGGCCGACCATGATGCCGATCAGGATGGCGCAGATGGCTACACTGGCGTTCCGATGCATGAAGGCATTATCGCCATGAGCCCCGAGTCTTCCAGCCTGACCGATGCCGAGTTCCATCACGTGGCGCACGCCGTGCTGGCGCGCATCGAGTCCATCGTCGATGCGTGGCTGCAGGACGACGTGATCGACATCGACTCAGCGCGCACCGGGGGACTGCTCGAATTGAGCTTTCCGGGCGGCAGCAAGATCGTGATCAACACGCAGCCGCCCTTGCACGAAATCTGGCTGGCGGCCCGCTCCGGGGGGCATCACTTCCGGTATACCCAAGGCCTGTGGCGCGATACGCGCGATGACCGCGAGTTCTTCGACCTGCTGTCGAAATGCGCCAGCGAGCAGGCGGCTCGGGCGCTGGTGTTTTCGCCAAGCTGAGTCGGGCTCGAGCCTGCCGCCGCGCGGTTGGCCGCAGGTGGCGGGCCTCTGGGCGCGAGTTTCCGCGGTGCGTGCCTCTGGGCTGAAGGAGGTCAACGCCGGAAGAGGTCGAGGATGCCCTTGCGCTCCTCGTCCGTGGGCGCTTGCGGCAGCTTGTCGTCCATGCCGACGCTGCTCACCCCGGCACCGGGGCCGTACTCGTCATAGATCCAGTCACTGTCGCGCTGCACCACACCCTCGGGCACCACCGGCTCGACCTGGGGTAGCTTCTTCAATGCATGCGCCATGTATTCCATCCAGACCGGCAAGGCCAGCCCACCTCCCGTCTCGCGGTCGCCCAGTTTGCGCGGGTTGTCGTAGCCGATCCACACCACAGCAGTCAGGTGGGGCTGGTAGCCAGCGAACCAGGCGTCCATCGAGTCGTTCGTCGTGCCCGTCTTCCCGTACAGGTCGGCACGGCGGAACGTCTGGTGGACAGCCGCCGCGGTGCCGGCCCGGGTGACTTCGCCGAGGAGCTGGGTCATGACAAAAGCGTTGCGCGCATCGATCACACGCATGGACTCGTCGATCTCCGGCGGCTGCACGTCGCGCAGCAGGCGGCCCTGGTTGTCGGTGATGCGGGTGATCAGCATCGGATTGACGCGGTGGCCGCCGTTTGCGAAGACGGAGTAGGCGCTGGCCATCTGTAGTGGAGTGACAGAACCCGCGCCAAGTGCCATGGTGAGGTAGGGCGGGTGCTTGTCGGCATCGAAGCCGAACCGTGTCGCCCATTCCTGTGCGTACTGGGTGCCCACGGCCTCCAAAACTCGGATAGACACCATGTTCTTCGACTTGGCCAGGGCCTGCTTCAGCGGCATCGGCCCTTCGAATTTGCCGTCGTAGTTCTTGGGTTCCCAGGGCTGGCTACCGGTGGCGTCTGCGTCAAAGAACAGTGGTGCGTCGTTGACCGTGGTCTGAGCAGTAAAGCCTTTCTCCAGCGCGCTGGAATAGATGAATGGCTTGAAGCTCGAGCCCGGCTGTCTCCAAGCTTGCGTCACATGGTTGAACTTGTTCTTTCCGAAGTCGAAACCGCCCACCAGCGCGCGTATGGCACCGGTTCGAGGATCGATCGAGACGAACGCGCCTTCGACTTCCGGCTGCTGCGTGAGTATCCAATCGCCCTTGGGTCCCTTCACGGCGCGAACGACGGCACCGCGGCGGATCTGCGTCTTCGGGCCCGCCTTCGAGGACAAGCCTGACCTTACCGGCTTGAGCCCGTCGCCGGTGACAGTGATCGACTCCCCCGACTGCAGTGCCGCAACCACCTTGCTGGGGGACGCTTCCAGGACGACGGCAGCCTTGAGCTCGTCGTTGTTCGGGTGATCGGCCAGTGCCTCGGCGATGCGCGTATCCAGGTCGGCAGGATCCGCCGGCAAGTCGACATAGTCCTCGGGGCCGCGATAGACCTGGCGTCGTTCGAAGTTGAGTAGACCCCTGCGCAGGGCTCGGTAGGCGACGAGTTGGTCGGCAGAGTCGACCGTCACGTGGACGTCGAGCCCCCGGGTAGTGGTTTCGTCACCATATTGGCTGTGAACGAGCTGGCGCACGGTCTCGGCTACGTACTCCGCATGGGTGCCGCTATCGTTTTGGGGGCGGTAACGCAAAGGCTCGCGGCGCGCTGCCTCGGCCTGCTCCTCGGTGATGTAGCCGTTTTCGTACATCCGCTGGATGATGTACTGTTGTCGACGTGTCGCGCGCTGGGGGTTGGCGATCGGGTTGTAAGCCGAGGGCGCCTGAGGCAGGCCCGCAAGCATGGCCGATTCGGCGATCGAGAGTTCCTTGAGCGGCTTGCCGAAGTAGATGTCAGCGGCGGCGGCAAAGCCATAGGCCCGCTGGCCCAGGAAGATCTGGTTCATGTACAGCTCCAGGATCTGGTCCTTGGACAACTGGCTCTCGATCTTCAATGCCAACAGGATTTCGTAGATCTTGCGCGTGAATGTCTTCTCGGTGGACAGGTAGAAATTTCGCGCTACCTGCATCGTGATCGTCGATGCTCCCTGGCTCTTCGCGCGGTTGAACTGCGCCAGTCCGGCTCGTACGACGCCAAGGTAGTCGACTCCGCTGTGGCGGTAGAAGCGTGCGTCCTCGATGGCCAGCACGGCCTCCCGCATCACCCGCGGGATCTGGGCAATGGGCGTGTAGATGCGGCGCTCCTCACCAAACTCGCCCAGAAGCACACCGTCTGCGGAGATCACCCGCAGGGGCAAACGTGGCCGGTAGTCCGCCAGGCCGCTGACCTCGGGCAGGTTCGGATACGCCACCGACAGGGCGACCGCCAGGAGCATCAGCATGCCGACAACCGCCGCGAGTGTGGCGCCCGCGCACCACGTGAGCAGGCGTACGGGCGTCGCCCACCACCGGCGGCGCCCGGATTCGGGGTAGGGCGGGGCGCCACTGTCGGATTGCGTCATAGAGCCTGCAAGTGTATAGAACGTCACACCTGGCGCCGGATCGCAGCTCGTCGGCGACTTGCCGCGATAGCGCCTTGTTTCAAATGCGCGTGCTGGCGTCGGAGAATCGCAACGAGGTTACAAACTCGGCGAGGGAAATTCCTTTGGTGCACAAAGGCTTTACTGCTAGCATTGAAGTAGTTTCTTAAGAATTGACTGTCCCTGTTTCGCCCGAGAGGGGAGATCTGTCGTGAGCTTTCTGGACTTGCTGCTGGGCCGCAAGCACCAGCCGATGATCGGGCTGGACATCAGTTCGTCGAGCGCCAAGCTCGTCGAGCTGGGTCAGAGCTCCAACGGCGAGTACGTGCTCGAGCGCTTCGCTTCCGAACCCTTCGAGAAGGGCTGGATCACCGATGGCCAGATCGAGAAGTTCGACGAAGTGGCCGAGGCGGTGCGAAAACTGGTGCACAAGAGCGGCACCAAGACCAAGAACGTCGCCATGGCGATGCCACAGTCAGCGGTGATCACCAAGAAGATCATGCTGCCGGCCGGGCTGCGCGAAGAAGAGCTCGAGCTTCAGGTCGAGTCCGAGGCCAATCAGTACATCCCGTTCTCGCTCGATGAAGTGAGCCTAGATTTTTGCGTGATTGGACCGAGCGCCACATCCAGTGGCGATGTCGAGGTCCTGATCGCAGCTTCGCGCAAGGATCGGGTGCAAGACCGCCAGGGTTTGGCCGAGGCCGCCGGCCTCAAGCCCATGGTGCTCGACATCGAGTCGCACGCATCCCGGCTGGCCATGTCCCGTGTGGTGGGTTCGCTGCCCAATGAGGGTCGCGATGCGTTGGTGGCGCTGTTCGAAATCGGTGCCGATACCACCAGCCTCAAGGTGCTGCGGGACGACGATATGCTCTATGACCGGGACCAGGCCTTCGGCGGCTCGCAGCTCACACAGCTGATCTCGCGGCAGTACGGCTTCTCGTTCGAGGAAGCCGAGCAGAAGAAGATCGCGGGCGACCTGCCCGACGATTACGACAACATCATTCTGGCGCCGTTCGTCGACAGCCTGTCGCAGGAGATCGGCCGGGCACTGCAGTATTTCTTCACCAGCACCCCGCACCACAAGGTCCACTACGTCATGCTCGCCGGTGGCACGGCCACGCTGCCCGGGCTCAAGGAGCGCGTGACCGAACTGACCGGCTTTGCCTCCATGGTGGTGAACCCCTTCGACAACATGAAGCTCGGCTCGGCCGTGCGTGAGGCCAAGGTGCGGCGTGACGCACCGTCCTACCTCACGGCATGCGGGCTTGCGATGAGGAGGTTCGTGCAGTGATCCTGATCAACCTCCTGCCGCACCGCGAAGAGAAGCGCCGCCAGCGCAAGCGGGCGTTCTTCTCCGGCCTCGGGCTCGCGGCCGTGCTGGGCCTGGGTATCGGCGTCATCTGGTATGGCGTCGTGCTTCAAATGACCACGGCCCAGGAAGAACGCAACAGTTTCTTGACCGGCGAAATCAAGCGCTTGGAGGGCCAGATCAAGGATATCGCCAACTTGCGCGCCGAGATCGACAGCCTGAAGGCGCGCCAGAAGGCGGTCGAGGACCTGCAGACCAACCGCAACGTGCCGGTGTACCTGCTCGACGAACTCGTTCGCTACACCCCGGAGGGGATCTACCTCACCTCGATCAAGCAGAACGGTGATCTGGTGACGATTTCCGGGGTCGCCCAGACCAACGAACGGGTGTCCGAGCTGTTGCGCAATGCCCAGCATCAATCGCAGTGGCTGCGCCAGCCCGACCTCGTCGAGATCAAGGCAGTCAACGTGCCGGTCACCGCAGGCAGTCGCGAGCAGCGTCGGTTGTTCGACTTCTCGGTTCGAGTGTCTCTGAAGCAACCGCCCCCCCCGGGTGCAGACAAGCCGGCGTCGGCGCCTGCGTCCGGACCCTCAGGCCCAGTGCCTCGCAAGGCGACCTGACGGAGCTAGCGCAATGGCAGACACCACACTCCCCGCCAATCTCGACATCGCCAGCGCCTTCGGCAAGGTCAGTTCGCAGTTCAAGGGTCTGAATACCCGCGAGCCGGGCAACTGGCCCTTCTTGCCCAAGGCCGCAGCATGGGTGGCCATGGCCGCTGCCGCGGTCGCCGTCTTGTGGTTCGTGATCATCAGCGGCGCCACCGAGACGCTCGAGTTCGAGCGAAGCAAGGAGCCCAAGCTGAAGGAGGATTTCCGTGCCAAGCTGGCTCAGGCGGTGAACCTCACCGAGTTGCGCAAGCAGAAGCAGCAGGTGCAGGAGTACGTCACGCAGCTCGAAAAGCAGTTGCCGGGCAAGGCCGAGATGGACGCATTGCTGTCGGACATCAACCAGGCCGGTATCGGCCGTGGTTTGCAGTTCGAGTTGTTCAAGCCGGGGCAGGTCGACCTGAAGGATTTCTACGCCGAGTTGCCGATCGCGATCAAGGTCAGCGGGCGGTATCACGACATCGGTGCATTCACGGCCGATGTCGCCAATCTCTCTCGTATCGTCACCCTGCATAACCTGAACATCACCACACCGGTGAAGGACAGCTCTGGCAATCTGGCGATGGAGGCGACGGCGCGCACCTACCGCTACCTCGACGTCAACGAGATCGCCGAGATCCGCAAGGCCAAGGCCGACGCTGCGGCCAAGGCGAAGGGGGCTGCCAAGAAATGAAGCCGCACACCCTCGGGGCCCTGATGCTGGCAGTGGCCGCTCTGGCCGGCTGTTCAGCCGACCAGGAAGAGCTCTCGGTCTGGATGGACCAAGAGCGCAAGTCGGTCAAGCCGAGCGTTCAGCCGTTGGTGCCGCCCAAGAAGTTCGACCCAGCGCCCTATCAAGGTGCTGAGGCGGTGGAGCCATTCAGCAATCAGAAACTGGCCGTGGCCATCAAGCAGGAGGCTCGACAGCCGAACTCGTTGCTGGCAGCTGAGTTGAACCGCCGCAAGGAGCCGCTCGAGGCCTATCCGGTGGACAGCATGTCCATGGTGGGCAGTCTCACCAAAGGTGGCCGGCAGTTTGCGCTGTTAAAGGTGGACAACCTGCTCTTCCAGGTGAAGCAGGGTGACTACCTGGGTCAGAACTTTGGAAAGATCACCCGCATCAATGAAACGGAAGTTCTCTTGAGAGAGATCGTCCAGGATGCGGCCGGTGAATGGATCGAGCGCACCAGCACGCTCCAGTTGCAGGAGAAGGCGCGATGAATCAGAAGCAGGAGAACCGCAACATGGTGAAGTGGCGCGCCGGACTTGCCGCCCTTGCGCTGGCACTGCTCACGCCGATGGCAGCGTGGGCGCAGAACGCGATCCAGTCGATCACGGCCACGCAGCAGGCAGGCGCCGAGGTCGTGCGGATCGAGTTGAAGGAGCCGCTCGCGACCGTACCCAACGGCTTCGCGGTGCAGACGCCGCCCCGCATTGCGATCGACTTGCCGGGCATCGGCAACGCACTGGGCAAGTCGAACGTTGAGATCAACCAGGGCAACTTGCGCTCGGCCATCGTGGCGCAGGCAGGCGAGCGCACCCGGGTGGTCCTGAACCTGCGCCAGCCCTCCAGCTACCGCGCCGAGTTGCAGGGGAACGCGCTGGTGTTGACGGTTGAATCGACCGCAGCGCCCATGACAGCGTCGACCTCCGGTGAACCGGTGCATTTCGCTGCCAGCCAGAACGAGCAGCAGTTGCCGTTGCGCGACATCGACTTCCGCCGTGGGCCAGATGGTTCCGGCCGTGTGCTCGTCTCCCTGGCCAATACCCAGGTCGGGGTCGACATCCGCCAGCAGGGCCAGAATCTGGTGGTCGAGTTCCTGCGCTCGTCATTGCCCGAGAACCTGCGCAAGCGTCTGGACGTCACCGACTTCGGCACGCCGGTGCAGAGCGTGTCGGCCTTCCAGGCGGGTGAACGGGTCCGTCTGGTTGTCGAGCCGCGAGGGTCATGGGAGCACAGCGCGTACCAGAGCGACAACCAGTTCGTGCTTGAAGTCCGACCGATGAAAGTCGACCCGCACAAGCTGACTCAAGGTCCTGGCTTCAGCGGCGAGAAACTCTCACTGAACTTCCAGAACATCGAAGTTCGCGCACTGTTGCAGGTGATCGCCGACTTCACCAACTTCAACGTGGTCACCAGTGACACGGTGACCGGCAACGTCACGCTGCGCCTGAAGGACGTGCCCTGGGACCAGGCACTCGACATCATCATGCAGGCCAAGGGCCTGGGCGTGCGCAAGAACGGCAATGTGCTGTGGATCGCGCCCAAGGACGAACTGGCTGCCAAGGAACAGGTGGAACTGGAAGCCAAGAAGAAAGTTGCGGAACTCGAGCCGGTGCGCACACAGGCGTTCCAGCTCAATTACACGAAGGCCGAGGAGGTGGCGAAGGGCTTGGCGGGCACAGCCACCGGGTCGAGCAGTGGTGGTGGCTCCGCATCGACTTCTGCAACCCGCGTGCTCACCGCACGTGGCAGCGTGATGTTCGAGTCGCGCACCAATCAGCTCTTCGTCACCGACATTCCGAGCAAGCTCGAGGAAATCACCGCTCTGATCGCGAAGATCGACATTCCGGTGCGCCAGGTCTTGATCGAGGCGCGACTGGTCGAAGCCGACGACAAATTCGGCCGTGCGCTCGGCGTCAAGCTCGGTGCGTCGGACTTCCGGGGCTTGCTGGGCGGCGTGCCCGGTTACAACGTGGGTGGAAACAACTACGTGACGGTCGGCGGCAACTACAACGCTGCAGGCGGCCAGACGCTGCAGTTGAAGACCGACGACTTCAAGTACACCGATACACAGATGATCAATCTGCCGGCCAACTCGGGCAATTTCTCCACGCAGTCGGCCGCGTCGTTTGCCTTGTCGTTGTTCAGTCCCACGGCCAATCGCTTCCTGAACTTGGAGTTGTCCGCGCTCGAGGCCGATGGCAAGGGCAAGATCGTCTCCAGCCCGCGCGTCATCACCGCGGACCAGGTGAAGGCCGTCATCGAGCAGGGCGAGGAACTGCCCTATCCGGTGGCCACATCCAGCGGCGCCACGGCCATCGCGTGGCGCAAGGCCAACCTCCGACTGGAAGTGACACCCCAGATCACACCGGAGGGCGCCGTCATCCTCGACCTCGACGTCAACAAGGACAGTGTCGGTCGGTCGACTTCAATGGGTTTCGCCATCGACACCAAACATGCGCGTACGCAAGTGTTGGTCGAGAACGGCGGCACTGTGGTCATCGGTGGCATCTTCACCCAGGTCGAGCGCAACGAGGTCAACAAGGTGCCGCTGCTGGGCGACGTCCCGTTCGTCGGGGCCTTGTTCCGCAACACCGCTCGCGTGGCCAACAAGACCGAACTGCTGATCTTCATCACCCCGAAGATCGTGACCGAGCGTCCGACGGCCCGCTAGGCTTCAGGCGCTGAACCTGGAATCTCAAGGAGTGAAGAGCATGATGTCCTGGCGAACCTGGATCGCCGGCCTGCTGACCGCGGTGGTCGCCGGCTGCGGGGGTGGCGGTGGCAGTGCGGGCAGTCCGATCATGGGGACCACGCCCGCGCCCACGCCTTCCGATCTGACACTGGTGCTGTCATCGGCCACCATCAACAATTCCGGCAGCCAGACGGTCGAAGCGACCGTGACCGCTGTCGATGCCAACCGAAACGCGCTCGAGGGCGTGCAGGTCACGATTTCAGTCGACGCAGGTGCGACCGTGGTGGTGTCGGGCGATGCCGGCAACAAGACGGGTCCGGACGGCCGGGTGTTGGGCACGATCGGCATTGGTTCGGACCGCACGCAGCGCACAATCACCGTCACGGCGGCCGCGGGTTCGATCACCAAGACAGCCGAACTCACCGTGATTGACGCTGGCAGCACGACACCCACCGCTGCGGACATGGTGCTGACGCTGTCTGCACTGAGCCTGCCCAACTCGGGCACACAAACGATCACGGCCACGCTGACCGCAGTGGATGAGAACCGCAACGCGGTCCCCAACATCCCCGTCATCTTCGCTGTCGACAACGGCGCCACAGCCAAGGTGAACGGAACCGTCACGGACGCCGATGGCAAGATCACCGCCGCCGTGGGCATCGGCGACGACAAGACCAATCGGTTGATCACGGTGACGGCGACCAGCGGCGCATTGGTCAAGACGGAGCGTTTCCAGATCATCGGGTCGCAGATCAAGACCACCCTCTTGCCCTCGGCGCTCGGCCCGAGTCAGGTCGGCAAGATCCAGTACAAGCTGGCCGACGTGAATGGCAACCCGGTGCCCAACAAGTCCATCGTCATCACGGGCGCCAACGGGACCCAGACGACGGGTGTCTCCGACGTCAACGGTGACTTCGAGTACACCTATACCGCCCCAGCGGAGCCGGGAGAACTGATCATCCGTGCGGCTGCCTTGGGCGTGCAGGCGCAGTCGAATGTGTTGGTGCTGGCTGGCCAAGGCGAAATCCCGCCGGTCACCATCAAGATCCAGTCGGCATCGGTTTCGGCCAACCCCAGTGTTGTTCCCGTGAATCTGGGTGGTTCGACGAACAACCAGGCCAGCATCCGCGCTCTCTTCCTCAGCGAGCAGAACGCGCCGGTCAAGAACATCCGCGTGAGGTTTGATCTGGGCGGTGACCCGCAATCGATAGGCGGCACCTTCACCGCTGGCACCACGATGCTCTACAGCGATGCCAATGGTGTCGCGACGACGTCCTACATCCCGGGTTCACGCTTCAGCCCGACCGACGGTGTGACGATACGGGCGTGCTGGGACTACGGTGACTTTGCGGTGGGTTCCTGCCCCAACTCGACGTTCACCACCTTGACGGTTGCGGCAGACGCACTCTCGGTGAGCATCGGTACCAACAACCTGATAGCCGATGACTCGACGGGCGTCAAGTACGTGAATCGCTACGTGGTTCAAGTCGTCGATTCATCGGGCAATGCCGTTGCCGACGTCGAGGTCCGTGCGTCACTGGATCTCCTGACCTACTGGAAAGGCGTGTGGGTCCCCGGCCTGGAGCGTTGGGAGCAGGTCGTCACGGCCACCTGCGACAACGAAGACCTGAACCGCAATGGCGTGGCAGAGGAGTACACCAACGGCTGGAAGGAAGACGTCAACGACAGCGCCAATCTCACCACTGGCCGGCCGGCACTCGAGCCCCGCAAGGCCGATGTGGCCCTGTCGTTCGAAGGATCGACCAAGACCAGCGCCAGTGGCAGTGTGGTGTTGCGCATCGAGTATCCACAAAACGTCGGTTCGTGGGACGTGTTCAACCTGGTCGTATCGGCCTCGGGGGTGGCCGGTACCGAAGGTCGGGCCAACTTCGTCGGTGTGCTGCCGGTGCCTGCGTCCATCGTGAACCGGCTGGACCTGACTCCAGCCTTCCGTGTCAGCCCCTACGGGGTGGAAGAGAGCCCGAAGGTCTCGCCGCCCGAAGGCACTTACAGCAGCCGCACTGCCCCGGTGCTGTGCACCAATCCGGACTGAACCCGACTCACAGTATCTCCCTGGTGGGCATGCCCGGATGTGGCAAGTCCACCGTGGGAAGGCACCTTGCGCGGCAATTGGGGTGGGCTTACACCGACAGCGACACGGAAATCGAGCGTGAGATCGGCATGCCGATCCGTGCTTTCTTCGAATCGCGCGGCGAGGCGGCATTTCGCGACCTGGAAGAGAGCGCGATCGAACAGATCACGCGTCGCCGAGGGCTGGTCATAGCCACGGGAGGGGGGGCGATCCTGCGCGAGACGAATCGGCGTGCCCTGGCATCTCGGACCTGGGTGATCTACCTGCGAACCAGTCCGGAGGAGCTCTTTCGGCGCCTGCGCCACGACACCCAGCGGCCCCTGCTCCAGGTCGACGACCCGCTGCGCCGGCTACGCGAGCTGTTCCGCGAACGCGATCCGCTGTACCGGACGACCGCGCGCTACGTGATCGACATCGGGCGCCCAACAGTACATGCGCTGGTCAACATGGTTCTCATGCAGTTGGAGTTGGCCGGGCTGATCGACCCAGCGCTGGTGCCGGCGACCGTCGGCCGAGAGCCCACTGACCGGGCATCAGGTACTTGATTGCAGCCGGCAACACGCCGGGTCGGCCACTTGCGGCGTCCATCGCAGTGACCTCTGTGACCGCGACGAGCTGCGGCCTACACTTCGGCCATGCCCCGAGAACCCACTTCGACCGATCGGCACTCCCGGCTCACCATAGATCTGGGTGAACGCAGCTACGACATCTGGATCGGCGATGGCCTGCTCGACGCCGCCGTTGCGTGGCAGGGCCTCCCGCAGTCTGCGCGCGCGCTCGTGGTCACCAACGATGTCGTGGGACCTCTGCACGCACGCGCCCTGCTGGACCGGGTGGCCCCTTTGCATGGCAGTGTGGACTGCCTGGAGTTGCCGGACGGAGAGGTCCACAAGAACTGGCAGACCCTCAATCTCATCTTTGACCGCCTGCTGGAAAAGGCCTGCGACCGCAAGACGGTGCTCTATGCGTTGGGCGGAGGAGTGGTCGGGGACATGACGGGCTTTGCCGCTGCGTGCTACATGCGCGGGGTGCCATTCGTGCAAGTGCCTACCACGTTGCTGGCTCAGGTCGACTCTTCTGTCGGTGGCAAGACCGCCATCAACCATCCGCTGGGCAAGAACATGATCGGTGCCTTCTTCCAGCCGGTGCGCGTGGTTTGCGATCTCGGGCTGCTGCGGACCTTGCCGCAGCGGGAGCTGTCGGCTGGGCTCGCGGAAGTGATCAAGTACGGCCCTATCGCGGATCTGACCTTCATGGACTGGCTCGAACCCCGCATCACCGAGCTGCGTGGCCTGGACGCCAGTGCATTGGCCTACGCGATTCGACGCTGCTGCGAAATCAAGGCCGGTGTCGTGGCGGCTGATGAACGCGAAGGGGGCCTGCGCGCCATCCTCAACTTCGGCCATACCTTTGGCCATGCGATAGAAGCCGGCATGGGCTATGGCACGTGGCTGCACGGCGAAGCTGTGGGTTGCGGACTGGTCATGGCCGCGGAGCTTTCCAGTCGGCTCGGACGCGTCAGTGCAGCATTCGTCGGACGTCTTCGGTCGATGGTGCTGGCCGCGGGCTTGCCCACTGTCGCTCCCCGCATGCCTGCATCCAGGTGGTTGGAGCTGATGCGGCATGACAAGAAGGCCGAGGCTGGCTCGATTCGCTTCGTGCTCGTCGATGACCGTGGGCGTGCCGACGTTCAACCGGTTGCCGACGACATCGTGTGCGATGTCATTGCCCAATGCACCGAACCGTCCCGCGACGCGGGGTTCGGGCCTTCCACCTAGAAGCGGGCAGCCAGCGAACATGGTCTGCGGCGACAGGGCCGACGCCATCGAGGACGCGCTGGCATTCCCCGCCGAGAACTGGCCCGCACCCAGGGTATTGGCCTGCTACGCCTGCGACCCGGTGCGAAGTCGCGGCCGTCGACACCCGGAGCCGGCTCCGCGAGGTCGCGACGAGTTTCAGCGCGATCGTGACCGCATCGTGCACAGCACCGCCTTCCGGCGCCTGGTCTACAAGACGCAGGTCTTCGTCAATCATGAGGGTGACCTCTTCCGCACGAGGCTCACGCACACGCTCGAGGTGGCCCAACTGGCGCGATCGATCGCGCGTGGCCTGGGTCTGCACGAAGACTTGGTCGAGGCGATTGCGTTGGCCCATGACCTTGGCCACACGCCCTTCGGCCACGCAGGTCAGGACGCACTGAATGCCTGCATGCGGGCTCACGGCGGGTTCGAGCACAACTTGCAGAGCCTGCGGGTAGTGGATGAGCTCGAGCAGCGCTACCCTTCGTTCGATGGGTTGAACCTGTCCTTCGAGACCCGCGAAGGCATCCTCAAGCACTGCAACCGGGTCGACGCGCACGCGCTCTCGCGGAGCGAGCCTGCTGGCCCAGCGGCGCGGTTCGTGGCCGGCACACGGCCGAGCCTCGAAGCCCAGCTCGCGAATGTTGCCGACGAGATGGCGTACAACGCGCATGACATCGACGACGGCGTGCGCTCAGGATTGCTGACGATGGATTCGCTGACCGAGTTGTCGGTGATGCGACGCCATCATGCTGCGGTACTGCGCGATCACCCCGCATTGGGTGGCCGGCGCCTGCTGTTCGAGGTGTTGCGCCGCATGCTCGCCGAGCAGGTCCACGACGTCATCGACTTCTGTGGGGCGAGGCTGAGGGAGTTGGCGCCTGCGAGTGTCGATGCCGTTCGACAAATGCCTTCGATCGTGGGTTTCAGTGACGAGCTCGCAGACGAGGTCGCTGCGCTCAAGCGCGTCCTGATGCGCGAACTCTACCGGCATCCCCAGGTGGTCGGGACCACTGACGCTGCGCGTGAAGTGGTGCGTCAGCTGTTTGATGTGTATTTGGAAGATCCGGGCCAGATGCCCACCGACTATGCCGCGAGAGGCGATCGCCATCGGGCCATCGCGGACTACATCGCCGGCATGACCGATCGCTACGCGACGCGCGAGTACCGCCGGCTCACGGGCCGCGAGCCATTCAACGGTTTCGCGTTCGCGGCAGACTGAGGGCAGTCGTCTGGCGACGTCGGCAGACCCAGAGCGCATTGTTTCCCCATGGCCAGACTACCCAGGCTCGCGCTTGCCGGTCATGCACACCTCGTGTCGATGCAGGCATCGCCTGGCGTCGAGCTGTTCGACGGCCGCGCCGATCGGCAGCGCCTGCTCGATGCGCTGCGGCAGGCTGCGACGCAGCACCACGTCGCGGTGCATGCCTACGCACTGTGCCAGTCCCAGGTGTTGCTGCTGGCGACGCCCGACGAGTCCGCAGGCGTGGCGCGCGTGGTCCAGGATCTGGGGCGTCGCTGGGTGGCCACGCGCAACCGACGTGCGGGTCAGGTCGGCAGTCCGTGGAGCCGGCGCTATGGTGCGGCGATTCTGGAGCCCGGAGGCGATGTGCTGGATGCGCTGGTGCTCGTCGACCTCTGGGGCAGCCGCGAGTTCGGTGACGTGGAGCACGGCAGCGCTGCACACCACCTGGGCCGCAGCCGTGTGTCGTGGCTGGCGCCGCTGCGGGAGTACTGGGCACTCGGCAACACGCCCTTCGATCGTGAACTGAGGTACGCGCAGTTGCTGGAGGCAGGGCTGCCCGAGCACCGTTCGGAGCAACTCACTCGGGTTGCGCGATCGAGTTGGGCGTTGGGGTCGCCCGCATTTGTCGCGCGGGTGGCTGAGCAAGCCGGTCGCCCTGCCGCGCCACGGCGCCGCGGACGGCCCAGGAAGTCTCCATGAGACACAGTCGAACTGGGGTTGATATGTCCCCATTTAAAAACATGCACAAGATCAGTCTTTAAAAATAGGGCCAGATCAAAGCAAAATCTTCTTGAGTCAGTTGCTGCGCTGCAGTAATCTCGCGCCTCGTCCGTTCGAGTCGTGAAGGAGCGCGTCATGCGCCTGGCCCATTCCGAGGGAAGTTCCACCCACATCGCCACGCAGTCGCTGGAGCCGCAAGGGCTCTACGACCCATGCAACGAGCACGATGCATGCGGCGTCGGCTTCGTCGCGCACATCAAGGGACAACGGGCGCACGCCATCGTCGAGCAGGGGTTGAAGATCCTCGAGAACCTCGATCACCGAGGTGCCGTCGGGGCCGACAAGCTGATGGGCGACGGCGCTGGCATCCTCATCCAGTTGCCCGATGAGTTCTACCGCTGCGAAATGGCGCGGGCCGGAGTGGCGCCCGATGGTTCGACAGGCGTCGCGCTGCCGCCGCCCGGGGAGTACGGCGTGGGCATGATCTTCCTGCCCAAGGAACACGCCTCGCGCCTGGCTTGCGTGCAGGAGCTCGAGCGTGCGGTCAAGGCCGAGGGCCAGGTTCTGCTGGGGTGGCGTGACGTGCCGGTGGACCGCGACATGCCGATGAGCCCGGCGGTTCGTGCCAAGGAGCCGGTGATCCGCCAGATCTTCATCGGCCGCGGCCCCGACGTGATCGTGCCCGATGCGCTCGAACGCAAGCTCTACGTCATCCGCAAGACCGCCAGTGCGGCGATCCAGGCGCTCAAGCTCACCCACAGCCGCGAGTACTACGTGCCCAGCATGAGCTGCCGCACGGTCATCTACAAGGGCCTGCTGCTGGCCGACCAAGTCGGCAAGTACTACCTCGACCTGCAGGATCCACGTGTGGTCTCGGCCCTGGCGCTGGTGCACCAGCGCTTTTCCACCAACACGTTCCCCGAGTGGCCGCTGGCGCACCCGTATCGGATGGTGGCCCACAACGGTGAAATCAACACCGTCAAGGGCAACTTCAATTGGATGCGCGCACGCGAAGGCGTCATGAAGTCGCCGGTACTGGGCGACGACTTGAAGAAGCTCTACCCCATCAGCTTCGAGCACCAGAGCGACACCGCCACCTTTGACAACACGCTCGAACTCCTCACCATGTCGGGTTACCCGCTGGCGCACGCAGCGATGATGATGATCCCGGAGGCCTGGGAAAACCACGGGCTGATGGACGAGCGACGGCGGGCGTTCTACGAGTACCACGCCGCCATGCTCGAGCCTTGGGACGGTCCCGCCGCGATGGTGTTCACCGACGGTAAGCAGATCGGTGCCACGCTCGACCGCAATGGCCTGCGCCCGGCCCGCTACATCGTCACCGACGATGACATTGTGGTCATGGCCTCCGAGTCCGGCGTTCTGCCCATCCCCGAGAATCGCATCGTCAAGAAGTGGCGCTTGCAGCCCGGGCGCATGTTCCTGATCGACCTGGAGCAGGGGCGCATCGTCGACGACGAGGAACTCAAGAACCAGTTTGCGAATGCGCGGCCGTACCGGCAGTGGATCGAGAACGTCCGCATCCGGCTCGACTCGGTCGAAGCCAACGGGCAGATGCCTGCGGCAGCAGAGGCGCTGCTCGACCGCCAGCAGGCGTTCGGCTACACGCAAGAGGACGTCAAGTTTCTGCTCGCGCCTATGGCTGCTGCAGGCGAGGAGGCCATCGGTTCGATGGGCAACGACTCGCCGCTGGCAGTCCTGTCTGACCGGAACAAGCCGCTGTACAACTACTTCAAGCAGTTGTTCGCCCAGGTGACGAACCCGCCGATCGACCCGATCCGCGAGGCCATCGTGATGAGCCTGAACAGCTTCATCGGCCCCAAGCCCAACCTGCTGGACATCAACGCCGTCAACCCGCCGATGCGGCTGGAGGTGACGCAGCCGGTGCTCGACTTCGATGACATGGCACGCTTGCGGGCCATCGAGCGCCACACCAACGGCAAGTTCAAGCCCTACGAGATCGACATCACCTATCCGCTGTCGTGGGGGCGCGAGGGCGTGGAAGCCAAGCTGGCATCGCTGTGCGCGCAGGCGGTCGATGCGTTGCGCAGTGGTCACAACATCCTCATCATCACCGATCGCCGCATGGACCGAGCCAACGTCGCCATCCCGGCGTTGCTCGCGTTGTCAGCCATCCACCACCACCTGGTTCGGGAGGGCCTGCGCACGACGGCGGGCCTGGTGGTCGAAACGGGTTCGGCACGCGAAGTGCACCACTTCGCCGTGCTGGCGGGATATGGCGCCGAGGCCGTGCACCCCTATCTCGCGCTCGAAACGCTCGAGGCGATGCACCAGGAGTTGCCCGGCGCGCTGTCGGCCGACAAGGCCGTCGCCAACTACATCAAAGCCATCGGCAAGGGTCTATCCAAGATCATGTCGAAGATGGGCATCAGCACCTACATGTCCTACTGCGGTGCCCAGATCTTCGAGGCCATCGGACTGCAGAAGGGCTTCGTCGAGAAGTACTTCCGCGGCACGGCCAGCCAGGTCGGCGGCATCGGCGTGTTCGAGGTGGCCGAAGAGGCGCTGCGCATGCACACGGCGGCCTTCGGCACCGACCCGCTGCTCGAGCACATGCTGGACACTGGCGGTGAGTACGCCTGGCGCACGCGCGGCGAGGAGCACATGTGGACGCCCGATGCCATCGCCAAGCTGCAGCACAGCACACGCTCGGGCAAGTTCGAGACTTACAAGGAATACGCTCAGCTCATCAACGACCAAAGCCGTCGTCACATGACCTTGCGTGGCCTCTTCGAGTTCAAGGTCGATCCGGCCCGCGCCATCGCCCTGGAAGAAGTGGAACCCGCCGCCGAGATCGTCAAGCGTTTCGCCACCGGTGCGATGAGCCTGGGTTCGATCTCCACCGAAGCCCATTCCACGCTGGCCGTTGCCATGAACCGCATCGGCGGCAAGAGCAACACGGGTGAGGGCGGCGAGGACCCGGCGCGTTATCGCAATGAACTCAAGGGCATCCGCATCGCGCAGGGCACGAAGGTCTCCGATGTCGTCGGCAGCAAGGTCATCGCTGCCGACTACGAGTTGCGCGATGGTGACAGCCTGCGCTCGAAGATCAAGCAAGTGGCCTCCGGCCGCTTTGGCGTGACCACCGAGTACCTGGTTTCAGCCGATCAAATCCAGATCAAGATGGCACAAGGCGCCAAGCCCGGCGAGGGCGGCCAGTTGCCGGGTGGCAAGGTCAGCGAGTACATCGGTTTTCTACGCTATTCGGTGCCTGGGGTGGGTCTGATCAGCCCGCCGCCGCACCACGACATTTATTCGATCGAGGATCTGGCGCAACTCATCCACGACCTGAAGAACGCCAACCCGCGCGCATCGATCAGTGTGAAGCTGGTCTCCGAGGTGGGCGTGGGCACGATTGCCGCCGGCGTGACCAAGTGCAAGGCCGACCATGTCGTCATTGCCGGCCATGACGGCGGCACCGGCGCGTCGCCGTGGTCGTCGATCAAGCACGCCGGCACACCGTGGGAGCTGGGCCTGGCCGAGACGCAGCAGACGCTGGTGCTCAACCGCCTGCGCGGCCGCGTGCGGGTGCAGGCCGACGGCCAGATGAAGACCGGCCGCGATGTGGTCATCGGCGCACTGCTGGGTGCCGACGAGTTCGGTTTCGCCACGGCACCGTTGGTGGTCGAGGGCTGCATCATGATGCGCAAGTGCCACCTCAACACCTGCCCGGTGGGGGTGGCGACTCAGGATCCGGTGTTGCGCGCAAAGTTCTCGGGCAGGCCCGAGCATGTGGTCAATTACTTCTTCTTCGTCGCCGAGGAAGCGCGACAGATCATGGCGCAACTGGGCATCCGCCGCTTCGACGACCTGATCGGCCGCAGCGATCTGCTCGACATGAAGAAGGGCATTGCGCACTGGAAGGCGCGGGGCCTGGACTTCAGCCGCGTGCTCCACCAGCCGCGGGTCGACGGCGACGTGCCGCGCTTCCATGTCGACGAGCAGGACCACGGCTTGGCGCGCGCACTGGACGTGAAGCTGATCGAGAAGTGTCGGCCGGCGATCGAGCGCGGCGAGAAGGTTCAGTTCATGGAGGAGGTGCGCAACGTCAATCGCTCGGTCGGCGCGATGCTCTCCGGCGAGCTGATTCGCCAGCGCCCCGAGGGGCTGCCCGATCACACGATCTTCATCCAGTCCGAGGGCACGGGCGGCCAGAGCTTCGGCGCTTTCCTGGCGCCAGGAATCACGCTGTACCTCATCGGTGACGCCAACGACTACACCGGCAAGGGTCTGTCGGGCGGCCGCGTGGCCGTGCGCCCCAGCATCGACTTCCGGGGCGACGCCACGAAGAACATCATCATCGGCAACACTGCGCTGTATGGCGCCACCAGCGGCGAAGCCTTCTTCCGTGGTGTGGCCGGTGAGCGATTCGCGGTGCGCCTGTCGGGGGCTACCGCAGTCGTCGAGGGCACCGGTGACCATGGCTGCGAGTACATGACCGGCGGCACAGTCGTCGTGCTGGGCCGCACCGGGCGCAACTTCGCCGCCGGCATGTCCGGCGGCGTGGCCTACGTCTACGACGAGGATGGCCAGTTCGCGCGTCGCTGCAACACCGCGATGGTGGCCCTGGACAAGGTGCTGTCGCGCACTGAGCAGGAAGCCACGCTCGAGCGCAGCCTGTGGCACCGCGGCGAGGCCGACGAGACGCTGCTCAAGGCCCTGGTGGAAAGCCACCATCGCTGGACCGGCTCGCTGCGAGCGCGCGAAATCCTGGACGACTGGGCCCAGGCCCGTGGCCGATTCGTGAAGGTGTTCCCGCACGAGTACCGCCGCGCCTTGGGCGAGCTGCATGCCGCCCGCGTCGGTGACGCAGCCATCACGGCGGCCAAGGACGACAGCCGCAGCGCGGGCAAGGGCCGCGGCTCGCGCCCGGTGCCGGCGAAGTGACCGGCTCAGTGATCAGGAACGAGGAATCAGAACATGGGCAAGGTCACCGGCTTCATGGAGTATGCGCGGCTCGAGGAGGGCTACGAGCCCGTCGCCCAGCGCGTGCGCAACTACCGCGAGTTCGTCATCGGACTCGACGCCGACCAGGCGAAGGTGCAGGGCGCGCGCTGCATGGATTGCGGCACGCCGTTCTGCAACAACGGCTGTCCGGTCAACAACGTCATCCCGGACTTCAACGATCTGGTGTACCGCGGTGACTGGCGCCAGGCGCTGGCGGTGCTGCACACCACCAACAACTTCCCGGAGTTCACCGGCCGCATTTGTCCGGCGCCATGCGAAGCGGCCTGCACGCTCAACATCAACGATGACGCGGTGGGCATCAAGTCGATCGAGCACGCCATCATCGACCGGGGCTGGAGCCAGGGTTGGGTGCTGCCCCAGCCGGCACGCGTGCGCACCGGTCGCACGGTCGCCGTCGTCGGCTCGGGCCCCGCGGGTCTGGCCGCGGCCCAGCAACTGGCCCGCGCTGGACACGACGTGACCGTGTTCGAGAAGAACGGCCGAGTGGGTGGACTGCTGCGCTATGGCATCCCCGACTTCAAGCTCGACAAGTCGCACATCGACCGCCGCATCGAGCAAATGAAGGCCGAAGGCGTGACGTTCCGCACCGGTGTGCTGATCGGCGCCATGCCCGAGGGTAGCCGCATCACCAATGACGCCAAGCAGACGATCTCGGCCGACGAGCTCAGGTCCTCCTTTGACGCCGTGCTGCTGGCTGGCGGCGCCGAGGTCAGCCGTGACCTGCCGGTTCCCGGGCGCGACCTCGACGGTGTGCACTTCGCCATGGAGTTCCTGCCTCAGCAGAACAAGGTGGTGGCCGGCGACAAGCTCAAGGGCCAGCTCAGCGCCGCGGGCAAGCATGTCATCGTGATCGGCGGCGGCGACACCGGCAGCGACTGCGTCGGCACCAGCAACCGCCATGGCGCGGCCAGCGTCACCCAGTTCGAGGTCATGCCCATGCCGCCTGACCAGGAGGATCGTCCACTGACCTGGCCGTACTGGCCGCTCAAGCTGCGCACGAGCTCCAGCCACGAGGAGGGCTGCGAGCGGGTGTTCGCCATTGCCACCAAGGCCTTCGCGGGAGCCAAGGGCAAGGTCACCGGCCTGAAGACGGTGCAGGTGCAATGGCAGGGCGGCAAGATGACCGAAGTTGCGGGCACGGAAAAGGACTGGAAGGCCGATCTGGTGCTGTTGGCCATGGGTTTCACGGGGCCGGTTTCCGCCGTGCTCGAAGCGTTTGGCGTGGAGCGCGACAACCGCGGCCAGGCACGGGCATCGACCGACGAAGGTGGCTACCGCACCAACGTCGAGAACGTCTTCGCAGCCGGGGACATGCGGCGCGGCCAGTCGCTGGTGGTTTGGGCGATTCGCGAAGGCCGTCAAGCCGCGCGCTCGATCGACCAGTACCTCATGGGCTCCAGCACGCTGCCGCGCTGATTCCGGCCGAGGGGATTCGACCGGGTGGCACGGCACCGTGCGCGCCGCGCGCGTCGTTCACCGGCGTTTACAAGGGCGAAACCTGCCGTTGCGGCATCGGTGGAATCCCCCATGCGACAATGAATTTTCCTGGATCTCCCACCATGCGGCCAGCGGCCGCGTGACCTGCCGCTTGTCTGCTTCCGACACCCTCATCGAGATCGACCGCGTCACGTTCGGGTACGACGAGCGGCGAACGATCCTGCAGGATCTGAGCCTGCGCTTCGCGCGCGGCAAGGTGACGGCGGTGCTGGGCGGCTCGGGCTGCGGCAAGACGACCCTGCTGCGCCTGATCGGCGGCGTGCACGGTGCGAACCAGGGAAGGGTGTTGTTCGATGGTGAGGTGATCGACGTGCATGACCGCGCGCAGCTGTACCGGCTGAGGCGGCGGCTGGGCATGCTGTTCCAGTTCGGGGCACTGTTCACCGATCTCACTGTCTACGAGAACGTGGCCTATCCGCTGCGCGAGATGACCGACCTTCCAGAGGCGCTGATCCGCCACATCGTGCTGATGAAACTGAACGCGGTGGGGCTGCGCGGCGCGGCCTCGCTCAAGATCAGCGAGGTCTCCGGCGGCATGGCGCGGCGCATCGCCTTGGCACGCGCCATCGCGCTCGATCCCGAGTTGATCATGTACGACGAGCCGTTCGCTGGCCTGGATCTGATCTCGATGGGCGTGGCCGCCAAGCTCATCCGCACACTCAATGACGTCACCGGCGCCACATCGCTCGTGATCTCGCACGACGTGCCCGAGTGCATGGCCATCAGCGATCACGTCGTTCTGCTGGCCAATGGCGGCCGCATCGTGGCCCAGGGCACGCCCGCCGAGCTGATGGGTTCCACCGATCCCGAGGTGCGCCAGTTCGTTCGCGGCGAGCCCGACGGACCGGTGAAGTTCCACTACCCGGCCCCCGAAATGGCGGCCGACTTCGGCTTCCGTGCCTCTCGAGGGGGAGCGCAGTGAACCTGCTCGCGCTGCTGGGCGAACGCACGCTGGCGGTGCTGCGAGGCTGGGGTCGAGCGGCGCTGTTCTTCTCGGACCTGCTCCTGGCACTGCCGGCCGCCCTGCGCCGGTTTGGCTTGGTGGTCACCCAGATCCACGCCATCGGCAACCGTTCGCTCATCATCATCCTGGCCTCGGGCATGGCCGTCGGTTTCGTGCTGGCCCTGCAGCTGTACAACACCTTGATCACCTTCGGCGCGGCTGAGTCGTTGGGCCTGGTGGTCAACCTGTCGCTGGTGCGCGAACTCGGCCCCGTGGTTACGGCCCTGCTGTTCGCGGGCCGGGCGGGAACATCGCTGACCGCCGAAATCGGCCTGATGAAGGCGGGCGAGCAGATTGCGGCTCTCGAATTGATGGCGATCGATCCGCGCCAACGCGTGCTCGCACCGCGCTTCCTGGCCGGGGTGGTATCAATGCCCTTGTTGGCGATTCTGTTCTCGGCCATCGGTATCCTGGGTGCGTGGCTGGTCGCGGTTGGCTTGATCGGCATCGATGCCGGCAACTTCTGGGCGATCCAGCAAAGCGGCGTCGATGTCTGGCGCGATGTGGGCAATGGCGTGGTCAAGAGCTTCGTCTTCGGCATCATCTGCACCGCAGTGGCGCTGTACCAGGGCTACGAGACCGAGGCCACACCGGAGGGTGTGGCGTACGCCACCACGCGAACCGTGGTCATCTCCTCACTGGGTGTACTCGGCATGGACTTCATCCTCACGGCGCTGATGTTCTCGACCGGTCGCTGACCCCGGAACTGCGCGAAGGAAATCCTCATGGCAAAGCGAAACATCGAGATTCTGGTCGGGCTGTTCGTGGTGCTGGCACTGGCGGCGTTGTTGTTCGTGGCCCTGAAGGCTGCCAACCTGACCACTTTCGGCAACGGTGCGACCTACACGCTGGCCGCGCGCTTTGACAACATCGGTGGCCTGAAGCCACGCGCGCCGGTGCGATCGGCTGGCGTGGTGGTCGGTCGGGTGACCCGAATCACGCTCGACCCCAAGACCTACCAAGGCATTGTCACAATGGAGGTGCGCCAGGGCTACCAGTTCCCCAAGGACAGCTCGGCCAAGATTCTCACGGCGGGGTTGCTGGGCGACCAGTACATCGGCCTCGAGCCAGGTGGCGAAGAGGCGAACCTCGTGGCGGGCGACACCATCACGCAAACGCAGTCGGCGGTCGTGCTCGAGAACCTGATCAGCCAGTTCCTGTTCGGCAAAGCCGCCGAGGCTGGCGCTGGAGATGCTTCGGGCAAACCGACCAGCGACGCAGGCGCAACCAAATGAATGCCACTTCGCTGCTGCGCAAAGCCGCCGCCGTGCTGGCGGTGACCCTGTTCGCCGGTTGCGCCAGTGCGCCGCACGGTGTGAAGCCGGATGACGAGGCAGGGGTCGCCACGGCCCGCGTCGACCCCTGGGAGCGATTCAATCGCGCGGTCTTTGCATTCAACGAAACCGTCGATCGCGCGGTGATCAAGCCCGCCGCGCAGGGCTACCAGGCCGTGGTGCCGCAGTGGCTGCGCACCGGCATCGGAAACATGTTCGGCAATCTTGGTGATGCCTGGTCGGTGGTGAACCTGACCCTGCAGGCCAAACCGAAGGATGCTCTGGAAACCGGGATGCGGGTGGCCGCGAACACGGTGTTTGGAATTGCCGGGTTCTTCGACGTTGCCGAGGAAATGGGCCTGGAACGTCGGAACGAGGACTTTGGCCAGACGCTGGGTCATTGGGGTGTTGCCAGCGGCCCGTACCTGATGCTGCCGTTGCTGGGGCCCTCCACCCTGCGTGATGCCGCCGCGCTGGCGGTGGACTCCAAGGCATCGCCGCCGCAGTTGGCCTTCGGGGAGGTGCGTGACCAGAACGGCGCTCGGGTCCTGCAAGTGCTCGACACGCGTGCGAGACTGCTGAGTGCGTCGCGGGTACTCGACGACATCGCGCTGGACAAGTACACCTTCCTGCGTGACGCCTACCTGGCACGTCGTCGCAGCCAGATCTACGACGGCAACCCCCCCGAGGACGAGGACCCGGCGCCTGCAGCACCGAAGTGAACCCGCAGGGGGTGACCTGCGTTGAGGACTGAAGCGGGCGACGTTGGTCCGCACATGAAAGGACGACGATGATTCGACGAGACATGTTCCGGGCGCTGGTGGGCATCGCGGTGGCCGCAGGTGTCGGCGCTTGGGCACCGCTCACCCATGCCGAGGCAGCGGCTGCCGACGAATTCGTGAGGACGCTTTCTACCGAGGTGATCGACGCCGTCAAATCGGACAAGGCCATTCAAGCGGGTGATGTTCCGCGCATCCGGGCGCTGGTCGATGCCAAGGTGATGCCGCATGTGAACTTTGAGCGCATGACGTCCCGGTCGGTCGGCCCTCAGTGGCGCGCGGCCACGGCTGAGCAGAAGAAGCGCATGCTCGAGGAGTTCAAGATCTTGCTGGTGAACACCTACTCGGGGGCGCTGACTCAGGTGAAGGACCAGAGCGTGCATGTCAAGCCGTTGCGCGCTGTCTCCGAGGGCGATCTTGTCGTTCGTACCGAGGTTCGCGGCCGCGGTGAACCGATTCAACTCGACTATCGCCTCGAGAAGAACGGCGAGGGCTGGAAGATCTTCGACGTCAACGTCAGCGGCTTCTGGATCGTGGAGGCCTACAAGGGGCAGTTCGCGAAGGACCTGAGTGCCGGCGGCATGGATGCCCTGATCAACCGTTTGGCCGAGAAGAACAAGGCCGCGTCGTCGGCAACGAAGAACTGAATGGCCGCGATCGCCTTGCCCGCAGAACTGACGATGGCTGAGGCCAGCGTGACGCTGCAGGCGTTGCTGCCGGCCATCGCCGCTGCCGACGCGCCACCCGTGATCGATGCCTCGACCCTGCAGATACTGGACAGTGCCGCCATTGCGGTGCTGTTGGAGTGCCGGCGTGCATCGGCCGCAATTGGCCGCGAGCTGAAAGTGGAAGGGTTGCCAGACAAGGCCCTCGCGTTGGCGCGCCTGTACGGCGTTGCGGGGCTGCTGACCGATGTTGCCGCGGACTGACCTTCGCGGCTGCGCAGGGGTGGGCCGCTGACTGGGGGTCAGGGCTCCTCGGGTTGTGCGTAACGCTTGGCGCGCAGGTTGCGCTTGATTTCCTGCAGCATCGGACGCAAGCCGGCGCCCAGCCGCAGCGCAACTCCGGTGGTGAGGATGTCGACGATGCACAGGTGCAGCAGTCGAGACACCATCGGGCTGTAGCGATCGAAGTCCTCTGGATGATCGGCTGCCAGCAGGATCTGGCCGTGGCCTTGTGCAAACTGCGCCAGCGGTGAGGCGCTGGCGGTGACCACGATGACCGTGGCGCCCTTGCGCCGGGCCACACCGGCGGCATCGAGCAGGTCTCGGCTGCGGCCCGAGTTGCTGAAGACCACCGCGCAGTCACCCGCACCGAGCATGGTCGCGCTCATCAACTGCACGTGACCGTCGCTGCAGGCGGCGGTGTTGACGCCCAGGCGAAAGAATTTGTGCTGGGCGTCCTGGGCCACGATGCCCGAGTTGCCCACCCCGTAGAACTCGATGCGCTTGCGCTCGCGGCAGGCGGCCACGAGTGCCTCGATGGCTCGCTCGAACGCGTGGTCGGCGGCGGCGTTGCGGTACTTGAGCAGCGCCGCCACCGCGTTATCGATGACCTTGATGATGATCTCGCCAGGCTTGTCGTCCTCGTCGACGGCGCGGTGCACGAACGGCACGCCTTCGTTGACCGTGCCCGCCAGCTTGAGCTTGAAATCGGCCAGGCCGCCGTAGCCCACGCTGCGGCAGAAGCGCACGACCGTGGGCTTGCTCACGTGCGCGCGATCGGCCAGTTCGCCCACCGGCAAGGTGGCAAAGCTGCGCGGGTCGGCCAGCAGCAGCTTGGCCACGCGCTGCTCAGCCGGCGGCAGCGCCGGCAGCGAGGCCTTCACGCGTTCGAGCATGGTCATTGTTCTTCGTCCCAGGTCGAGCCGTCACGCGCGATCATCGCGCTGGAGGCGGGGGGTCCCCAGGTGCCGGACGCGTACGGTCGCGGCCCGTTGGGATCGGACGCCCAGGCATGCGCGATGGGCTCCACCCAACGCCACGCCTGCTCCTGCTCATCGCTGCGCACGAACAGGTTCAGGCGCCCCGCGATCGCGTCGAGCAGCAGGCGTTCGTAGGCCCCCACGCGTTCGCTGGCGAAGGCCTTGTCGAAGTCCAGGTCCAGTGACACCGGCGCCAGCAGCTCCCCGTGGCTGCTGCCTTTGGTGGCGAGCAGGTGCAACTCCAGCCCGTCCTCGGGCTGGAGGTTGATCACCAGCTTGTTGGCGCGCGACGACCCCGGAAATATCGGGTGAGGAACCGGGCGGAAGTTCACCACGATCTGCGCATGGCGCGAGGCCAGGCGCTTGCCAGTGCGCAAGTAGAACGGCACGCCCGCCCAGCGCCAGTTCTGCACCTCGGTGCGCAGCGCCACGAACGTCTCGGTGGTGCTGCCGGCGGGCACCTTGGGTTCGTCCAGGTAGCCGGGTACTGCCCGGCCGTCGATGGTGCCCGCGCGGTATTGACCCCGAACGACATCGCGCGCAACGCTCTCAGGTGTGAACGGCCGCAGCGACTTGAGCACCTTGAGCTTTTCGTCACGGATGGCGTCGGCATCGCTGGTGGACGGCGGCTCCATGGCGATCATGGTCAGCAACTGCAGCGCGTGGTTCTGGACCATGTCGCGCAGCGCACCGGTCTGGTCGTAGAAGTCGCCCCGCGTGCCCACCCCAAGCGCTTCGGCCAGCGTGATCTGGATGTTGGCGATGCTTTCGCGCCGCCACAGCGGTTCGAACAGGGCATTGCCGAAGCGCAGGGCCATCAGGTTCTGCACCGACGGCTTGCCCAGGTAGTGGTCGATGCGATAGGCCTGCGACTCCGCAAAGGCCGAGCGCACCACGCGGTTGATCTCACGGGCGCTGGCCAGATCGTGTCCCAGGGGCTTCTCGAGGACCACCCGCACGTTCGGTGAGTTCAGCCCAGCCGTGCCCAGCTGCTTGCAGATCACCGGGAACAGATAGGGCGCCGTCGCCAGGTACAGCACCACCGTATCGGCGCCACGGTCATCGAGCCACTGCCTCAAGCCGGCATAGTGTTCCGGCTGTGAGAGATCCATGCGCCGGTAATGCAGCAACTCAGCGAAACGAGAGAACTCGTCGTCATTGGGCCGCTTGGCGCTGTCGACCTCGACGAAGCGTTCGCGGATGAAACCGCGGTAGTCGTCATCGGAGCGCTCGTCGCGGGCCACCGCTAGGATGCGGCCATCGGCCGGAAGCTTGCCGTGCCGCCAGGCTTGAAAGAGTGCGGGCACCAGTTTGCGCCAGGCCAGATCGCCGGTGCCACCGAAGAAAACGAGATCGAACGACATAGGGCCTCGAGCCGCGCGAGGTGCGGCCATGTGACTTGGGGTTGTAACTGAGTTACTCACTCCATGATGCCCAAGTTTCTTCCGGCGGTCAACGCTGGAATGCGCCGGGTGTCCAGCGCACGGGATCCGCGTCGAGCGCGCGCGTGCCCGACGGCCAGATGAACTCCGCGCGCGGCCGCAGGTCGGGACCCGGTTCCTGGCGCGGGTCGACGCCCGCTCCCCGCAGCACGTTGCCAGGCGGCAGGCGCCAGTCCATGGCCCGCACATCGCTGAACCATGCCGACAGCGCGGGCCAGTTGCCTTCGTGGCGGCCGGGCAGGCCATGGCCGAGCCACCCCGGGCCGACGGCCAGGTTGTTGATCACCTGCACATCGGGCGGGCTGCCGAGCCGCTCGGTCCAGATCTGGACGAAGCGGGCGATGCCCGGGAAGTCGCTCACGAACGTGTTGTGTGCCAGGTGGAGCGCGTGGCGGGGCCAGTGCCCGCCTTCGGCGCCGAAGGACAACAGGGCCACGTTCTGGGTCTGGCGTGACTGGCCGATCACGTTGCCGATGATCCGGGCCAGTCCTCCCTCGGGCAGGTCGATCTCGTAGCTGGCGCTCCCCAAGGGGCCATCGTGGATCAGGTTGTACTCGATGATCGAGTGCTGCGCGCGGGACTTCAGGAGGTGGCCATGCCACCCGTTCTCGAAGCGGCTGCCTCGGACGCTGAACCGGCCGATGCGACCGACGTACAGCAGGTGGTGCAGCGCGCTGGTGTCACGTGGGGCCTGGGCGAAGAGGCTGTCTTCGATGTGCAGTTCGATGTCGGGCCGATTGCCGGTGAGGATGCCCATCTGGTTGTCGATGAATCGGCATCGGCGCACGCTGAGGCGCCCACCGTCCAGCCGGATGCCGGCGCCGTTGTGATGGGGTACCCGCGCACCTCGGAACTCCAGGTTCTCGACCGTGATGTCGCCACCGGTGACCACGAGGGTGCCCTTGCCCAAGGCATGGCGACCCCGCGCATCGAGCACCGCGGATCCACCCGCGCCGCGCAGCGTCAACCGCCGCTGCGTCACCACGCCCACTTCGCCCGTGTACACGCCGGCGTCGAGCTCGATGGTGTCGCCATCGTGCGCCTGGCGCAGCGCCGCAGCCAAGGTGGTGTGCACCCGGCCGGGGCCGACGCGCCAGGTGGTGGCCCC
>JABWBN010000161.1 GCA_013360485.1 Burkholderiaceae bacterium | reverse complement strand
GCAGGCCGCGGGCGCCGCATCGTCGGCGATCGGCCCGACCGCCAAGGGCTCCTTGCGCCGATACCCGGCGGGCAGCCCGTCGGGCAGGTGGACGGGGTGAGCGCGCACCAGCGCGTAGGGGTCGTCGGGGAGCGCGCCATCCATCCAGTTGTGGCGCCAGTAGGCCTGGGCCTCGCGACTGCTCTCTTCGAATGCCAGCAAGCCCTTCGATGACGGGCCCGGGATGTAGCAGTTGTCGATGAAGTTGTAGGCCGAACGGGTGCCGGCCGAGTCGAGGTTGTAGCCGGCGCGCTCGCGGCCCCAGTTGTAGAAGATGTTGCTGCGGAAGTCGTAGAGGCCACCTACCGGATCGCGCTGCGGGTCCAGCCAGTTGCCCCCGGCCGTGGCATGCGGTCCAGGTGATGCAGCCAGAGGTTGTGGTGCAGGCTCAGGCGGGCGCCGTCGCTGGCGCGCAGCAGCGTTCCGTAGCCATGGGCCTGGCTCGGCCGCTTGGCGGCGTTGCGGTTCAGCGATTCGGCGATCAGGCTCCACTGCACCGTGACGTCGCCGAAACGCCGCGCCGGCGAGTCGAAGCGCGCGCTCGCCGACAGCGTCTCGTCGGTGGACCAACTGGCCGAGACATGGTCGAGCACGATGCGCTGGCCGGCGACGATGCCGATGGCGTCGCCGTCGACGTGGTGACGATCGCCCAGCCGCGAACGGACGAAGCGCACCACCACATCGTCGGCGGCGATGGTCAGCGGATGACCCCGCTGCGTGATGCCCTGGCCGGGTGCCGTCTGGCCGGCGATGGTCAGGCGTGGCTCGGAAATGCGCAGCTCGCTGCGCAAGTCGATGGTGCCGGCCACCGAGAACACGACCACGCGCGGGCCGCTGGCTTGCACCGCTTCGCGCAGCGAGCCCGGGCCGCCGTCGCCCAGGTGGGTGACGGTGTAGACACGGCCGCCGCGACCGCCCTGCGCCCAGCGGCCGGCGCCCTCGGCACCGGGGAATGCCGGTACCGGTGGCGGACTCACATCAGCCGCAGGTGCGGCCAGCGCGCCGAGCGACGCGGCCACCAGTGGCATGCAGCGCCACGGCCACCGCGCGCGAGGGCGGCGGTGGTGTGACATCAGAACTTGTAGCGCAGGCCGGCCATCAACTCGCGGCCCGTGACGTGATAGACGACCGAGCTGTTGCGGGCGCGGCTGATGAACTGGTCATTGGCCTCGTTGGTCAGGTTCAGGCCCTCCAGCATCAGTGTCAATCGGTCGTTGACCTTGTAGTTCAGCGACAGATCCACGTTGAGCGTGGCGTTCTTGCCTTCCACGTCGTTGTTGTTTTGGCCAGGCACGCGGGTGAGGAAGGCCGACCGGTACGAGCCCGACAGTCGGGCGCTGAAGGTGCCGTCGTCGTAGTACAGCGTGGCGTTGTACGAGCGCGGCGACATGTTGAGCAGGTCGTCGGTGATTGTCGTCGTGCTGGTGGGCGACACCTGGTAAGCGATCTTCGACTTCACCTGGGTGTAGTTGAGCAGTAGGCCGGCGTTCTTCAACGCGCCGGGCAGGAAAGTGAATGGCTGCTGCCAGTTGATCTCGAAGCCGTTGAGCTTGCCCCCCGGGGTGTTGATCGGCGTGGTGACCTGGAACACCTCTTCGCCGGTGAAGTTGGCCGGCAACAGCGACAGCGGCAAGCCGGTCTGGTTGTACGGAATCTGGGTGCGCAGGCTCTGGATGTAGGTGTCGATGTCCTTGTGGAACACGCCCACGCCGAGGAAGCCGTTGCGATGGAAGTACCACTCGGCATTCACATCGGCGGTGGTGGCGCGGAACGGCTTGAGCAGCGGGTTGCCGCTCGTGATCGACAAGGTGCCGGTGGTGCTGATCGTGCCCCCCGGGTTCAGGTTGCCCAGTTGCGGACGTGCCATCACCTTGGCGGCGGCCGCGCGCACGATGAAGTCGCGCGCAACGGTGGCCGCGAGGTTCAATGAGGGCAGCACATCGGAGTAGGTCTGCTCGACCGAGACCTCGGTGCCCCCGCCAGTGGCCAGGTAGCCGGTGGCCACCTGCTTGGTCTGCACGTATCGCACGCCCGCGTTCCCGCGCAGCGGAACGCCGGCCACGCGGGTGTCGAAGTCGGCCATCAGGAAGCCGCCCTGGTCGGTCTCCACCACCCGGCGGTTGTTGCCGCGCGCATTGCCGTTGGTGATCGACGACAGCGTGAAGTCGCCCGGCCCGCCCGCCGGTCCGCTCTTGAGGCAGTTGCAGTAGATGTCGTAGGCGTTGGCGATGGCATTGAGGTCGGGGATGACCCACGAAGTGGGCGTGCCCGCGGGCAGGTTGAGACCGCGCCCGAACCCGGTGAGTGTGGTGGTGAGGCTGGCCAGCGCCGTTCCTGCAGCGGGTGCGAAGATCGTGTCGTTCTGGTTGACGCGCCGGGACTCGTAGGTGCTGAAGGTGTATTTCTTGTGGTCGAGGCCACCGCGCAGCGTGAGCGTGTCCGGAATGGCGTCCCATGCCAGGTCCAGGTGCAGCAGGTCGTTGCGGTTGTCGGCACCCTGGGGCCGGATGCGGATTTCGCTCGAGGTGGTGTTGGGGATGGTCTTGGCCTGGGTGCCACTGGTCGCCACAGGCACGGTCACCAGCGTCAGCGCGCCGTCGCGCTGGGTCACGTCGAACGGATAGGTGACGGCCGGCAGCCGATCGCTTCCGCGGAAGTCCAGGCTGTAGCCGTCGACGTTGGTCGCGTCGAGGGTGGTCGTGGTCTGGATCGGGTTGCGGAACTTCGACTCGGCCCGGCCGGCACGTGCGGTGAGCTTCAGGGTCTCGCCGATCTCCTGCTCGAAAGTGAGCGTGGGCTGGGTGAACGTGGTGGACAGTTCGTCGAAGCGCGATTCCGCGCGGATGTCCACGCCGTTGTAGGTGCCATGCAGCAGTGCACCGTTGCTGGCATAGGCGGTGTCGACCACGCTGGTCTGCGGCTTGCCACCGCCGCTGAGTGCCCGGCTGAACGAGATGGCCTGGAGGAAGTCTTCCTGGCGGGTTGCGTCGAGCTTGGCGTACATCATGTCCAGTGTGAGCAGCGAGCCATCGGCCGGCTTGAACTGCACCGATCCGGTCAGGCCCAACCGCTCCTGCTCATGCGTGAGCCGGCCATAGCGTGGCAGGCGGGGGTGGTAGTTGCTGCTGCTGCGGGCGGCATCGTAGGCGGCAATGGTCTCGGGTGTGCCGGTCAAGCGCGGCACGTTCTGGGCTGCCGGGCCGCAGGTGGTGTCAGTTGAACTGCTCGGATTGGCGGTGACACCGGTGGGGGCGCACCAGCCGCCCGACGAGGCGCCGTTGTCCCAGCGCACGGTGCTGAATCCCTCTTCGAACAGCTTGCGCTTGGAGTAGGCGCCCGAGAACAGCACCCCCAGGCGGCGCCCGGCGAAGGTGTTGGCCACCAGGAAGGCCGCGCGCGGGTCGGTGCTGCGTGACAGATCGTTGAAGCGGCCCTGCAGCGATGCGCTGGCGGTGAGGCCGGTCTTGAAGTCCAGCGGCCGTGCGGTCTGCAGGTCGACCGTGGCGCCGAGCGAACCCTCGTCGACGTCGGCCGATGCGCTCTTGCGCACCGTGATCGCGTTGAACAACTCGGCAGCGAACACGTTGAAGTCGAAGCCGCGCGAGCGGTTGGCGCCGCCGGAGCTGTCGGTGCCGCCGGTGGTGGCGAGCGCTTCGATGCCGTTGATGCGCACCCGCGTGAAGTCGGCGCCCAGGCCGCGCACCGTGATGTTGCGACCTTCACCGGCATCGCGGTCGATCACGACGCCGGGTATGCGCTGCAGCGACTCGGCCAGGTTGGTGTCGGGGAACTTGGCGATGTCCTCGGCCTTGATGACATCGACGATGCCCTTGTCCTGCTTCTTTGCATTGAGCGCGCTCTCGAGCGCGGCGCGTATGCCGGTGACGACGACGGTGCTGGTATCGGACGATGCGGCCTGCTGGGCCTGGGCGCCGGCGGTGCCGAGCGCCAGCACCGCCAGGGCAATGGCGTGCGGCGCACTGCGGGGTGGCTGCGGCTTGTGGTGGGATGTCATGGCGGGTCTCCTGGGTGCGTTCAGTGGCGCAGTTCACGCCGTGGTATGGCTCCGTCGAGCGGGGCGGCGAGGGCGCACGCAGGGCGCCAGGCAAGGGCGGCGGCGACCGCTGCAGTGCAGGCGCCGCATCACGTGGGTGTCAGAGGTAGTCGTCGCGTCGGGGCGAGAACTGGTCGAGCAAGGTGCTGCCGGGTTCCAGCGCCACGACGCCGTGATGAATCAACCGCGGCGCGACGAAGGCGTCGCCCGAGCGCAGCACGCAGCGCTGGCCGTCGACTTCGCATTCGAAGGCACCGGATACGACGTAGGCGATCTGGTCGTGCGCATCGTGCACATGGGGCGTGCCCACCGCGCCCTGGTCGAACTGCACCAGCACGCTCATCAACTCGGGTGTGTGACCGACGATCTTGCGGCGGATGCCCCCGCCCAGATCGGTCCAGGGGCTGTCGGCATGAATGAAGAACGGGCTGTCGGGGGCCATCGGAACTCCTGTGCGCTGGCGCGGCGTCTGCGGGATCTCCCCGAGTGTTGCCGGGCTGGGCGGGGCTTGCGAAACATCGATTTGCGTGTACTATAGCGCCAGGAAACAAAAATGAAACGCTGGTTCATATGAATAGAACGGCGTTTCCGGGAAAGTCCCAACCCCACACGTGATCCACGCGCCACACTCGCGCAACGGGCCCCCGCTTCTGCTCGGGGCGGTGGTCCGACGCCCTCGGGGCATGCACAGGAATCGACCATGGACATCCGCCAGCCCATCCACAGCGAACACGCCCGCACACTCGACACGCACGGGCTGCGCCGTCACTTCCTGGTGGAACAGCTGTTCCAGCCGGAGCGGGCCACGCTGACCTACAGCCAGATCGATCGCATCGTCGTGGGCGGCATCCAGCCCGAGCGCGAGGTGGTGCGATTCGCCGCCGAACTCGGGCGTCACACCGGCACCGACTACTTCCTGCAGCGCCGCGAGCTGGGCCTGATCAACATCGGTGGTGCCGCGGTGGTCGAGGTCGACGGCGACCGCTACGACGTGGGGCCCCGCGAGGCGCTCTATGTGGGCCAGGGCGCGCGCGACCTGGCGTTTCGCAGCGTCGATGCCGCTGCGCCGGCCAAGCTCTACTTCAACTCGGCGCCGGCGCATTGCCACTACCCGAATCGAAAGGTGACGCTGGCCGAGGCATCGCCCGAAACCCTGGGCGATGCGCGCACCAGTAACCGGCGCACGATCCACAAGTTCCTGGTGCCCGACGTTCTGCCCACCTGCCAGTTGCTGATGGGCATGACCCAGCTCGAACCCGGCAGCCTGTGGAACACGATGCCCTGCCACACCCACGACCGCCGCATGGAGGTCTACTTCTACTTCGACATGCCGGCCGACGGCGTGGTGTTCCACATGCTGGGCGAGCCCACCGAAACACGCCACCTCGTGGTTCGCAATGAACAGGCGGTGATTGCGCCGAGCTGGTCCATCCACAGTGGCGTGGGCACGCAGGCCTACACCTTCATCTGGGGCATGGTGGGCGAGAACCAGGTCTTCAAGGACATGGACCACGTGCCCATGTCGGCCCTGCGTTGAACCCGTGCCGCGGAGAACGCAGACCATGGTGCTCGATCGATTCAGCCTGCAGGGCAAGGTGGCCATCGTCACCGGCTGCAACACCGGCCTGGGCCAGGGCATGGCGCGCGCGCTCGCGCAGGCCGGCGCCGACGTCGTCGGCGTCAACATGACGGCCCCGCAGGAGACCGAGCGCCAGGTGACCGATGCCGGACGGCGCTTCCTCGACGCGCGCGCCGATCTTTCCGACAGCCACTGCATCGAGCCGGTGCTGCGCCAGGCGCTGGCCTGGGGCGGGCATGTGGACATCCTGGTCAACAACGCCGGCATCATCCGCCGCGACGATGCCATCCGCTTCAGCGAGAAGGACTGGGACGACGTGCTCAACGTCAACCTGAAGTCGGTGTTCTTCTTCTCGCAGGCGGTGGCGCGGCAGTTCCTGGCCCAGGGCAGCGGCGGCAAGATCATCAACGTGGCGTCGATGCTGTCGTTCCAGGGCGGCATCCGGGTGCCGTCCTACACCGCCTCCAAGAGCGCGGTGGTGGGCATCACGCGGTTGATGGCCAACGAGTGGGCGGCCAGTGGCATCAACGTCAACGCCATCGCACCGGGGTACATGGCCACCAACAACACCGCGCCCTTGCGCGCCGACGCCGATCGCAGCGCGACCATTCTCGAGCGCATACCCGCGGGACGCTGGGGCGTGCCCGACGACCTGGCCGGCCCGGTCGTGTTCCTGGCCTCGGCAGCCTCCGATTACGTCAACGGCTACACCGTCGCCGTCGATGGTGGCTGGCTCGCGCGATGAGCACACGGACGCATCAGCAGCGCCAGTTGCGAGAGTCCACCCACTAGCGGCGGCGGTCGATGTACGAGAACCGACGAATCGGACTGCTGTTCGCGTTGCCGTTCGTGCTGGGCGTGCTGGGCTTCAAGCTCTTCCCGTTCGTGATGAGCCTGGCGCTGTCGTTCACGCAGTACGACGTGTTCACGCCACCGCGCTACCTGGGCATCGACAACTACGCTCACCTGGCGCTGCACGACCCCACGTTCCGCAGTTCGCTCGGTGCCACGCTGTGGTTCGTGGCGCTGGCCGTGCCGGCGCGGGTGGGGTTCGCGCTGCTGGTGGCGCATGTGCTGAACTATCGGCTGCGCGGCATCGGCTTTTTCCGGGCGGCGTTCTACCTGCCGTCCATCCTGGGCGGATCGATCGCCGTGGCGGTGCTGTGGCGGTTCATCTTCGCGCGCAACGGCCTGGTCAACCAGGTGCTGGCCGCCGTGGGGCTGGAGCCGGTGATGTGGCTGGCCGACGAGCACCATGCCATGTGGACGCTGGTGCTGCTGTTCATGTGGCAGTTCGGCTCATCGATGGTGATCTTCCTGGCGGCCCTGCAGAACGTTCCGGTGTCGCTGTACGAGGCTGCCGAGCTCGACGGCGCGAGCAAGTGGCAGCAGTTCACCCGCATCACCGTGCCGCTGATCACGCCGGTGATCTTCTTCAACATGATCATGCAGCTGGTGCACGGTTTCCAGGAGTTCAACGGGCCCTACATGGTCACCGAGGGCGGGCCGCTGCAGAGCACCTATCTGCTCAGCCTGTACATCTACGAGGAGAGCTTCCGCTACTTCAATCTGGGCTACGGCGCGGCGATGAGCTGGGTGCTGTTCGCGCTGGTGGGCGCGCTCAGCGCACTGAGCTTCTGGAGTTCGCGCTACTGGGTGTTCTATGCCGGCGAGCGGGAGCGCGGCCGATGAATCATCGCCAGCTCGTCGTGCGCTATGCCGTGCTGGGCGCGGTCTCGCTGCTCATGCTCTACCCGATCGCCTGGCTGGTCGGCGCCTCGTTCAAGAGCAATGCCGAGATCTTCGGCAGTGCGGGCTTCTGGCCCTCGCACCTCGACTTTTCGGCCTATGCCAAGGGCTGGCGCACCAGCACCGAGTACACCTTCGCGACCTACTTCCTCAACTCGTTCCTGATCGCGGTGCCGCGCATCGTGGTCACGGTGGTGAGTTGCGTGCTGGTGGCCTATGCCTTCGCCCGCTTCGAGTTCTGGGGCCGCAAGTGGTTGTTCGGCGTGATGGTGGCCACCATGATGCTGCCGCACGTCATCTTGCGCATCCCGCAGTACCTGATGTTCCGCGAGTTCGGCTGGCTCGACACCTACCTGCCGCTGATCGTGCCCTCGGCCTTCGCCACCGATACCTTCTTCGTGTTCATGCTGGTGCAGTTCCTGCGCGGCATTCCGCGCGACATGGAGGAGGCCGCCATGATCGATGGCTGCAACCCGCTGCAGTTGCTGTGGCACGTGATCGTGCCGCTGCTCAAGCCGGCCATCATCTCGGTGGTGGTGTTCCAGTTCATCTGGACGATGAACGACTTCATGGGGCCGCTGGTCTATCTGTCCACGGTCGAGCGCTATCCGGTGTCGCTGGCGCTGAAGATGAGCATCGGCGCCACCGAGGAGGTCGAGTGGGCCAGCGCGATCGCGATCTCGGTGGTGGCGTTGCTGCCGTCGGTGGCCGTGTTCTTCGCCGCGCAGCGGCACTTTCTGGACAGCGCCGCCTCCAGCGGCATCAAGGGTTGAGGGCAATGGCGGCAGTCGGTCTGGAGGGCATCGAGAAGGTCTACCCCAACGGCTTCAAGGCCGTGCACGGCATCGACCTGCAGGTGCGCGACGGCGAGTTCATGGTCTTCGTGGGGCCCTCCGGATGTGCCAAGAGCACCGTGCTGCGCATGATCGCGGGCCTCGAAGGCATCAGCGGCGGCACGCTGCGCATCGGGCAGCGGGTTGTCAACGACGTACCAGCCAAGCAACGCGGCATCGCGATGGTTTTTCAGAACTACGCGCTGTACCCGCACATGAAGGTCTACGACAACCTGGCCTTCGGCTTGAAGCTCGCGGGCATGAAGAAGGTGGAGATCGACCAGCGTGTGCGCGAAGCCGCCGAGATGCTGGAGATGGGCCACCTGCTCGATCGCTACCCGCGGCAGCTCTCCGGCGGCCAGGCCCAGCGGGTGGCCGTGGGCCGTGCCATCGTCAAGCGCCCCGACGTGTTCCTGTTCGACGAGCCGCTGTCCAACCTGGATGCCAAGCTGCGCGCGGCGATGCGTGTGCGGCTGACCGAACTGCACCGCTCGCTGCGCGCCAGCGGCCGGTCGTCGACGGTGATCTACGTGACCCACGACCAGACCGAAGCCATGACGATGGGCGAACGGATCTGCGTGCTGCGCGATGGGCGGATCCAGCAGCTCGACACGCCCGCGGCGCTGTACCAGCGCCCGGTCAACGCCTTCGTGGCGGGATTCATCGGATCACCCGAAATGAACCTGCACACGGTGGACCTGCGCCGCGGTGGTGGCCAAGCCGAGCTGCAATGGGGCGATGCCCGCCTGCCGCTGCCGGCCGCCACGGCGGCACGGCTGGCGCTGCCCGACGGC
>JABWBN010000160.1 GCA_013360485.1 Burkholderiaceae bacterium | reverse complement strand
CCTGGGTGGCCCTGCATCCGGCGAGGGTGGGCCTGGTGGTGGGCCTGACAACGGGCCCGATGGCGACATGCCCCAGGGCAACCAGCAGCGCAGGGGCGCGTCCGGCCCGCTGCTGGACGGGCGGGCGCTGCAGGTGCTGGCCGGTCCCGAGCGCATCGAGACCGGCTGGTGGGACGGCGCGCTCGTGCTGCGCGACTACTACATCGCCGCCACGCCCGAGGGTTCACTGGTCTGGGTGTTCCGCCACCGCCTGCCCGGGCAGGCGGGCCCCTGGTTCCTGCACGGGCGGTTTGGCTGAACGGCGTCGCCCGGCTGGCCGCGGTGGCCCACACCGCACAGGCGCTGCGCGGGCAGCACCATCAACTCGACCAGGCCTGGCGCAGCAGGCTGGGCGTCAGGCCGGTCCAGCGCTTGAACGAACGGCGGAAGTTGGCTGCATCGTGGAACCCGAGGTGGCGGGCCACGGCGTCGTTGTCCCAGCCACGGTGACGGAACAGGTGCAGCGCCACATGGCTGCGCACCTGGTCGAGTTCGGCCTGGAAGTGCGTGCCTTCGGCGGCCAGCCGCCGCTTGAACGTGGCTGCACTCATGGCGAAGTGCGCGGCGCAATCCTCCAAGGCCACGGGCACGCGCACCCGGTCAAGCAGCAACGCGTACAAGGCACCCAGCAGCGGTTGCGGCGGCTGCTCGGCCATCGCCGCTGCAACCGCTGCCCGTCCGCCAGCCGTGCCGTCCGGCGGCGGAAGCCAAGGCGCGTCGAGCCAGCACGCATCGATCAGCAACGCGTCGAGCTGGCATCCGAACTGCAGCGCCGAGCCCAGGTGCACCTGCAGCTGCTCGGGGTGCGGCGATGCGGTACGGTTGAAGCAGCAGTGCCAGGGCAGCGCCGACCCGGCACGCCAGCGGCACAGCGCCACGGTGGCCGCCATCTGCACTTCCACCGCCAGGCGCCGGTGGGCGCCCAGCTGGCAGGCCTCGGTCCAGTAAAGCACCACTTCGTCGGGGGTCTCGACCCAATGCGGTACCAGCAGGGGGCTGAGCCGTGCGGCATGCCGAACCAGCAACTCAAGCGCTTCGCGCAGGCAGCGGGCGTTGCGCAGTGCATGGCTGGCGGCGCCGTAGTGCCCTGGCCACCACGACGCGCCCAGCACGAACGCGGCATCGGGCGAGCCCAGTGCCTGCTCGGCGTTGGCCAGCAGGCGCAGCAATTGCCGCGGGCTGAGCACGTCAGCGCCGCTGCTGCGCTCGAGTCCGGTCCACAGCTGGCTGGCGTCGGCATCGCGCTCGGCCAGCAGCGCCGCCAGCAGGGCGGGCTGATGGGTGATGGCCACCAGCGGCGTGTGGCCGTCGTAGAGCTCGGCCATGCCTGGTTGCTGCATGGCCGCTCAGGCCACAGCAGGCGCAGGCTGCGCCTGCGTCGCCTGATCGAGCTGACGATTCAGGTATTCCAGCAGCGCGGCCGCGTCATGGTCGGCCTGCGCACAGGCGCAATGGGCCTGCAGTGCCACCCGGGCATCGGCCGAGCGGGTGTGATGCTGCAGTGCCCTCACCATGCGGCACAGGTGCTCCGCGCGCGACTGGGCCTCGGCCTGCGAGGTCGAGGGCATCAGTACCGCGAAGCGGTGACCGGCATAGCGGCACAGCAGGTCGCGCTGCCGCAGGTTCAGCAGCAGCAAGTGGGCCACCGCCAGCAAGGCGCGGTCGGACTCCGCTCGGCCGTGGATGTGCACCATCTCGGGCACACCACCGATGTCCAGCAGAACCAGCGCGCAGGGCGAGGATTCAGGTGCGCCTGATTCCATGGCCAGCTGACGCCTGAGATACGCGGCATCGGCCACATGGGTGATGCGATCGAAGGCACGGTGTTCGCGGAACAGCCGCTCGCGCTTGGCCAGGTGTTCGCTGATCACCGATTGCTCCTGGCGCCACAGCCAGAGCCCGACGGTCAAGGCGAGCATGCCCGCCGGCAGGGTGACCGACTCGATCCACTTGAACGACTGCAGCGCACCGGTCGTGACATAGAACTCATCCAGACAGTCGGCCCAGGCACCCATCATGATCGCGGCCAGCCCGATGGCCAGCCAGCGTGTCACGCGTCCGCCGGGTCGGCTGCCCAGTACCACCCAGGCCCAGGCACCCGCTACCAGGGCCGTGCCGCCTTCGCCCGCGATGTCTTGCCAGGTCCAGGCGGCCGTCGGCTTGACAGAGCCCAGCGCGGCGAACGCGGCCAGCAACAGCAAAGGCGCTGCAACCAGCAGGGCCTGGAGGACACGGGCAGGCAACGGCATGGGAGCGAAGGGCGTGGTGGCGAGGGGCTGGCTGCGATCGGCCAACCCGCAAGCATGGGCGGCTCGCGTGACGCCACCGTGGCAATGCCCCGGCGATTGCGGGGTCATGGTGGATCGGCGGTCCAGGGGGTTCGAACGGCTCACCGGCATCGGCCGCGGGGCGGCGGCTGGACGTTGCACCGGCCACGCCGGCGGGGGTGATCCGGGCTCAGGGGTGCCCAGCAACGGGGCTGACCGGGGCCCGAACGCTATCGGCGTCACCTCACGGTCACGGGCCCACCCTACCGTGCGCCGCCACGGCCATCGAACCGTCGACCGGACGTCGCATTTCCCCCGAACCACCCTGCAACTGCACGCCATGCCACCCGCCATGAAACGTCACCCGAAGACCTTGCGCAGCCGCCTGCCACGCCCCCACCTCGTCGCGTGGGCGGCCACGCTCAGCCTGGGCTTGCCGGCCTGGGCCCAGTCCACGGCCCCGCAGGCCGTGATCGTCACGGGCCAGGCTGTCTCGACGGACCGTGCACTGCGTGACCAGGCCGCGGCCGATACGATCACCAGCGTCGTTCGCGCCGACGGCATCGGTCAGTTGCCCGACAAGAACACCGCTGAGGCGCTGCAGCGCCTGCCGGGCGTGTCGGTCGAGCGCGACCAGGGCGAGGGCCGCTACGTGCGCATACGCGGACTGGGCCCGGATCTCAACACGGTGACGCTCAACGGCAGCCTGGTGCCCGCGCCCGAACGCGACCGTCGCGCCGTGATGCTCGACGTGCTGCCCTCGTCGCTGGTGAGGTCGCTCGTCGTGAGCAAGACCCTGACGCCCGACCAGGATGCGAACTCCCTGGGGGGCACGGTCGATGTGCGCAGCTTCTCGGCCTTCGATCAACCCGGCCGGTTCCTGGCGCTGGATGCCGGCTTGGGTCATGAGACGAACACGGGGCGACGCAGTCCCAACGGGGCCTTGGCGTGGAGCGACCGGATGCTCGGCGGCACGCTGGGCGTCGCCATCGGCCTGAGCTACGAGCAGCGCAAGTTTGGCTCGGACAACGTCGAGACCGGCGGCGCCTGGGATGGTGACGCGCTGGAGGAGTTCGAGCGCCGCGACTACCGCATCACCCGCGAGCGTCAGGGACTCGCGCTGAACCTGGAGTACCGGCCCCGGGAGGGCACGCAGGCCTGGTTGCGGTTGGTCCATGCACGCTTCAGCGACGACGAGCAACGCCAGAAGCATGCGATCGAGTTCGACGAACCCCAAGCCGAGGGCGAGCGTGGTGAGGCGGAGTCGGTGCGCGAGCTCAAGGCGCGCAAGGAGGTTCAGACCATCGACACGCTCGTACTGGGTGGCGTGCACCGGTTCGGCCCGTGGCGCCTGGAGGCGGCACTCGGGTCCAGCCGTGCCGTCGAGCGCACACCGCAGCACATTGCAACGGCTGCATTCGAAGCCGAGGACAGCTTCGAGAACGCGGGCTACTCCGACCGCAGCCGGCCGCAGTTGGCGGCCCCGGCCTCGATGCTCGACGCCGCGCCTTACGCGCTCAAGGAGATCGAACTCGAGCAGACGCGGGTTGCGGACCGCGAGCACAACCTGCGGCTCGACTTGGGGCGCTCGCTGGCCTGGGGTACCGGTGCGGTGGATCTGAAGTTCGGCGCCAAGGCCAGTCGCCGCAGCAAGACCAGCGAGCAGACCACCTGGGTGCTGGAGGACTTCGATGGCCCGTCGGCACTGGCTGGCTACAGCACCGGCGCGGTCGACTATGCGTGGGGTCGCTTCGGGCCGGCCATCTCATCGGCAGCGCTGCGGCCCCTGGTGGATGCGGCCGATCTCGACGACGCGCTGGACGACGAGGAATCGACGGTGAACGACTTCCGCATCGACGAGCGCATCGATGCGGCCTACGTTCAAGCCGGCTTCGATCTGTCCGGCACGCGGATGCTGGTGGGCGTGCGGCGCGAGTCGACCCGGCTCGACGCAGCCGGTACCGGTCTGGACGATGACGGCTTCCGTTCGGTGCGTGTGCAACGCCGGCACAGCCAGTGGTTGCCGGGGGTGCACCTGCGTCACGATCTCGACGCGCGGACGGCGGTGCGCGCAGCCTGGACGAACTCGGTCGTGAGGCCGACCTTCGGCCAGCTGGCGCCGGGGTTCGTGATCGACGGTGACGAGGCCAGCTTCGGCAACCCGGACCTGAAGCCGCTGCGCTCGTCGAATCTCGACCTCGGGATCGAGCGCGGCCTGGGCTACGCGGGCGTGGTGTCGGGCTACGTGTTCCACAAGCGCATCCGCGACTTCATCTACCAGACCGACCTCGCCGGTACCGGGGCCTGGACCGACTTCGACGAGGCGGTCACGTTCGTCAACGGCGGGCGTGCGAGCGTCAGCGGCATCGAGCTGGCCTATTCGCGCAGCATGCGCGAGTTGCCGGCACCCTGGAACGCCCTGGTCGTCGGCGCCAATGCCACGTTCTCGCGCTCGTCGGCCACCATCGGGCGCCTGGACCCCGACAGTGGCACCACCGCCACGCGGCGCATCGCGCTGCCGAGCCAGTCGCGGCGGGTCGTCAATGCGATGATCGGCTGGGAGACGCCTGCCTGGAGCGTGCGCCTGGCGGCCAACCACAAGTCGGACTATCTGCTCGAAGTGACCGACGTGCTCGACGCCTCACGCGACCTCACGGTGCGTGCCCAGACCCAGGTCGACCTGTCGGCCAGGTACTCGATCGATCGGCGTGTCGCAGTGGTGTTCGAGGCATTGAATCTCACCGATCAGGCCTACGACGTGCGTACGGGCCGTGGCAGCGTGCGCAATGCCCAGTACGAGACCTACGGCCGCACTTATCGCCTGAACCTGAAGCTCACGCTCGACTGAACCATTCATGAGATCGATTTCCGCTTTGGCACTGGCATGTGGTCTGGCCGCGGCGCCGCTGGTGCCCAGCAACGCCGTTGCCGCTGGTGCGGCCCCAGGGGTCACCCACGCCGTTGGTGGCGCAGCGCCGGGACTGCTTCCGACTGCGCTGCAGTCCCGATGGACGGCGCAGCAGATCGAACGACTGCCGCTGGGCGGCTGGCTGGTGCTCGAGCGCCGAGGGTTGCGCCTGCTCGATGCCGGCGGGTTTGAGCGCGCCCGCCTGCCGTTGCGCGCCAAGCACCTGGATGTGCGGGTGTTCGACTCGGGCCCGCGCGCCATGGTGCTGGACGCCGATACGCAACGGACGATGGAGATCGACATCGACGAGCCGCGCGGCGCGCTGGCTGCGCGGGTGGCGGTCGAGTCACCCGGATTTTCCGTGCAGGCGATGTGCATGTACCGCGACCCCCAGGGCCACGCGCATGTGTTCCTCGTGGGGGACCAGGGGCTGAGCGAGCAATGGCTGCTCCACGCGGGCAGTGCGCGCCTGGTGCGTCGGCTGGCGTTGCCGCCGCAGTCTCAGGCCTGCCGGGTCGACGATGCGTCCGGTTCGCTGCTGGTCAGCGAAGAAGACCACGGGCTGTCGGCCTATCGGGCGTCAGCCGAGGGCGCGCCTCGGCGCGAGGCGGTGGTGTCGGGTGGCGGTGTGCGCGCGTTTGCGGCACTGCCGCATGGCGCAGCCGTTGTCGACGGTCGCGGGCGGCTGCAGTTGTGGCAACGCACCGCAATGGGTTGGCGCAAGCGCGCGACGGCCGGTGGACCGGCCGTTCGAACCGATGCACTGACGGTGGTCACCGGCCCAGGCGGCATGCACCTGGCATGGGCCGACGACTCCCGACGCGGCTGGCATGCCCGGACGGTGCTGTGGCCTGCGGCGCTGCCGCAGCCGGCCGTGCCGATGGTGGAACCCGCGGCACAGACCGTCCCGGTCGACCGCCATGGCGATGCGGCAGACGATCCGGCCATCTGGGTGCATCCCACCGACGCTTCCCGCTCGCGCGTGCTCGGCACCAACAAGAAGCAGGGACTGCTGGTGTATGACATGAGCGGCCGGCTGTTGCAGACGCTCGAAGCCGGACGACTCAACAACGTCGACCTGCGCCAGCGGGTGCGCATGGGTGATGCCATGGTGGACCTGGCGGTGGCCACGCAACGCGACGAGGGGTCGCTGGCGTTCTTCGAGATCGACGCCGAGGGCGAGGTCCGCGAGCGCGTGCGCGTGCCCACCGGCTTGCCCGACATCTACGGGGTATGCCTGTATCAGCCCGCCGCCGGTGGCCTGCAGGTGCTGGTCAACGACAAGGACGGAACCGTCCAGCGCTGGCAGGTCGAAGGCACTCCCGCTGCACTGGGCGCTCGCCGGATCCAGGAATTCCGGCTCGGCAGCCAGCCCGAGGCCTGTGTCGCCGACGACCGCGCGGCACGCCTGTACATCGGCGAGGAGAAGCGCGGCGTCTGGGTGATGTCCCTGGACGACCCAGCCGAGCGGCCGGCGCTGACACTGGCCGTGCCCGTGGGCGGTCTGCTGGAGCCCGATGTCGAGGGGTTGGCGCTGTATCACGGTGGCTCGGGCAGTGTGCTCGTGGTGTCCAGCCAGGGCAACGACCGCTACCTGGTCGCCCGCGCCGCACCGCCGTATTCGGTGCTGGGCGCATTCGCCATCGGGATCAACGCCGCCGCAGGGATCGATGGCGCATCCGAGACCGACGGGCTGGAGGCCACCGCGCAGCCACTGGGCGCGCGGTATCCGGAGGGCGCGCTGGTGGTGCAAGACGGCTACAAGCGACTGCCCGATGGTGCCCAGAACTTCAAGATCGTGGACTGGCGCGACGTGCGCCGTGCACTGGGCCTGCAACGTTGATCGCGTTGCCGCAGCACGCCCGCGCCGATGAACCGCGGCATGTCGGCGTTGCCTGCGGGCGTGCTCAGCCGACCAGCCCCAGCATGCCGGCCACCGCGCCCAGCGCGATCAGCCACATCGGGCTGAGGCGGGTGCGCACGTTCAGCGCCACCGTGACGGCGAGCAGCGCCCAGGTGCCCCAATGCGACCGGGTGGGCGCGGTCAGCACCCATCCGGTCGACACCAGCAGCCCCAGGGTCAGGGGCGTGAGCCCGGCGGTGAAGGCGCGCAACGCGACGGCCTCGCGATTGGCCCGGCGCAGCCGACCCACCACCAGCGCCACCGCGGACGACGGCAGCATGATGCCCAGCATGGCCAGCACCACGCCGGCCACGCCGGCCGAGTGCAGGCCGAGCAGGGCCACGAACAGGATGTTCGGCCCCGGCGCGGCCTGGGCCAGGGCGATCGAGGCGTTGAACTCGGTGTCGTTGAGCCAGCCCTGCTCCTGCACCAGGTAGCGGTGCATGTCGGTGGCCGTGGTGATGGCGCCGCCCACGGCCAGCATGGACAGCACGGTGAAGTGCAGCAGCAACTGCAGCAGTTCGGCCGCTTCCAGGCCATGCAGGCCCAGCAAGGCCAGCGTCTGGGCCAGCGGTGCGGTGTCGGCGGTGCTCGTCACGGGCAACTCCGGCCGCGGGTCAACGCAGCCGCACTCACGGGGCAGGCCACCGAGCCTGGCGCACGATGCGCCACCAGGCCGCCGCCATGCCCAGCGCACCCAGGCCCAGCACCACCCACACCATCGGCCAGCGCAGCAGGCCCACCATCGCGAAGGTCGTCGCCCCGACGCCCAGTGCCAGCGGCAGGCCCAGCGGGTTCTTCGACAACGTGGCGGCAAGCTTCACTGCGGTACCGATGATCAATCCGGCGGCCACCACGCCCATGCCGCGCAGCGCGCCGGTCACCAGCGGCACGTCGGCCGCCTGCCGGTAGATCAGGGCCAGCACCAGCACCACGAGCATCGGTACCGACAGCATGCCCGCCGTGGCCGCCAGCGCGCCACGCCAGCCGAAGTGGCGATCGCCGAAGATGATGGCCAGGTTCACGACGTTGGGCCCGGGCAGCACCTGGCTGAGCGACAACACCTCCAGGAAACCCTGGGGGCTCATCCATCGCTCGCGCTCGACCAGTTCGCGGTGGGCGACCGGCAGCACCCCGCCGAACCCCTGCAGCGCCATCCGCGTGAACACCCGGTACACGTCGGCCAGCGAGCGAGGGCGGCGAAGTTCGGTTGCTGCCCTGGTCTGAAGTGCTGCGTCATTGTCGGTAGCGGCGGAAGGGGGGCTGTCAGTCATGGGCGCCACCCGATGCCGGCCGGACCAACAGTCGCCGGTGTGCCCAGCGGCTCAAGCCGATGGCGGCCACCATCCAGGCCAGCGCCACCCAATGCAGCGGCCCGAAGCCGAATTCGGCCACCATGACGCCGCCGCTGGACGCACCCAGTGCCTGGCCGACGTAGATGGCGGAACTGTTGAGGGCGATCAGCGCCGGTGCGAGCACAGGCGCGGCCAGCCCCAGCCGGGCTTGCTGGGCCGAGTTCGACGCGAAGCAACCGAACGCCCACGGGGCCATCACCAGCGCCGTCCAAACCAGCGTGCGACCCAGTGGCCACAACAACAGCGACAGTGCGATCGCACCCATCAACCACGCCACTGCGCGATCGGCCCCCACTCGGTCGATGGCGCGCGAGACAGCCACGTTGCCCACCACACCGATCGCGCCGAACCACAGGAACATCAGACTCACTTCGGCGGCACTGGCGTTCAACGCCTGCCGGAAGTAGGGCGCGATGTAGGCAAACACCGTGAACTGGCCCGCGCCGCTGAGCGCAGTGACCGCCACGATGGCCAGCAAAGCCGGGTGCGTCAACACTTCGCGCCAGTGAGCGCGCGACAGCGCCTGCGGCCGCACGCCGTCGGGCATGGCGCGCCAGACCCACAGCGCGCCCGCCGCC
>JABWBN010000159.1 GCA_013360485.1 Burkholderiaceae bacterium | reverse complement strand
CACGACCAGGCCACGCAGCCGCTGCCGCGCTGCCCACGATGTGCGGCCCGCGTTGCGACGCCGGGCGCGTGCTGCGCAGCATGCCTGCTCGAGCCGCCGCCGCTGGACCGCAGCGTGACGGTGGCCGACTACGGGCACCCTTGGAATCGGTTGATCCCCGAGTTCAAGTTCGAGGAGCGCGTCGAGCTGGCCTCGTGGATGGCACGTGTGATGGCCGATGCCGTCAGCCGCGACGGCATTGCGATGCCCGATTGGGTCCTCCCGATCCCTCTGGGCCCGAATCGACTGCGCGAGCGCGGCTACAACCAAGCGTGGGAACTGGCCCGGCGAGTGGCTCGCCGCCTGGGAGTGGCCAGCCAGGCCAACGTGCTGGCGCGGCTGGTGGACACCCCGCACCAGGTGGGCGCCACCCGCGAGGAGCGCCATCGCAACCTGGCGCAGGCGCTGATCGTCGAACCCCGCTGGATCGAACAGGTGCGGGGGCGCCGCGTGGCCTTGGTGGACGACGTGGTGACCACCGGTGCCACGGTGGCAGCGGCAGCACGGGTCCTGCGGCAGGCCGGCGCTGCCGAAGTCCAGGCATGGATGCTCGCGCGCACACCGCCACCCTCAACGGGTCACACGGCGTGAGGCCACAATCGCCCCGTCATGTTTCACATCGTCCTCGTCCAGCCGCAGATCCCACCCAACACCGGCAACGTGATACGCCTGGCCGCCAACACCGGCAGCACGCTGCACCTGGTCGAGCCGCTGGGTTTCTCGATGGAGGACAAGCTGCTGCGCCGCGCCGGCCTCGATTACCACGAAACTGCTCGGGTGCGCCGCCACTCGAACTGGCGGGCCCTGCGCGACGAACGTTCGAAATCGGGCGGTCGTTGGTGGGCCCTGACACGACATGCCGACAAGCACCTGGGCACGGTCGCATGGCAAGCGGGCGACTGGTTCGTGTTCGGCGCCGAAGCCAGCGGCTTGCCCCCGGACGTGCTCGCCGAATTCGCGCCGGGCGAGCGCGTGCGCCTGCCCATGCTGCCCGGCCAGCGCAGCCTCAACCTGAGCAACGCGGTTGCGGTGGTGGTGTTCGACGCCTGGCGCCAGTCTGGCTATGCCGGCGGCGTCTAGTCGAGGCTGGTGCCGGTCATGCCTCTGGACGTGACTCGCGGGCCATGAGCTGGCGCAGCGCCAGTGCGGGTGTGAGCTCGCCGGCCAGCACGGCCACCACGGCATCGGTGATCGGCATGTCGACGCCCAACGCGCGGGCGCGCCGCTGCAGTGTGGGCGCGGTGTAGACCCCTTCGGCCACATGACCCAGCGCGCCCAGCGAGTCGTTCAGGCTGCGCCCTTCGGCCAGCATCAGGCCGACACGCCGATTGCGTGACAGGTCACCGGTGGCCGTGAGCACGAGGTCGCCCAGCCCCGACAGGCCCATGAAGGTCTCCACGCGCGCGCCCAGCGCCAAGCCCAGGCGCGTCATCTCGGCCAGGCCGCGTGTGACCAGTGCCGCGCGGGCGTTCTGCCCCACGCCAAGGCCGTCGGCGATGCCGGTCGCGATGGCCATCACGTTCTTGACCGCGCCGCCGACTTCGACACCCACCGGGTCGGTGGAGGTGTAGACGCGCAAGGCATCGCTGTGGAAGGCTTCGACTGCGCAGGTGCACAAGGCGGCATCGGTGCTGGCCGCCACCAGGGCTGTCGGCTGGCCACGCGCCACCTCGACGGCAAAGCTGGGGCCGGAAAGAACGCCGACGCGGGCCTGTGGCGCGATCTCACGCGCGATCTCGTGCCCCAGGGCGCCCGTTTCCTTTTCGAAGCCTTTGCACAGCCAGAGGGCCTGCGAGCCGGCATGCAGAGTCGCCAGCTCGCCGCGCAGGCCCGACATGGGCGTGCCGATGACGACCAGCCCGTCTCGGGCATGGGCCAGCACGGCGGCGTGGTCGGCTGTGATCTGCAAGCCCGCGGGCAACGCCACCTCCGGGAGGTAGCGTTCGTTGCAGCGCAGTTCGCGCATGCGCTGCGCCTGCGCGGGATCGCGGGCCCACAAGATGACGTCGTGGCGGGCGGCCGCAGCCGACGCCATCGCGGTGCCCCAGGCGCCCGCGCCCAGTACGGCGATGCGCATGGGCGCCGGCGGGTCAGTTCGCGCTGGAGAGCACGCCGCTGCCGTTGCCGTTCTGTGGCTGCAGCTGATTCGCCTGCTGGGCCTCGAACATGGCCTGGAAGTTCACTTCCGACAGCAGGATGGGCGGGAAGCCGGCCCGCGTGCAGACGTCGGAGACGATGGCGCGCAGGTATGGGTAGATCATCTGCGGGCAGACGATGCCCAGGATGCCCTGGAGCTGCTCATCGGGCACGTTGCGGATTTCGAAGATGCCCGCTTGCTTGGCCTCGATGAGGAACAGCGTGCGGTCCTTCACCTTGGTGGTGACGGTACCGGTGACACAGACCTCGAACACGCCCTCGGCAATGCCCTCGGCCGCCATCGACAGGTTGATGTCGACCTGCGGCTGCTGCTGCTCGAGCAGGATCTGCGGCGAGTTCGGCTGCTCCAGCGAGAGATCCTTCAGGTACATGCGCTGGATCTGGAACACGGGGGTTGCGTCTTGGTCGGCCATGGCGAAGCGATCTCGGTGGGGAAGTGAACGGGGCGAAAAAAGCGCAGGCCCACGCAGCCAACAAGTCGGCTGGACGGCCTGAGCAGCGCATTATCGCCGCTCACGAAGACCGCGAGCGGCCCCTGGAGCGGGGGGCACAGCCGCGCTCTTGCGTGCATCGCGCCACCAATGGACGCTGTCGTGCCTGGCGTCGGTCAGCTGATCTGCAGCATGGGCGCCAGCGCGCCGCTGCGGTCGAGCTCGATCAGGTCGTCGCATCCGCCGACGTGGGTTTCGCCGATGAAGATCTGCGGCACTGTTCGCCGGCCGGTGAGCTCGATCATGCGGTCGCGCTGGGCTGGATCGAGGTCGACCCTGATCTCATCGATGCTGTGGACACCGCGTTGAGTCAGCAGCGCCTTGGCCCGCTGGCAATAGGGGCAGACCTGCGTGGTGTACATGCGAACGGGATTCATGGTGCGACCGGGGGGGGCTCTCGCAAAGTGATGTGGGCATTGTCCGCCGAAGGCAATAGCCCTGCCCCGGCAGCGCGCTCTTCGGGCTGCGGCGCAACCGTTGCCGCCTATCGGGACGTGCTCAGGCGCCCTTGTCGATCGGCAGGCCGGCTTCGCGCCAGGCGGCAAGTCCGCCGGCCATCGGGACCGCTCGCTCATGGCCCGCCTTGCGCAGCGCGGCTGCGGCGCGCCCGGCGCGTGCGCCACTCGCGCACATCACGATGATGGGCAGGCTCTTGTTCGCGGGAAGCTCCTTGGAGCCTGCGAGCGCCGACAGCGGCACGTTGCGCGCGCCAGCGGCATGGCCCTTGGCGTATTCGGCCGATTCGCACACGTCGATCAACACAGCCTTCTCGCGGTTGATCAGGCGCACCGCCTCGCTGCAGGCAACCGCGCCGCCGCCGCCGTTCTTCTGCAGCGCCTGCCACAGCAGCATGCCGCCGGAGCTGGCGGCCACGACGATGAGCATCCAGTTGTCGATGATGAATTTCACGGCGTCGTTCCGAGGGGGTCGCTGGGGCGCCGGCAGGGCAGACCGGCAAAGCGGCGGATTATAGAATCGCAGGCTTTGCGCCACCCGTACGCCGCCATGTACAAGCTCGTGCTGATCCGCCACGGTGAATCGACCTGGAACCTGGAAAACCGCTTCACCGGTTGGACCGATGTGGGGCTTACCCCCACCGGCGTGGCCCAGGCGCAGGAGGCCGGCCGCCTGCTCAAGGCTGCGGGCTTCGAGTTCGACGTGGCCTACACCTCGGTGCTCAAGCGTGCCATCTGGACCTTGTGGCACGCACTGGACGAGATGGACCGGACCTGGCTGCCGGTGGTCAACGACTGGCGACTCAACGAGCGCCACTATGGCGCGCTGCAAGGGCTCAACAAGGCCGACATGGCCCGCCAGTATGGCGACGAACAGGTCCTGATCTGGCGCCGCAGCTACGACACACCTCCGCCGCCGCTGCAAGCCGACGATCCGCGCGGCCAGCGCCACGACCCGCGCTATGCCCGGCTGCAGCCCGAGCAGGTGCCGCTCACCGAATGCCTGAAGGACACGGTCGCCCGCGTGCTGCCGTGCTGGAACGAGCGCCTGGCGCCTGCCATCCGGTCAGGCCAGCGGGTGCTGATTGCCGCGCACGGCAACTCGATCCGGGCGCTCGTGAAATATCTCGACGGCATCAGCGACGCCGACATCGTCGGGCTGAACATCCCCAACGGCATTCCGCTGGTCTACGAACTCGACGCCGACCTGCGCCCGTTGCGCCGCGAGTATCTGGGCGACCCGGACGCGGCTGCCCGCGCTGCAGCGGCGATCGCCAGCCAGGGCAGGGGCTAGGAGCCCCGCGCCGCGCACGGGGTTCGCATCTCGATCATTCCGACGAGGCCCTGCGCACAGTTCCAATCGGTCGGACCCATTCACAGGCTCATTGCGCCAGACCGTACAAACGCTCTGGCGGCACGCGCTGCGTGACGGGTCCGTCAGGGGCCGATGACCGAATCGCGTAGGCTGGCTGCGAGGTATCGCGCCGGGCGGTGTGGACCACCGGCATGCCGGCCTTGTCGGTCACTGCAGCAGCCAACGCAGCCTGCGCAGTGGCGCCGCGCCGGATCACCACAGCCAGTTCGCCCGACGCCAGCTTCACCACGTTGCCTGGCGGGTAGATGCCGTACTCCTTGATGATGGCCGCAGCCGAGGGATGACCCTGAGCCTCCGCGTACATCTGGCGGGCCGCATCCTGCACGCTGAGCGCCGCTCGCTCGACCCGCGGGCTGATCTTGGCCATGAAGACATCGGCCATGCGCAGTGCCATGGCGGTCTCGTCGACCTCCTGCAGGCCCATGGGGTACCCGCTGCCGCCGGCCCGCTCGTGATGCTGCTCGACCGCACGCAGCCAGACCTCGTCGTCGACGCCACCCGCGCGCAGCGCCTGCGCCGCTTCCTGCGGATGAGCCCGGATCTGGTCGCGCTGACGCTCCGTCAGATGCCCGACCGCCGCAAACCGCCCCTGGACATCGGTGATCGAAAGGTTCATCGTCAGCGCCGCCTTTACCAGCGTGCGCGTGCGCGACGTGTCCCAGCCCAGGCGTGGGCCCATCAACAGGCACACCAGCGCGGTGTGCAGTGCATGGGTGAGACCATACAGGTGCAGACGCCGCACATCCTGGCGCACCGACAGGAAGATGGCGATGTCCACGTCGCGCTGAACCAGATCGAAGAACATCGTGGCGAACTCGTCGCAACGCTCGGCGAAGCCCGGCGTGCCATCCAGGCTCTTGTGCAGTCGATCGAGGTGCCAGGTGGCCTGCTCCCACAGGTCGAAGAGCGTCTGTTGCCGCGATGACGGTTGCGCCGCGCCAGCCTTGCCTTCGCGTGCCAGCCGCAACTCCTCCTGGTCGACGTACAGGCCGCGGGCCAGCAGCGCACCCAGCTGGTGGTCGCTGTGGAGCACCTGTCCGCGCGCGAGCAGCAGCTTGCCGTGCTCGTCGCGGACGCTGAACGGCAGCGCTGCCCCAACCTTCAGCTGGTTGGCCACCAGCCGCAGCAACTGTGTTGCCACGCCAACCTCCATGGACGCAAGTGTGCGGATGGTCGAAATGTAGGCCAGTTTGGCCGGTCCAGCGCGACGGTTCGCACGCAAGGCCACGCGATCGACACGGACGGCGTGACCGGATGCCGACTCGGGCAGCCTGGTCGCGGTCGAGCGCAACGGCTCAACTCAGTTCACGCACCGCGTCGGCCAGCATCTGCGCCACCGACACCACCGAGGAGCCATGCGGCACGGCATCGGTGCTCCAGATCTCGCCCACGCCCGCGGCTCGAAGCTGCGCCAGCGCATCCCCCACAAAAAGCGCGTGCGTCACCGCCACATCGACCGACCGTGCCCCGGCGGCAAGACAGGCCCGAGCCGTCTCCACCAGTGTGCGCCCCGTGGACGCAACGTCGTCCATCAGTACCACCGGCCGCCCGGCCCAATCGATGTCGGGCAGCGCGATGCGCACGTCGCGGTCGCCCAGGCGCTGCTTGCGGCACACCGCGTGGTCCAGCCCGGTCGCCTGCGCAGCCCGTGCCACCCATTGCAGTGACTCTTCATCGGGCCCGAGCAGCAGCGCGTCGGCGCGACGCGCCGCCACCCAGGCCCCGATGGCCTCGGCCGCGCTCAATGCCGTGCAGCGCACTCCAGGGATCACGGTGTCGAGTGAGTCGATGCGATGCAGGTGCGGATCGATGGTGACCACACCGTCGACGAGGTGCGCGAGCAGTGCGCCGACGTGTCGCTGGCTGACGGCCTCGCCGGGCTGAAATGCGACGTCCTGGCGCATGTAGGCCAGGTAGGGACACACCAGCGTGATGCGGCGCGCCCCGAGTTCGCGTGCCGCCGGTGCAGCGAGCAGCAGCTCGACCAGCTTTTCGTTGGGCTGGTGCAGGCCACGCAGCAGGACCACGCGATGCGGCAGCCGCTCGGGCAGTCGCAGCTTCAGCTCGCCATCCGGAAAGCAATGGCGCTCGATCTGCTGCGGCTCGATCCCCAAGTGCGCTCCCAGCGAGCTGGCCAGGCGCCACTCGTCATCGAATGCCAGCAGTGCGGAAGCGTTCACCTGGACGTTCTCCGGCTCTCCGGTCGCAGCCAGCGCGTGCGCCAGGATTCGGGCACGCGCCGCCTCATGCCAGTGCCTCGGGTGCATCGACCGCGGGCGGCGGTGCCCCGTCGATGACATAACCGCCATCGACATCGGCCAGGGCCCGGGCGAACCCGAGGTCGGCCGGATACTGCGCATGGATGCGATACAACGGCGCACCGGCTTCGACCGCATCACCGCACTTCACCAGCAGATCGACCCCCCCGCCATGCACCTGGGGGGCGCCGGCCATGCGGGCGATGCGGGCCAACCGCAGGTTGTCGATCGAGCGCACCACGCCCGCGCGCGCAGCCGGCACTTCGTGTACGAGAGCGCCGGCCGAAATCGGCTGGCTGCGAGGCCCCTGCGCCGCGATGATGGCCTCCATCTGTGCGAGGGCCCGCCCCGACTCGACGATGTCGCGGGCGATGCGCCAACCGTCGCCACCCCGCACGTCGGGGTCGAATTCGATCATCCGCCCGGCCAGCATCAGGGCCTTCTGCCTCAGGTCGGCCGGCGCTGCCGGATCGTTGCGCAACACCTGCATCACATCGCGGGCCTCGAGCACCGGGCCGATGCCCCGCCCGATGGGTTGGTGGCCGTCGGTGATGACCGCGTCGAGTTGCAGGTTCAGCCGGCGTGCCACGTACTCGAACAACTTCTTGAGCCGCTGCGCCTCGGGCATGCTGCGCACCTTGGCGCTGGGCCCCATCGGGATGTCGAGCACGAGGTGGGTGGAGCCTGCGGCGATCTTCTTGGACAGGATCGAGGCCACCATCTGGCCGGGTGAATCGAGCGCCAATGGTCGTTCGACGGCGATGAGGATGTCGTCCGCGGGAGACAACTCGGCCGTGCCGCCCCAGGCCAGGCAGGCCCCGGTCTCCCGCACGATCTGGGCCAACCGCTCGAACGGCAACTCGACCTGGGCCAGCACCTCCATCGTGTCGGCCGTGCCGGCCGGCGAGGTGATGGCACGAGACGAAGTCTTGGGGCACAGCATGCCGTGCGCGCTGACGATGGGCACCACCAGCATCGACGTGCGATTGCCGGGTATGCCGCCGATGCAGTGCTTGTCGACCACCGGCCCGCCCCGCACCTGGGCACCCCAGTCCAGTCGCCTGCCGGCGGCGATCATCGCCTCGGTCAAGTGCAGCACCTCGTCGCGATCGAGGTCGGTCTGGTGCGTGGCCACCACGAAGGCCGCGAGTTCGATCTTGGTGTAGCGCGCCGCTGCGATGTCGCGGATGATGGCGTGCCAGTCCTCGCGCGCCAGTCGCTCGCCGGCGATCTTGCGGTGCAGTGCCGCCAGTGACGGCGCGGGCTCGGCATGGGCGATCGCCGCGGCATGCCCTTCGGCCACCCGCAACCGCGCGAACGCATCTTCCGACAGACCGAGTTCGCAGGCGCCCACGATGTGGTCGTCGTCGACCACGTTGAGCACGGCATTGATGGCCATGCCGTTGGCCCGCACCGTCACCTTGGCCAGTGCCTGGAAACCGGCGGCGCGCACGACCGGGCACTCGCGGTGCAGGTAGGCCACGTTCTCGCGCCATGTGTCGATCCCCACACGGCGGATGCTCAACTGTGCGTCCATCATGGGGAATGTAGTGGCGAACGGCCCGGCGGTCGCAGCGCGGCCTCGACCAGATCGCGCATGTGGTGCGCAAGTGCGCGCCGATCGGCGTGTGCGGTGCCGTGTGGCGGCAGCACCACCAGGTGCACGGTCAGATCGCTGGCGCACGCCACCGCCCACAGGCTGGCCAGCAAGGTGGTATCGCCCACCCACAAGGCCGCCGGACTGGGCGACTGGCCGGGCTGTGAGTAGCTCAGCGCCACACCTTGCACGGGGACATCCGTCGAGATGGCCGCCTGCAGCAGATTGCCGTGAAACGGCAGCAGGGCCAGCCCATCGCCGGTGGTGCCTTCAGGAAACACACCGACCATGTCGCCCGCGCTCAGCGCCTGGGCGATCTGGTGCACCACCCGAAGGGCATCGCGCTTGCGCTCCCGCTCGATGAACAACGTGCCCACCGACGCGCTCAGCCAGCCCACCAGCGGCCAATGGCGCACATCGGCCTTGGCGACGAAGCGGGCCCGTGGGCAGACCGCGTGCACCGCCATGATGTCGAGCCAGGACACATGGTTGGCCAGGAGCATGGTTGCACCGGCTCGGAACTGACCGTCCACCTGCAGCTGCAGGCCCAGCAGGCGCAGGACCTTGGCCGCCCACCAGGCGATGCGGGCCTGCCGTCCGGCCTCGTCCAGCGTCGGCCAGCGCAGCCACACAATGGCTGCGCCGTGAAGCACGTGAGCGACCGTGCGCACCAGCCGCCACAGCGCCCGCG
>JABWBN010000158.1 GCA_013360485.1 Burkholderiaceae bacterium | reverse complement strand
ACGCAGGCGCAGCGGGTGAGCACCGTGGCGCCATGCCGCTGCGCGTCCAGCGCGCACAGCACCACCAGCCGCGCGTCGTCCACCCAGCCGTCGGAATAGACGAAGCCGCGGCGATAGTGCGGCTTCAGCGGCGCCCCGACGGGATCACGCCGCAGGTCCACCCCCGTGCTGGCCGGCAACAACTCGCGCCGCGCCAGGTGGTCGTAAAGGAACAACCCGGCGCGCAGCATCCAGGCCGGGCGCATCGACGGGTCGTGCGGCATGACGATGCGCAACGGCCGCATGATGTGCGGCGCACCGCGCAGCAAGCCCTCGCGTTCGGCCAGCGCCTTGCGCACCAGCGAGAACTCGTAGTACTCGAGGTAGCGCAAGCCGCCGTGGATGAGCTTGGTCGACGCGCTCGAGGTGTGCTGCGCCAGGTCATCGCGCTCGACCAGCACCACCGCCAGGCCGCGTCCGGCCAGGTCGCGCGCGATGCCCGCGCCATTGATGCCGCCGCCCACCACCAGCACGTCGCACTGCGCTGGCAGGGGCGGCTCGGCCGGCAGCAGCGCGCTGCCAGCCGCGATCGACTGCTTTGAGGTCTCCGGTGTCATGTCGGGCGATGAGTCGATCGCGAGGGCGATTCGAGGCTGTTCGGTTCGGTTCGTTTTAGTTTTCTTTTTTTCTTTATAGCGCCAAATCGAATGTCCACACCGGATGATTACCCTAGCATCGATTCGTTTTCGTTCGATTTAGGCTCCGTGGCCAGCTGTCCGCCGCTGCGTTGCGATTGCCCCTTTTTTCCGCCCGCCAGGGCACCGCCATGACCCCGAACCCGCGCCAGGCCCTGTTGCTCGAGGAAGTGACCACACGCGGCAGCGTCACGGTCGAAGCGCTGGCCGAGCGGCTGGACGTCACCTTGCAGACCGTGCGCCGCGACATCGCGCGCCTGGCCGAAGCCGGGCTGGTGGCACGCTTCCACGGTGGCGTGCGCGTGGTGTCGTCCACCACCGAGAACATCGCCTATCGCCAGCGGCAATCGCTCAACGCCGACGGCAAGGCGGCCATCGCGCGCAGCGTCACCGCGTGCGTGCCCGAGGGCTGCTCGCTGTTCCTGAACATCGGCACCACCATCGAGGCGGTGGCGCGCGAGCTGCTGCGCCGGCGTGGCCTGCGTGTCATCACCAACAACCTCAACGTCGCCATGATCCTGTCGGACCACCCGGACTGCGAACTCATCGTCGCCGGCGGCCTGGTGCGCGCACGCGATCGTGGCGTGATCGGCGAAGCGACCATCGACTTCATCCGCCAGTTCAGGGTCGACATCGGCGTGATCGGCATCTCCGGCATCGAGGCCGACGGCACGCTGCGCGACTTCGACTACCGCGAGGTGAAGGTGGCGCGCACCATCATCGAGCAGTCGCGCGAGACCTGGCTCGTGGCCGACCACGGCAAGTTCAACCGCCCGGCAATGGTGGAGCTGGCGCGCCTGGACCAGCTCGACCGCCTGTTCACCGATCGCACCCCGCCCGAGCCCTACCCGGCACTGCTGGCCGAGGCCGGCGTCGAGTGCGAAGTGGCTGCCCCTGCTTCCTCGAAAGACGCACCATGACCTACCTGCTCGCCCTCGACCAAGGCACCTCCAGCTCGCGCAGCATCGTGTTCGACGCCGAAGGTCGCATCGTCGCGATGGCGCAGCGCGAGTTCCGCCAGATCTACCCGCAGCCGGGATGGGTGGAGCACGACCCCGAGGAGATCTGGCAGACGCAGCTCGCCACGGCCCAGCAGGCGCTGGCCGAGGCGGGCCTGGGCGCACGCGACGTCGCCGCCATCGGCATCACCAACCAGCGCGAAACCACCGTGGTGTGGAACCGCCGCACCGGGCAGCCGGTGCACAACGCCATCGTCTGGCAGGACCGTCGCGGCGAGCCGCTGTGCGCGCAGCTGCGAGCCCAGGGCCATGCCGACGCGGTGCGCGCGAGCACCGGGCTGGTGGTGGACGCGTACTTCTCGGCCACGAAGATCCGCTGGATCCTCGACCACGCGAGCGGCGCGCACATCGCTGCCGCGCAGGGCGAACTGGCCTTCGGCACGGTCGACAGCTGGCTGCTGTGGAAGCTCACCGGCGGCCATGTGCATGCCACCGACGTGAGCAACGCGGCGCGCACGATGCTGTTCGACATCCGCCACAACACCTGGGACCACGAGCTGCTCAAGCTGCTGCACGTGCCCGACAGCCTGCTGCCGCAGGTGCACCCGAGCAGCCATGTCTACGGCCACACCGAGACGCGACTGTTCGGCGCGCCCATCGCCATCGCCGGCATCGCCGGAGACCAGCAAAGCGCGCTGTTCGGGCAGGCCTGCTTCAAGGCCGGTCTGGCCAAGAACACTTACGGCACCGGCTGCTTCATGCTGATGCACACCGGCGACCGGTTCCACCTGTCCACCAACGGGCTGATCACCACCGCCGCCGCGCAGCCCGATGCCCAGCACCAATACGCACTCGAGGGCAGCGTGTTCATCGGCGGCGCCGTCGTGCAGTGGCTGCGCGACGGCCTGCAGGCCATCCGCGCCAGCGGGGAGGTGCAGGCGCTGGCCGAGAGCGTGCCCGATGCCGGTGGCGTGATGTTCGTGCCCGCCTTCACCGGGCTGGGCGCGCCGTACTGGAATGCCGCCGCCCGCGGCGCCATCGTGGGGCTGACGCGCGGCTCCACGGTGGCCCACATCGCGCGCGCTGCGCTGGAGAGCATCGCCTTCCAGAGCGCGGCACTGCTGCAGGCGATGGACCGCGACGCGAAGGCCGGGGGCGGCGTGAGCGAGCTGCGGGTGGACGGTGGTGCCTGCGTCAACGACCTGCTGATGCAGTTCCAGGCCGACCTGCTGGGCATACCGGTAGTGCGCCCGCGCGTGATCGAAACCACCGCGCTGGGCGCGGCCATGCTGGCCGGGCTGGCCTGCGGCGTCTACCGTGGTCTCGACGACTTGTCCGCCTTGTGGCAGGCCGAGCGCCGTTTCCACCCCACGATGCCGCGCGACCGCGCCGCCGAACGCATGGCGCAATGGGAGCATGCGGTGCGGCAGGCGGTGGCCACCTGAGCCTGGCCGGCACAGTGAGGCGCTGCGCCAGCCGCGGCCGGGAGCGAGATCAAGGTTGGCTGGCGCTGCCCGCGGGTGCGGGCGCAGGGGCCGCCTCAGTGCCCAGCGGATAGCAGCGCAGGACCGACAGGTTGGATCCTGTGGGGTACTCGCGCACGCATGATTGGCTGGCCGAAGCCACGGCGGTCTCGCCGGGGGCAGACGCGCAACCGGTGGCAGCCACGACAAGGCCAAGCAGGAACGATGACAAGAGTGGGCGCATGGGGTCGACAAGCGGAAAGCGGGAGGGCGGTGGCCGCTCGATGCGACCACGTTCGACGCGAGCGGGCGCCCGAGCCATCTTGCGGCCACGAGCAGCGCGCGACCGCATCACAAGCCTAACCCGAAAGGCATGTTGCGTGCACGGCCCCACCGGGTACAGGGGGGTGCGAAGATTCGCTATTGCGCCACTGTCGATAATCGCTCCTGCCCGCGCACTGCCTCACCGATGAACCTGCCTACTCGTGTCCGGCTGCGCTGGCGCAACCTGAGCCCTGCCACGCGCCTGGCGCTGGGCCTGGCATGCGGCCTCGGTGCTGGCGCCGTGCTGGCGATCGCGGTGGCGGTGCAACTCGTGCGGTCGGAGCTGCCACGGCTGGACGCGCTGACGAACTACCAGCCGCTGCAACCATTGCGGATCGAGACGGCGGACGGCGTGGAGATCGCCCAGTTCGGCCCCGAGCGCCGCCACTTCACGCCCATTGGCCAGATCCCGCGACTGCTGCAAGACGCCGTGCTGGCCGTCGAGGACTCGCGCTTCCGGAGCCATCGCGGCATCGACTGGAAGGGCGTGGCGCGGGCGCTGTTCAAGGCCGCCACCGGCGGCCGGCTCGAAGGCGCCTCCACCATCACCCAGCAGGTGGCGCGCAACTTCTACCTGAGCAACCGCCGCACGCCCGAGCGCAAGTTCAAGGAAGTGCTGCTGAGCGTGGAGATCGAGCGCACGCTGAGCAAGGATCAGATCCTTGAGCTCTACCTCAACCAGATCTACCTCGGGCAACGGGCCTATGGGTTCGCGGCCGCTTCCGAAATCTACTTTGGCAAGCCGATGTCCGCGCTCTCGGTGGCCGAAACGGCGATGCTGGCCGGCCTGCCGCAGAACCCAGCCTGGGCCAACCCGGTGACCCACGCCGAACGTGCGCGCCAGCGCCAGCTCATCGTGCTGCGGCGCATGCTGGACACCGGCGTGATCACCGACTCGCAATGGCAGGCGGCGCGCGGCGAGAAGCTGGCATTGCGCTCGCCGCTGCGCGCCGGCCTGCATGCCGAGCATGTGGCCGAGCTGGTGCGACGCTGGATGGTCGAGCGCTACGGCACCGAGGTCTACGGCCGCGGCCTGCGCGTGACGACCACGCTGCGTGCGGCCGACCAGGCCGCAGCCTGGGAAGCGCTGCGGCGAGGGGTGCTCGCCTACGACCGTCGCCAGCCCTTTGGTGGCCCAGAGGACACCGAGGACCTGCCGCCACCCAGCGCACCCGCTGCTGAAATCGACCGCGCGATTGCCCTGGCGCTGCGCGAGCACCGCGACGACGAGATGCTGCGCCTGGCCATCATCGTCTCGGCCTCGCCGTCCGAGGTGGTGGCCCAACTGGCCAGCGGCGAACAGGTGAGACTGACCGCCGGGGCTCTCCACCGGGTGCGCGCCGCGCTGCAGCCGCGCGCACGGCGCCAACTGGCCCTTCAGCGTGGGTCCGTGATCCGACTGGTGCAAGCGCCCGCCGCCGAAGCCGGCGATCGACGAGACGACGCACGCCGCGGCCAGCCCGACTGGGTGATCGCGCAGTGGCCCGACGTGCAGGCCGCGCTGGTCGCGCTGGATCCGACCTCTGGCCGGCTGCGCGCGTGGGTGGGCGGGTTCGACTTCGCAACGTCGCACTTCGATCATGTGTTGCGCGCCCAGAGACAGAGTGGCTCCGCGATCAAGCCGCTGCTGTACTCAGCTGCGCTGGAGCACGGCGTGATGCCCGACACGGTCATCAACGATGCCGAGCTCACGCTGGCCGGCGCGTCGGGCGAAGGAGCTTGGCAACCCCGCAATCACGACGACCGGTATGACGGACCGCTGACCCTGCGCGAAGCATTGGCCCGTTCGAAGAACACCGTCAGCGTGCGCCTGATCCAGCTCGTCGGCATCCAGCCCACCCGGGCCTGGCTGCAGCGCCTGGGCCTGGACCTGCAACAGCAGCCCGACAACCTCACCCTGGCCCTGGGCAGCGGCAGCGTGACGCCGTTGCGACTGGCCCAGGCCTACGCGGTATATGCCAATGGCGGCTGGCGCGTCGACCCGGTGCTGATCGATCGGATCACCGATGCCCGAGGCCAGGTGGTGTATCAGGCCGGACCCGCGCCGACAATGACCGACGACACCCGAGCCATACCCGCGCGCAATGCCTTCGTCACCGGCAGCTTGCTGGCAGAGGTGACACGCACCGGCACCGCCGCGCGGGCACGGCGCGAACTGGCCCGTGACGACCTGTACGGCAAGACCGGCACCACCAACGATGCCGTCGACGCCTGGTTCGCGGGCTATCATCCCACGGTCACGACCGTGGTGTGGATGGGCCATGACACGCCCACCAGCCTGGGCGAGCGCGAGAGCGGCGGCGGCCTGGCGTTGCCGATCTGGATCGAGTACATGCGTCAGGCACTTGCGGGGGTGCCGCCATCGCCGTCCCCGTTGGCGCCCGACGGTGTGCAGCGCGCCGGCGGCGACTGGGTCTACGAAGAGTACGCCGACGGCAGCTATGTGCGGCAGATCGGCATGCATGCGGCGATGCCGACCCCCGGCGCCCTCGCATCGACATCGGCCGGCCATGCGCCACCCCCCGCCCCCGGGGGCTCGGCGCCGGCGCCCTCCAGTCCTTGAGGGCCATCGTCCCGTGGGACAATCCAGGCTGTCGCCCCAGCAGGCCGGTACAGCCTCGCTTCGATGAATCGCCCCTACTCGCTCGCCGACTTCGACTTCGAACTGCCACCCGAACTGGTGGCGCAGCATCCGGCACCCGAGCGCAGTGGCTCGCGCCTGCTCGATGGTACCGGCGCACTGCCGATCGACCGCGCGTTTCGCGATCTGCCCGCGCTGATGCAACCCGGCGACCTGCTGGTGTTCAACGACACGCAGGTCATCAAGGCGCGACTGTTCGGCGAGAAACCCACCGGTGGCACGATCGAGGCGCTGGTCGAGCGTGTATTGCCCGGCCATGAGGTGCTGGCGCACCTGCGCGCGAGCAAGTCGCCACGGCCCGGCACCACGGTCGTCTTCGCAGGAGGCGCCTTCACGGCCCTGGTCCTCGGCCGCGGCGGCCCTGACGATGCGCTCTTCCACTTGCGCCTGCCCGCCGATCCCCTGACGCTGCTGCAGGCCCACGGCCATGTGCCGTTGCCGCCCTACATCACCCACGCCGACGAGTCGGTCGACGCGGAGCGCTACCAGACCATCTTCGCGCAGCGCCCTGGCGCCGTGGCTGCGCCCACGGCCTCGCTGCACTTCGACGACGCGACCATGGCCGCTCTGCACGCGCGCGGCGTTCACACCGCCCGCGTCACGCTGCACGTGGGCGCCGGCACGTTCCAGCCCGTGCGCACGGCCAACCTCGACGAACACCGCATGCACAGCGAGTGGTACGAAGTGAGCGATGAAACCGTGGGGGCCGTTGCCGAGGCGCGGGCCCGAGGGGCCCAGGTGGTCGCCGCCGGCACCACTACGTTGCGGGCACTGGAGTCGGCCGCGCTCGGCGGGGCGCTGCGCGGTGGCGCCGGCGAAACCACGCTGTTCATCCGGCCGGGGTTCACCTTTCGGGTGGTCGACCGAATGATCACGAACTTCCACCTGCCGCGCAGCACGCTGCTGATGCTCGTGTCGGCGTTTGCCGGGCATGCGCATGTGCGCGCGCTGTACCGCCATGCGGTCGAAGCCCGTTATCGGTTCTTCAGCTATGGCGATGCCATGCTGTTGCAGCGAACCCAGCGAGCGTGCGCGTGACGACGCGCCTGCGGATCTCGTGCAGCATCCGCACTGACCCGATGCCCGAGCGGCCGCCAAGCTCGTAGACTGCGCGCTCGCGCCGCATCACCCGTCGGTGGCCGGCGGCCGGCCTCACCGCCATTGCGCACATCTATCCATCATGACGAAGTCCATCCTGCTCACCACCCTGCTGCTGATCGCCACCGCAGGTGCCGCCTCGGCCGCACCTGCCGCCTACCTGACGATCGACCACTCCAGCCAGGCTGTGATGGACAAGGCCACCGCTCAGGCCATCTGGAAGGAACATCTGCCCGATGACCTGACCCGGCGCCTGCTCAAGCTCTACCCGTCGGGCAAGTACGGCTTCTTCAGCCAGGTCGAGGGCGGGTTCACCCAAGCCAAGCTGTGCGTGGTCACCGCCCGCGCGATGATGCTGCCACGTGCCGGCAAGGTGCTGCAGGCGGTGCCGCAGAAGACCACCACGACCTTCGATGCGCAACCCAACCTGACCGCGGCGCAGTGCCAGGACCTGGCCAAGGCCAAGCTGCGCGAAGCGGTCTCGGCGCTGGTATCGCCGTTGGTCGCGCGCTGAGCCGACGTCGAAGCAGGCTCTCTGCAGCCCGGGCGATCGGGCGCGGCAGAGGCGTCGGTGTGCCGACGCGTCTGTCGCTGCGACAATCGCGCCCCATGCTGCAGTTCGACTTGATCGCCACTGAAGGTCTGGCCCGCCGCGGCCGCTTGCGCCTGAACCACGGCGTGGTCGAGACGCCGATCTTCATGCCGGTGGGCACTTACGGCACGGTCAAGGGTGTGCTGCCGCAGTCGTTGCGCGACATGGGTGCGCAAATCATCCTCGGCAACACCTTCCACCTGTGGCTGCGACCGGGGCTGGACGTCATCCGCGCGTTTGGCGGCCTGCACCGCTTCGAGGGTTGGCACGCGCCCATCCTCACCGACTCGGGCGGCTTCCAGGTCTGGTCGCTGGGCGAGATGCGGCGCATCAGCGAGGAGGGCGTGCGCTTTGCCTCTCCGGTCAACGGCGACAAGCTGTTCCTGACGCCGGAAGTGAGCATGCAGATCCAGACCGTGCTCGACTCGGACATCGTCATGCAGTTCGACGAGTGCACGCCCTACGAAACGCGCGGCCACCTCACCACCGAATCCGAGGCGCGCGCATCCATGGAGCTCAGCCTGCGCTGGGCCCGGCGCTGCGTGACCGAATTCGAGCGCCTGGGCAACCGCAATGCGCTGTTCGGCATCGTCCAGGGCGGCATGTTCGAGTCCCTGCGCGAGGCCTCGCTCGAAGCGTTGGTGGCGCTGGACCTGCCCGGCTACGCCATCGGCGGCGTCAGCGTGGGTGAACCCAAGGAGGACATGCGCCGCATCGTCGCGCACACGCCGCATCGGCTGCCCGCGCACAAGCCGCGCTACCTGATGGGGGTGGGCACGCCGGAGGACCTGGTGGAGGGCGTCGCCTGCGGCGTCGACATGTTCGACTGCGTGATGCCCACCCGCAACGCGCGCAACGGCCACCTGTTCACTCGTCACGGCGACCTGCGCATCCGCAATGCGCGCCACAAGGCCGACGAAGCACCGATCGACGAAACCTGCGGCTGCCACACCTGCGCCAGCGGTGTCAGCCGTGCCTACCTGCACCACCTGGACCGCTGCGGCGAGATGCTCGGACCCATGCTCACGAGCATCCACAATCTGCACTTCTACCTGAACCTCATGCACGAGATGCGCCAGGCGCTCGAACAGGGCCGTTTCGCGGCCTGGCGGGTTGGCTTCGCCGCCGACCGCGCCCGCGGCGTTTGAGCCCCGCTCGGGCCAGACGGCCGCCGCACGCATCCATCGAACCGGAACCGACACGCCCCATGGCGACCAATTCCCGCACCCGACGCAAGACCGCCAGCGCTGACGCGCCGCCTGCCGCCATCGGCTCCGAGGCTGAGCCGGTGCAGGCGCCAGCCGAGGCAGCCGAAC
>JABWBN010000157.1 GCA_013360485.1 Burkholderiaceae bacterium | reverse complement strand
CGATCGACACGGCGATCGAGCAATCCCGCGCCAACACCCTGGCCGGCGAGCAGCTCGAGCTCGAGCTGGGCACCCTCAACGACGCCGCCGCGCAGGCCGGCCTGCAAACGGCGCTGGCACTCAAGCTCGAGCGCGAGCAGGCGCTGGGTGCGCAGCGCAGCGTCTACGACGACTTGTCGTCGCGGCTGCGCCAGGCCGACGAACAACGCCTGCAGTTCGAGCGCAGCCTCGACCCGTTGCGCGAGAGGATCACCAAGCTGCAGCTCGAAGAGCAGGCGGCACAGCTTGGGGGCGCGCAGTACCTGGAGCAGCTCCATGCGGCCGAGGCCGACCTCGCGGCGCTGCAGGCCGACATCGAGGGCAACGGCGTGAAGCTGTGGGGCCTGCAGGGCGAAATCGACCGCATCCAGCGCGACGTGGCGGCGCTGGGTGCCGTGAACCTGGCGGCGCTGGACGAGCTTACCGCCGCGCGCGAACGCAAGACCTTTCTCGACGCCCAGAACGCCGACCTGAACGAAGCCATCGATACGCTGGAGGACGCGATCCGCAAGATCGACTTCGAGACGCGCGAGCTGCTGGGCCAGACCTTCGCCCAGGTCAACGAGCACTTCGGCAGCATGTTTCCCAGTCTGTTCGGCGGCGGCAACGCCCGCTTGGTGATGACGGGCGACGAGATTCTCGACGCCGGTGTGCAGGTGATGGCGCAGCCGCCTGGCAAGAAGAACTCGACCATCCACCTGCTGTCCGGTGGCGAGAAGGCGCTCACCGCAATCGCGCTGGTGTTCGCGATCTTCCTGCTCAACCCGGCGCCGTTCTGCCTGCTCGACGAGGTGGACGCACCGCTGGACGACGCCAACACCGAGCGCTACTCGAAGCTCGTCAGCGAGATGAGCCACAAAGGCACGCAGTTCCTCTTCATCAGCCACAACAAGATCGCGATGGAGATGGCCGAGCAGTTGATCGGCGTGACGATGCAGGAACAGGGCGTCTCGCGGATCGTGGCGGTCGACATGGAGGCCGCCATCGGCATGGTGCAGGCATGATGTGCCCGGGCTGTGCGCGGCACCCGGCGCCGGGTGACCCCATGGATACGGGCCGATAACCAGGGACCAAGATCGATGAGTCTGATGACGGCGCTGGCTATCCTGGGGGGCGTGGTGCTGCTCGCGCTGCTGGCCCACGGCTTGTGGAGCGCGCAGCGGGCCAGCCCGCGGCTGGCCCAGCGCGGCGAGGGCGATACGCTGGCCAGCGACCGCGTCGAGCCGGTGCTCGATGCCGCAGGTGGTGCCGCGGTCGGGAACGCTGCACCCGCCGGCACCGAGTGGCGCCTGACGTTGCCCCGGCGGCCCAGCCTGCGGCTGGATCCGCTCATCGACACCATTGCCCCGATCACACTCGAAGCGCCGGTCAGTGGTGAACTGGCCTTGACCCACCTGCCACCGTCACGGCGTGCGGGCACCAAGCCATTCCTCATCGAGGGGCTCAATGCCGAATCTGGGGACTGGGAACTGCCTGCGCTGGGCCAGCGGTACGGCGAGTTCCAGGCCGGCGTGCAGATGGCCAACCGCGCGGGTGCGCTCAACGAAATCGAGTTCTCGGAGTTCGTGCAGAAGATCCAGGTCTTTGCCGATGCCGTTGGGGGCATGGTCGAAGTGCCCGACATGATCGACGTGGTGGCCCGCGCGCGCGAACTCGATGCCTTCGCCAGCGAGCATGACGCGCAGCTGGCAGTGACGCTGCAGTCCAACGGCGCGGCGTGGTCGGTGGGCTATGTGCAGCAGTCTGCAGCCCGTCGCGGCTTCGTGCCGGGCGTTGTGCCCGGCCGGCTGGTGCTGCCGTCGGGCGAAGAGGGCGCGCCGCCGGTGCTGGTGCTGTCGTTCGACCATCAGGCGGCCTTGGCCGACGACCCGAACATCTCCGCCGTGCGCCAGGTCACCCTGTCGTTGGACGTGCCGCAGACGCCGCAGGCCGACGAGCCCTTCCCGGCGTGGCACGAGGCCGCGCGCCACCTGGCGGCCGACATGGATGCCTCGATGATCGACGACCAGGGCAGGCCGATCACGCTGCACGCGTTCGCCTCGATCGGCACTGACCTAGACGGGCTGTATCGTTTGCTCGAACAGCGCGACCTGGCCGCCGGCTCCACGGCGGCGCGGCGGCTGTTCAGCTGAACGCGTTCGCGCGGCTCAACCGGCCGATTGCGCCTGCCGCCAGGCTGCGCACAGGCGAACGCCGTCGAGCACCTGGGTCAGCTGGCGCGCACCGCCCTGGGCACGTGCCGCAAGCGGGGCGAAGGTCGATTCGATCAGGCGTGCTTCGGTCGTGCTGCACGCGCCGCCGAAGTACCAAGGCCAGCCGGCCGGTGCGTCGCGGCCGCTGCGAGAGGCCAGCGCGACGCGATGGGTGGCGATGAAGCGCAGCGCCGCGGAGCGGCCTTCCTCGGTGTCGGCAGCACCCTCGAGCAGGGCGGGCAGGGCCACGGTCAAGTCGGTGGCCGGGAGCAGCAGCGTTGCAAGCGCCCGCTGCTTGAGCTCGGGTTCGCGCAACCGCATCGCGGCACGCAGCCACGCGGACCGCTCGCTGATGTCAGCGGTGCGCGTGGCGCGTTCGGTCATCTGCTCGTAGAGGCTTCGTGCGGGATCGGGCGTGGCCAGGGCCGCCATGGCCAGCATGCTGGCGCGGATGTCGGCATCGGGCGCGGGGCCGCCAGCCAGCCACCGCTGCGTGAGCGCCAAGGCCTGGCCTTGCAGGTCGGCATCTGCGCCCAGGTCGGCCACGGCTGGCACCAGCAGTTGGCGCAGCAGGCGATCGTCGGCACTGTCGTGCTCGGCGGTCTGCCAGCCCAGCTTGCGGGCTCGCTCGCCGAACCCGTCCTGCCAGGCCCTCGCATAGGCTGCTCCGTCGGACGGCTGCAGCGCCGGGCGCAGGCGCCTCAACAACCTCGCCGCGGCCTCGACCACTCGGCGATCGGCATGGTTCGCGTTGCGCTGCACCAGCTCCAGCAGCGCGGCCGCCGGCACGCCACCGGAATGCGACAACGCCAATGCATCGTCCAGATCGGTGAGCAGCTCCGCGACCTCGGGCTGCGGGTGTTGCCAGAGCGCTTGCTGCAATGCCGGGGAGTAGACGCTGCGGTAATAGCCCCCTCCGCCGGCATTGGCCTGCACCCAGGCCGGGCACGCGGCATCGGGCAGGGGCACCTCGTCCTGGTCAGCGCGCAGCATGAACCGGGTGAGTCCGCCCGGCGTGCGCACCTGCAAGGGAATCTGCCACCGCGAGGTTACCGTGTGCGCCGTATCGGCGCGGGGCCCCCCGGGCGCCAGGGATCGCCAGGCCGACTGGCGCACCCGCAGGCGCGGCGCGGCGTCGTCGTCGCACAGCACGCTCACCTGCACCTGAGGAACGCCTATGCGATGGATGTAGCTGCGCAGCATGCCCGGCACGTCGGCATCGGCCTCGCCGAGTGCCCTGAGCAAGTCGTCCACGTCGGCATGACCCCAGGCGTGGCGGCGGATGTAGCGGCGCATGGCCTCGCGCATGCGATCGGCACCCAACCACTGCTCGGTCATGGCCAGCAGCACCTGGCCCTTCTCGTAGGTGATCGGATCCCAGAGATGACCGAAGTCGTCGTCGCTGCGCACCGGCTCGCGCACGCGGCGAGCCGAGGGGCGTTGATCGGCATCCATCGCGCGCTGACGCGCCAGCTGCACGGCTGTATCAAGCCGCCATCCGGGGTCGAAGCCTGCTGTGATGCGGTCGCCCAGCCAGGACGCGAAGGACTCGTTGAGCCAGAGGTCATCCCACCAGCGCATGGTCACGAGGTTGCCGAACCACTGGTGCGCCAGTTCGTGGGCGGCCAGCGACACATAGCCGCGGCGCCATGACAGGGTGGCTTCGCCCGCCGCCGCCAGCACCAGCGGGGCGGCATAGGTCACCAGCCCGGCGTTTTCCATGGCGCCGAAGCCCTCGTGCACCGGCAGGGCCAGGTTGTCGAGCTTGGTGTAGGGGTGCGGCAGGTCGAAGTACGCCTCCAGGTCCCCCACGATGCGTGCGGTCACGCCGGCTGCCCATGCCGCGTCGGCGGCGCGGTCGCGCGGCGTGATGAATCGTATCGGCAAGGTGCCTGCGGGCGTCGCATCGAGCACATCCCACGGGCCGACGCCGAAGGCCAGCAGGTAGCTCGGCAGCGGAGGGGTGGGCTCGAACTCGAACCGTTGCCAGCCGGCACGCACCTCGGACTGCGCGCGCACGGGTGTGTTGGCCACCGCCGTGAGTCCTTGCGGCACGGTCAGCGTCAGCGTCCAGGGCAATTTCCAGCCGGGTTCGTCCAGCAGTGGAAAGGCCAGGCGTGCCCCCGTGGGTTCGAACTGTGTGGCCGCGTACCAGTGCCCGTCGTGCTGACGGCGGAACAAGCCGTAGGGCTCGTTCGACTGCAGCCCTCCGCTGAAGTCCAGCCGCAGTTGGGCGCGACCTTGGGGCACCGGTGTGGCGAACCGCAGCTCAATGCGCTCGGCGTCCAGGCGACGCACGCGGGCCGGCATCTGGCGCACCCCGAGGTCGATCACGGCCGAAGTGACCTTCAACTCGCGTGCATGCAACGCCAGCGTGCGCTGCGCGTGCTGCAGCTCGAGCGTGATGCGCACCTGCCCGCTGTGTTGTGGCTGGGCCGGGTCGACGTGCAGCGACACGTCGGCCGCCAGCGGACGCACGGCCGTGCTCAACCGCATGGACGGCCCCGTGGGCAGTGTCGTCGCAGCGACGGCGGCGGGTGCGATGCCCGCCACGGCCAGCGTCAGCGTCAGAAGGAAGGTGGCGAATGCAGGCACGGGCATCATGTTCGGTGGCGCGACTCTACACTTGCCCGATGACGGTCGAGACCTCCTCACCTGCAGCGCAACGGGCTGCCGAGCTGCGCGAGCTGCTGCACTACCACGCACGGCGTTACTACGTGCACGACGCGCCGGAGATCCCCGACGCCGAGTACGACCGCCTGTACCAGGAGCTCGAGCGCATCGAAGCCGAGCATCCTGCGCTGTGCACCGCCGACTCACCCACGCAACGCGTGATCGGCCGGGTGCTCGAGGGGTTCGCCGCGGTGCGGCACCAGGTGCCGATGCTGAGCATCCGCACCGAGACCGACACCAGCGCGGGAGGTGCCGAGGCGTTCGATGCCCGGGTGCGCCGCGAGCTCGGCCTGGGGCAGGACGATGCGCCGGTGGCATACGCCGCCGAGCTCAAGTTCGATGGTCTGGCGATCAACCTGCGATACGAGCACGGGGTGCTCGTGCAGGCGGCCACCCGCGGCGACGGCGAGACCGGCGAGGATGTGACGCAGAACATCCGCACCGTGCGCGGACACGCAGGTGCCGGCGGCGGCGTCCCGTTGCGCCTGGAGGGCTGCAGTGCCGACGTGCTCGAGGTGCGCGGTGAGGTCTACATGCGCCGCGACGACTTCGAGCAGCTCAACGAGCGCCAGCGCGAGCGCGGCGACAAGACCTTCGTCAATCCACGCAACGCGGCTGCGGGCGCGGTGCGCCAGCTCGATCCGCGTATTGCCGCGCAGCGGCCGCTGAGCTTTTTTGCCTACGGGCTGGGCGATGTGCGCGGGTGGGCACTGCCCGATACGCACTGTGCCGTGCTCGATGCGCTGGCCGAAATGGGATTGCCGGTCTGCTCCGACCGTTCGGTGGTACAGGGCGCCGCCGGCCTGGTGGCCTTCCATCGGGCGATCGGGGCCAGGCGAGACGAACTGCCGTTCGACATCGACGGCGTGGTCTACAAGGTCAACCGCCTGGAGCTGCAGCGGCAGCTGGGCTTCGTGACCCGCGAGCCGCGCTGGGCGGTGGCGCACAAGTACCCGGCGCAGGAGCAGATGACGCAGCTGCGTGCCGTCGAAGTACAGGTGGGGCGCACCGGCAAGCTCACGCCGGTGGCCAAGCTGGAACCCGTGTTCGTCGGTGGCACGACGGTGAGCAATGCCACCTTGCACAACCTGTTCGAATTGCGCCGCAAGCGTGTGCGGGCTGGCGACACGGTGATCGTGCGTCGCGCGGGCGATGTGATCCCCGAGATCGTGGGTCGCGTGAGCAATGGCGCCGCGGCAGTGGCCAGCGATGGCGCCGACAACCCGCGGCCGGCCTACGTGCCGAACTTCCGCATGCCGCGGGTCTGTCCCGTGTGCGGCAGCCAGGTGATGCGCGAGAAGGGCAGCGTGGAGCACCGCTGCACCGGCGGCCTGTACTGCGCTGCCCAACGCAAGCAGGCCCTGCTGCACTTTGCGGGCCGCAGGGCGATGAACATCGAGGGCCTGGGCGACAAGCTGGTCGACCAGCTGGTCGATGGCGGCGTCATCCGCACGCTGCCCGAGCTGTATACGCTGGGCCTGACCACGCTGGTCGCCCTCGAGCGCATGGGCGCGCGCAGTGCACAGAACCTGGTCGACGAGCTGGCGCGCAGCCGCAGCACCACGCTGGCACGCTTTCTGTATGCGCTGGGCATCCGCCACGTGGGCGAGGCCACCGCCAAGGACCTGGCCCGCCACTTCGGTGCGATGGATCGCCTGATGTCGGCCAGCGAGACGCAGTTGGCCGAGGTGCCGGACGTGGGCCCGGTGGTTGCGCACAGCATCCGTGCGTTCTTCGACCAACCCCACAACCGCGAGGTGGTGGAGCAGTTGCGTGCGGCCGGTGTGACCTGGCCCGAGCACGACGCTGCGCCGGATCGCGCACCCGATGCACCGCTGCCGCTGGCCGGCCGCACGCTGGTGCTCACTGGCACATTGCCGGGCCTGGACCGCGAGCAGGCCAAGGCCCTGATCGAGTCCGCCGGCGGCAAGGTGGCGGGATCGGTATCGAAGAAGACGCACTACGTGGTGGCGGGTGCCGAAGCCGGCAGCAAGCTCGAGCGAGCCCGCGAACTGGGCGTTCCCGTGCTCGATGAAGCCGGCCTGCGTGCGTTGCTCGACGGCGCGGCGCCGGCGGGTTGACCCCCGGGCGTGCACCCCCCGCCCAGACCCGAGGCCCGATAACGAGAGAGAGACAGACGATGGCTGTACGCGAGATCCTGCGCATGGGCGATCCCCGGCTGCTGCGAGTGGCCGCACCGGTGCCGCAGTTCGGCACACCGGAGCTGCACGCCCTGGTGAGTGACATGAAGGACACCATGGCCGCGGCACGAGGCGCGGGGTTGGCCGCTCCGCAGATCGGCGTCGACCTGCAGGTGGTGATCTTCGGCTTCGACCGCAACGAGCGCTATCCGCAGGCGGCGCCCGTGCCGATGACCGTGCTGGTCAACCCGGTGATCACGGTGTTGGACGACACGCAAGAAGAAGGGTGGGAGGGCTGCTTGTCGGTACCGGGGCTGCGCGGCGTGGTGCCGCGCTGGCGGCGCATCCGCTACGCAGGGGTCGACGAGCACGGCCATCCGATCGAGCGCGAGGCCGAGGGGTTCCACGCGCGGGTGGTGCAGCACGAGTGCGATCACCTCAGCGGCCGCCTGTATCCGACGCGCATGACCGACTTGCGGCAACTGGGCTACACGAGCGTGCTGTTTCCGGACCTCGACGACGCGGCAGACGAGTAGCGCCGCGCCAGGCTCAGGGCCGATGCCCGGCTTGACCGCGGCCTGGCACACGGTTCGTTGCATCTGGCGTGCGCGGCGGTCAGCGTCACCGGTGGTTCGCGCGTTGAAACGTGGTGCCGCCTGGCTTTGAGGGCGGCGGGAGTGCATCCATGGTGCGGCGCCTGCTTCGCTTGTTTTCCCTGTACGTTGTAGCCGCTGGGTTGGGTGTCGGCATGGCGTCGGCGTGGGCCCGCAACCCATGGCCCGGAGATTGGCCCGGTCGCGTCGGCCGCGTCGTCGAGGCACGCGGAACGGTGCAGGTGCTCGACCGCGACGAGCGGCAGTGGATGGCCGCCTCGCCCAACCGACCCGTGACGACCGGTGACCACATCGTCACCGGTCCGGGTGCTCGCGCCGAGGTGCGCATCGGCTCCACCACGCTGAGGCTGGGTGGGCAAACCGACCTGCACTGGGTGCGGCTCGACGACGAAGCCATCGTCATGCGCCTGAACGCGGGGTCGCTGGCCCTGCGGGTGACGCAGCGCGATGTGGCGCGCGAGATCGAGGTGGACACACCGCACGGCCGTTTGCAGCCATCCGGGCGGGGTCATTTCCGCGTCGATGTGGCCGAAGATGCCACGCATGCCACGGCCTGGAGTGGCGAGTTGCGCTTCGAAGCGAGCGACAGCGAACTGGAGATCCCATCCGGGCAGCACGCCGAGCTGTGGATGCAGGGTCCGCGCATGGCCACCCACTACCAATGGCAGCCGGTGCTGGACGATGACTTCGCGGCCTGGGTGGCCCGCGATGACCGTGAGCAGCGCGACGACGAGGCCACCCGCCACGTGTCCGTCGAAATGACGGGCTGGGAAGACCTCGATCGGCATGGTCGCTGGCACCGCCATCCGCAACACGGCAGCGTGTGGGTGCCGTCCGTGGTTCCCGGAGGCTGGGCCCCTTACAGCATGGGGCACTGGGCCTGGATCTCGCCGTGGGGCTGGACCTGGATCGACGATGCGCGCTGGGGGTTCGCGCCGTTCCACTACGGCCGCTGGCTGTGGTGGGGAGGGCGCTGGTGCTGGGCGCCCGGTGCCCGCCAGGCGCGACCGGTGTTTGCTCCGGCGCTGGTGGCTTGGGTGGGGGTGCACGGCTCGGTGGGCGTGTCGATCTCCACGCCAATCGCCTGGCTGCCGTTGGGTCCGCGCGACCCGTATCACCCGCATCGCCGGCACTGGGACGACCGGCGCGACCGCGATGACCGTGACGATCGGGATGGTCGCGACGGCAGGCGCCACGATCATGACCGCGACCGCCATCGGCCCGCGCCGGCACCGGGTACGGTGCCCACAGGGCCCATCATGTACAACAACCAGGGTGTGCCGGGCGCGGTCACCGTGGTGCCGCGCGATGCGTTCACCGACCGACGGCCCGTGGTGCCTGTGGTGCCGATCGCATCCGAACCACGCGTCGGGCCCCAGCCGCTCGTGCCGCAGGCGCCGCCCACGCGGGTGGCCCGTCCGGTGC
>JABWBN010000156.1 GCA_013360485.1 Burkholderiaceae bacterium | reverse complement strand
GCCAACCCGGGGCGCCCCAGGCCTCGCCGGGCACGATGCCCACCACCATCGCGCGCACGTCGTGCCCGCCCCGGCGGACCTGCATCGTCAGGTAGGTGACGTTGGAGGCCTCGGCCACGCCGGGCATCGCGAGCAGCGCGCGATCCTGGTCGTCGGGGAGGCTGGACGGTTCGGCGTAGGGCCCGAGCGTGTCCCGCTGCACGACCCACAGGTCGGCGCCACTGTTGTCCAGCAGCGCCTTGCCGTCGTCGACCATGCCACGGTAGACGCCGGCCATCACCAGCGTCACGCCCAGCAGCAGGCCCAGGCCCAGGCCGGTGAAGACGAACTTGCCCCAGGCATGGGCGATGTCGCGGCCGGCCAGGCTGATCACTTGGCCACTCCCGGCATCTGGTCGACGACATGGATGCGCGAACGCGGCGTCAGCACCTTCTCGCTGTGCAGCACGATCGCGTCGCCGGCCTTCAGGCCGTCGAGTACCTGCACGTGCCCCTCGAGGTCGGCGCGGCCGAGCTTGACAGGCACGAACGTGGGGCTTTCGCCGTTGGTCGTCCACACACCGACCTGCTGGCCCTGGCGCTGCACGGCGGCATTGGGGATCACCGGTCCTTCGGGCAGTGCGGGCAGATCGACCGTGACCTCGGCGCGCTCGCCAATCGGTGGCAAGGGCTTCGGCACCGTGGTGAAGCCGACCTTCGCGAGCAGTTCCTCGGTGACCGCGTCCGCCCGCAGTTCGGTGCGCAGCACCTGGCCTTCCAGCACCTGCCCGCGGCGCGAGCGCAACGTCACCCGCGCAGGCAACGCGGACGCCAGGCCGCCGGCGCTGACCTGGTCGAATCGGGTGTTGATCCACAGCGAACGCGGATCCACCACTTCCACCACGGCCTGGCCCGCGACCACGGTCGTGCCCGGCTCCACGTCGCGCGAGGTGACCACGCCGTCCGCCGGCGCAGCGAGCCGCAGGCTACTGCGCTGCGCGCGCAGCGCCTGCAGGTCGGACAGGGCTCGGGCCTGGTCCTCGCGTGTGGCAGCCAGCGCGGCGTTGGCCAGTTGCAGATCCTGGCGGCGAGCAGCGAGCAGTTCCTCGCTCGTCGCCTTCTCGGCGAAGAGCTGCTCATAGCGCCGCGCTTGGGTATCGGCATAGGTCTGGCGCGCGGTGGCGTCGGCCATCGCGGCGGCGGTGCGCTTCACCACGGCCTCCTGCGAGCGCAGCCGGTCGTCGCTGTCCACCGGGTCCATCTCGCCCAGCACCTGACCGGCCTTGACGGCATCGCCGACCTCGACGTCCAGGCGCTTGAGCCGCCCCGGGGCGATCGGCCCGATGCGGTGGAGCTGGCGTGCCTCGACGCTGCCCACACCGAACAGCGCCGGACGCAGCGCACGCGATTCGACCTTGACCACGGTGACGGCCACCGGGGCCAGCGGCCCGGAGCGCAAGGCGACGTAGCCGAGCAGCGCGGCCAGCGGCACCAGGACCGCCCCGATGGCCAGCGTCCGGCGGCTGATGGGTATGCGGTTCATGCTCGACCCTTGGTGATGCCGCGCAGGTAGATCGCGAAGACACGCGGCGCGTCGCGGCGGATGCGTTGCACGTCACCGGCGATCAGGGCCTGCATGACGAGACCCTGGATCGAGCCGACGAACAGCGTGGCAGCGGCGTCGACGTCGAGCCCATGATCGAACTCGCCGCTCTTGCGTCCGGTCTCCAGCAGGTAGTGCAGCCGCTCGGCGTAGTGGCGCAACAGCATCGAAGCCGCACGCTTGGGAGCCGTGGAGCCAGCTCGCTGCAATTCGCCGAACATCATCCGGGGCACCCCGGGGTGCTCGGCCACGAAACCCGTATGGGCCAGGAACATCGCTTCGAGTCCGGCGCTCGAGGTCGGCGCGGCCTTGGCGGCACGGTCGATGCGCGACAGCAGCCGGTCCGCCACCCATGCCATCACCGCTTCGAGGATGGCGTCCTTGGTGGGGAAGTGCTTGAAGAGGGCGCCCTGCGTCACGCCCATGTGCTTGGCGATGACGGTCGTGGTGATCTCGCCGGGGTCATGGCCTGCGGCCAGTTCAATCACGGCGTCCACGGTGGCAGCGCGGCGTTCCTCGGCGGGGAGTTTGTTTGGCGTGTTCATCTCTGATATGGATAGTAACCTATTACTAGCCAAGTCGCGCGAGCGATGCTTGTCACATCGGTAGACAGACGCCTCATGCGCCTTGGACCTGGCCGCGTTGATGACCGATTCGCAGGACTGGTGGCCGGCCGACTGGGGCCACTACGGCGGCCTGTTCGCGCGCATGTCGTGGCACGCGGCCGGCACCTATCTGGGCGCCGGAAGAAGACATCTACTGGGGCGCCGAGGAGCAGTGGCTGGCCACCGGCGACAAGCCCGACAGCCGCTACAGCGGTGATCGCCGTCTGGAGAGCCCGCGGGCCGCGGTGCAGTTGGGTCTGATCTACGTGAATCCCCAAGGCCCGGACGGCGACCCCGACCCGGTGGCTCCGGCCGCGACGTGCGCGAGACCTTCGGCCGCATGGCGATGAACGACTACGAAACTGTGGCCCTGGTGGCCGGCGGCCACGCCTTCGGCAAGATGCACGGTGCGGGCGATCCGGCCCTGGTCGGCCCCGAGCCCGAGGCTGCACCCATCGAAGCGATGGGCTTCGGCTGGATCAACAAGCACGGCAGCGGCATCGGAGGGGACACCACCACCAGCGGCTTCGAGGGCGCGTGGAAGCCCAACCCCACCTTGTGGGACATGGGCTATTTCAAGGTGCTGCTCAAGTACGAGTGGGAGCAGGTCAAGAGCCCGGCCGGCGCCATCCAGTGGCCTGCCAAGAACGTGGCGCCCGAGGACATGATTCCCGACGCGCACGATCCGGGCAAGAAACACCCGCCTCTGTCGACCAGCTTCTGACGCTGACGATGACGGCCTACAACCTCACGCGGCTGCGGACCTTGGCGCAATGGCGCCCGCAGTGCGCCCAATGAACGGCGCGAAGACCGCATGCCCTTGTGCTGGCATTCGAATGCACGCGAAACGAGCCGTCTAAGGCGGCGGTGGCGATACCCGCGAGCTGGATGACCTCACCGAACCGATCGACGACGACGGAGTTCGCGTTCATCGAGGGTTCTTCAACGGCCTGTTAGGGACGCAGGCCTCTACATTGACACCGACGAAGCCTTGGTGAAGAGCGGTGACCTTCTCGGACCGCTTTCGCGAAGTGTCTTCGATCGGAGAGCCGTGCGAGGAACGCTCACGAGTCTCTGCAGAGGGGAGGCTGCAGGTCGCCGCGACACGGTCGAGCGGACCGTTTGCAGGTCCGTGGGCACCGCCCTCGAAGACTTGGCAGCTGCGGCTCGTCGACCATCAGAGCGACTGAACGCATTCCAAGCACTTGTGACGGCGAGATTCCGGAATGTCGGCGTTGCTGAGCGGTTGTGGTCCCCTTAGGGTCGGCTCCAGCCGCCTGTTCAGGCGATCGCCCCACCGCAAACCGCTCGTTGCGGGCCCGCCCGAGCCGGTCGGTCCCAACGTCCAGCGGGGCGCTGTTCCAGGCCGGCACGAGGTTTCTCAGGAGGGCGACCATGCTGGAAGCCCTCTTCATCCCTTCGCGCCATGGCGCGCACGCCCACACGAGCGCCGGAGCGCCGTTCAGGCCTGCGCCGCCACCGCGGCCGGCCGGCTGTGGATGGCCCGCGCATGCTCGCCGGTGAACGCGAAGTCCACCTCCGGCGCCAACCCGCTGACGATGCGCGCGATGCTCTTGCCCGATCCGCAGGAATGCGTCCAGCCCAGCGTGCCGTGGCCCGTGTTGAGGTACAGGTTGGGCAGCTTCGAGCGCCCGATGATCGGCACGTTGCTCGGCGTGGCCGGGCGCAGGCCGGTCCAGAACTGCGCCTGTTCGGCATCGCCCGCGCCGGGGAACAGCTCTTCCGTGCGCCGCACGATGGCTTCGCAGCGCACGCGGTTCAGGTCGCGGTCGTACCCATTGAGCTCGGCGGTTCCGGCGATGCGCAGCCGGTTGCCCAGGCGCGAGAACACGAGCTTGTACTCGTCATCGGTCAGCGACACCTGGTGCGCCATCGCGGCGTCCTTCACCGGCATCGTCACCGAATAGCCCTTGGCCGGGTAGATCGGCAGCCGGATGCCCAGCGGCTGCGCGATCAGCGGCGACAGGCTGCCCATGGCCAGCACGTAGGCGTCGGCGCGCAGGCGCTGGAAGCGGCCTTCGCTGTCGGTGGCCTCGACGTGGTCGATCTGGCCGCCGGCCTCGCGCAGCGCGGTGACGGTGTGGCTCATCAGAAACCGTACGCCGGCCGCCTCGCAACGCTGCACCAGCTCGCGCGCGAACTGGTTGGCGTCGCCCGATTCGTCTTCCGCGGTGTAGGTGGCGCCGGCCAGCTGCGGCCGGACGTGGCGCAGCGCGGGTTCGATCTTCACCGCCTCGTCGGCGGAGATCACGCGCCGGTCGCAGCCGAGCGCGCGCATCTGCGCGGCCGGGCCTTCGGCGCCGTCGAATTCCTTCTGGCTCGTGTAGAAGTGCAGGATGCCCTGCGTGCGCTGGTCGTAGGCGATGCCCGTGTCGCGCCGCAGCTGCTGCAGCGTGTCGCGGCTGTAGGTGCCCAGGCGCACGATCTGCTCGATGTTGTGGCGCGTGCGGGCTGGCGTGCATTCACGCAGGAACTGCAGGCCCCACAACCATTGACGCATGTCGGCGCGGATGCGGAACAGCAGCGGCGCGTCTTCCTGGCCCAGCCACTTCAGCACCTTCAGCGGCGCGCTCGGGTTGGCCCAGGGCTCGGCGTGGCTGACCGAAATCTGGCCGCCATTGGCAAAGCTGGTTTCGGCGGCCGGGGTGGCTTGGCGGTCGACGACGGTGACGTCGTGGCCTTGCTGACGCAGGAACCAGGCCGAGGTGACGCCGAGCAGGCCGGCACCGAGGACGATGACTTTCATGACGGATCTCCAAAGACAAGGGCGACGAACGACATGTGTCATTCGCTTGCCGCTCCCCCTGTCCTTGGTACCTGAGAGATTCGGCACCGGGCTGCGGGCCCGCGTGCCTTGCTCCTTCGGTGCGTCACGCCGGTGACGACTCTCCAGACGGCGATGGTGGTGTGCAGTACGGGACCTGAGCGTTCATGGGAGATTGCGCCTTCGGTGGCTGCGGTGCAGAGGCCGCAGCGCTCTCCTGCAGGGAACGAAGTCTAGTCGGCGGTGCAGAGTTCCTCGGTCGCCACGGCCGCAGCCGGGACATCGGTCGTCGCCAGGAAGCGTTCGGTCAGCAGCACCCAGTAGGCGCTGCCGACGGCGATGTTGCCGTCGTTGAAGTCGTAGCCGGGGTTGTGCACCATGCAGGCGCCCGCACCGCCATCCTCGCCGGCCCCGTTGCCGATCAGCAGGTAGCTGCCGGGCACACGTTCGAGCATGAAGGCGAAGTCCTCGCTACCGGTGAGCGGCGGTCCCTGCAGCGTGACGCGGTCGGCGCCCAGCAGCTCGGTCGCCACGGCGCGCGCGAAGTCCGTCTCGGCCGGGGTGTTGACCAGCACCGCATAGCCCGGTGTCCAGTCGACCCGCGCGCTCAGGCCGAAGCTCTCGGCCTGGGCCGCCGCGAGCGCCCGGATGCGGCGCTCGAGCAGGCTGCGCACCTCGCGGTCGAGCGCACGCACGCTCAACTCCAGCGTGGCGGTGGCCGGGATCACGTTGTTGGCCTTGCCTGAGGCGATGGCGCCGACCGTCACCACGGCCGGCTGCAGGGGATCGACATTGCGCGCCACGACGGTCTGCAGTGCCATCACCAGGCTCGCGGCGGCGACGATCGGGTCGGCCGCGCGGTGCGGCATGCCGCCGTGGCCGCCCACGCCGTTGAGCGTGATGGTGGCGCAGTCCGACGAGGCCATGGCTGCGCCTTCGCGCAGCACCAGGCGCCCCTGCGCGATGCCGGGCATGTTGTGCATGGCGAACACGGCGTCGCAGGGAAAGCGCTCGAACAGGCCGTCGGCCATCATGCGCAGCGCGCCGCCGCCGCCTTCTTCGGCCGGCTGGAAGATCAGGTGAAGCGTGCCGTCGAAGCGGCCCTGTTCGGCCAGGTGGCGCGCCGCGGCCAGCAGCATGGCGGTGTGGCCATCGTGGCCGCAGGCGTGCATCAGGCCGGGGCGGGCGCTGGACCACTCGGCGCCACTGGCTTCGGCGATGGGTAGCGCGTCCATGTCGGCGCGGATGCCCAGCCGCCGCTTGCCGCTGCCGCGCACCAGCGTGCCCACCACGCCGGTGCCGCCGATGCCCGTGTGAACAGCGTAGCCCCAGCCGGCCAGCTTGTCGGCCACCAGCGCCGCGGTGCGGTGCTCTTCGAAGGCCAGCTCGGGGTGGCGGTGGATGTCGCGGCGCAGGCTGATGAATTCGCCGGCACGCGCGGCCAGGGCCTGCAGCAGGTAGGTCACGTCGGGCTCCCGTTGCGGCTGATGCGGCAGGCTCACTGCGGCTGCAGGTTGATCTGCTTGGCGATGGCGCGGTAGCGTGCGGTTTCGGTGTCGAAGAACTTCGAGGCTTCGGCCAGCGTCACCGGGGCTGCGGCCACCTGCGTCTGCGCCGCCAGGGCCGAGCGCACGGCCGGGTCCTGCAGGGTCTTGCCGATGGCGGCGTGCAAGCGGGTGACCACGGACTCGGGCGTGCTCTTGGGCACCATGAAGCCGGTCCAGATCTTGTACGAGAAGTTCTTCAGCTCCTTGCCTTCATTGGCGGCGGCTACGTTCTTCAGCAGATCGGAGCGCTGCGCGCCGAGCTGGCCGATGACCTTCAGCCGGCCCTGCTCGGCCAGGGCACCCATCGCGGCGCTGTACACCAGCACGGCGAAGTCGACCTGGCCGCCGCCGATGTCCTGCAGCAGCGGCGCGTTGCCCTTGTAGGGCACGTGGGCCAGCTTGATGCCGGTTTGGGATTGCACCTGCTCGAGGATGAGGTGGTAGAGCGAGCCGATGCCCACACTGCCGTAGGTGAGTGGCTTGTCGGCCGACTTGCGCGCCAGCGCGATCAACTCGTCCACGCTATTGGCCGGCAGATCCTTGCGCGTGACGAAGACCATCACCGCGTCGGCCACCGGGTGCACCAGGCGGAAGTCCTCGGTCTTGACCTTGACCGCGGCGTTCGCCAGCGGCGCGAGGATCACTTCGTTGGGCGATCCCTGGAAGATGTAGCTGCCGTCGGCCGGCGCCGCGAGCACCTTCTGCGCGGCCAGCGCGCCGCTGACGCCGCCCAGGTTCTCCACCAGCACCTGCTGACCCAGTTCCTTGCCGAGCTGGTTGTTGAAGATGCGCGCAATGGCGTCCGACGGGCCGCCGGCCGGGTAGGGCACCATCAGATTCACCGGCTTGGACGGGTTGCTCTGGGCCAGCACGGCCGTGACGCCGAGCACCAGGCCGGCCGACAGGGCCAACGTTCGAAGGAAGGTGGTCTTGCTCATGGAGAGTCCTTGAAGGAGGTTCGGTCGGGGCGGGTGGTGCTCGGGGGCGACGCGAATGTAGAAGCCGCACATCAGGCTGTCCAATGCATTGTTCGTGCGGATACGATGAGTTCGGCGTCATCGCACAGAACGGAACCGGTCATGACCCTCGTACAGTTGAGGCACTTCATCTCGTTGGCGCAGACCGCGTCCTTCGCCAGGTCGGCCGCGGCGCTGCACCTGACTCAGCCGGCGCTTAGCCGCAGCATCCGCGCGCTGGAGGACGAACTCGGCCAGCGCCTGTTCGATCGCGTCGGCCGCGTGGCCGAGCTCACGCCCCACGGCCGTCAGGCGCTCGAGCGGGCGCGCGACCTGGTCTTGTCTGCCGACGGCCTGCGCGACAGCGCCCGCATGGCGGCCAGCGGTGACGAAGGCGTGCTGCGCATCGGCATGGGCTCGGGTCCCGGCGCGATGCTGATGACGCCGCTGCTGCTGAAGATGGCGCTGGAGCGGCCGCGCGTGCAGCTCAGCATTACCCGCGCCAACACCGACTTCCTCGTGCAGGCCCTGCGCGAGCGCACGCTCGACGCCCTGGTGGTCGATGCGCGTTCGCTGCGCCCGGCGCCCGACCTCGACGCCCGCTTCGTGCACGAGATGGCCGGTGCGTTCATGGTGCGGCAGGGTCATCCGCTGGCCACCGCGCGCGGGGCTGTGCGCTTCGATGACCTGCTGCGGTTTCCGGTCGCTGCCACGCCCCTGTCCGACGAGGTGGCGCGCGTGCTGGTGGACCGCTACGGCCCGCGCGCGCACCCCGAGGCGTGCGTGACGCTGCGCTGCGACGAGATCCCGAGCCTGCTGGAAGTGGCGCGCTGCAGCGACACGGTGCTGCTGGCCATCCGAGCCGCCGCACCTGACCTGGTCGAGCTGAAGCTGGATCCGCCGCTCGTCGCCACGGCGCGCTTCGGCTTGGTGACCCTTCGACGCCGGAGCACGCCGGCGGCCCTGGACGCGGTGCAACAGCTGATGACTGAGCGCTTCGTGGACGGTCGGGTGGACGTGCCCATCACAACGCGTCGGCCGATGGCGACCACGCGGCCGGGGAGTCGACGACGGGGACGATGACTGTTCGCCGACCTGGAGTGTGAGTGGGTGGCGCTCGAGCTGGCCTTGCTGGTGTTCGCCAAGGTGCCGACTTGCTTGAGCTTGATGACTTCGCGTGGGGCGTCCACGGCGTCTTGTCCGCCGCATCGCGGAGCGGGTCGATTGCCGATCCGCCACGCAGCTTGCCGCTGCATGCTACGGGACAGCAAGCGAAATCCCGGGACTACTCCAAATTTTGCACCTGCTCGCGCATCTGCTCGATCAGCACCTTCATGTCCACCGAGATCGCCGACAGCTCGAGCACGGTGGACTTCGAGCCGAGGGTGTTCGCCTCGCGGTGCAGTTCCTGGATCAGGAAGTCCAGCCGCTTGCCGAGTTCGCCGCCCTTGCCGAGCAGGCGGTCGATCTCGTCGAGGTGCGAGGCCAGCCGTGTCAGCTCTTCGGCGACGTCGATGCGCAGCGCGTGCGCGGCGGCCTCGGCGAGCGCGCGTTCGTGCAGCGTGCTCTCGGGGATCGACGCGCCGACCTGGAGTGTGAGTGGGTGGCGCTCGAGCTGGCCTTGCTGGTGTTCGCCAAGG
>JABWBN010000155.1 GCA_013360485.1 Burkholderiaceae bacterium | reverse complement strand
CGAGGTCAGCCACCAGCGGAACGGCGCCGGCCGCACGCAACTCGCCCAACCGGCCGGCATCGCGCGTGAGGGCCAGCACCCGCCAGCGTTGGCGCAGCAGTCGCACCACGCGCAAGCCGACATCGCCGCAGCCCACGAGGAGCAACGTCGGGCGACGCATGACGGTAGCAGGCAGGGTCATAAAGGATGCTCGGCCTTGCCGCGGGCAGGGCCATCAAGGGCTGGGGGCACAATCTTGGGCCCGGTGCAGACGCCCCGAAGTCTATCGGGCTGCCCCACCCGAGACTGGAACCGAGGATCATGAGCTTTCGCGTGAGCGTGACACCCGCCGACCTGCAGTTCGAGGTCGACGACGGCGAGACCATACTGAGTGCCGCGATACGCCAGGGTGTGGGACTGCCCTATGGCTGCCGGGACGGCGCCTGCGGCTCGTGCAAGTGCACGCTGGTGGAGGGACGGGTGACACACCGACCGCACCAGCCCCAGGCCTTGTCGTCCGACGAAGAACGCAGCGGCCGCATCCTGGCCTGCTGCGCCGTGCCGGCAAGCGACTGCACCGTGCAGGCCCGCGGCGTCTGCGCCGCAGGTGATTTCCCGGTGATCAAGATGCCCACCCGGGTCTTGTCCCTGAACCGCCCGGCACCGGACGTGGCGATCCTGCGGCTGCAATTGCCGGGGAACCAGGACTTCCGTTACCACGCTGGACAGTACATCGAGTTCCTGCTGCGCGACGGTGAGCGGCGCAGCTACTCGATGGCCAACGCGCCCACCCGCCTGGGCACACCCCCATCGATCGAGCTGCACCTGCGGCACATGCCCGGCGGGCTTTTCACCGACCATGTGTTCGGCGCCATGAAGGACAAGGACATCCTGCGCGCTGAGGGACCGCTGGGCGGCTTTCGGCTGAACGAAGCATCGAAGGCGCCGATCGTGCTGCTGGCCTCGGGCACCGGCCTCGCGCCGATCAAAGCCATCATCGAGCACATGCAGGACCAGGGCATCGCGCGCGACGCCACCCTGTACTGGGGCTGCCGCTCACGCGCCGATCTCTATCTGCACGATTGGGCCGTCACCACCGCCGCGGCGCTGCCCTGGCTGCACTACGTGCCGGTGCTGTCGGAGCCGCGACCGGACGACGGATGGACCGGCCGGACGGGCTTCGTGCATGCGGCGGTGATGGCCGACCATCCCGACTTGTCGGCACACGAGGTCTATGCCTGCGGTGTACCCGTGATGGTGGAATCTGCACGGCGCGACTTCACGAGCCGCTGCGGCCTGGCACCCGATGCCTTCCACAGCGACGCCTTCAGTTCCGCGGCCGACCGGGCGTCGGTGTCATGACCACAACGCGCTGCCGGCGCCACCCAGACGCAGGGCCAGGGCGGGCCGCCGGCTGCGGTCACTCGCCCTGCTTGCGACGAATGTAGCTGGCGCGCTTCTCGTCCTCGGCGTACTGGAAGCGGATCTCCCCCTGCCGCCAGGTCCCCAGCCAGATCATGTTCAGCGAGAACGCGTCGTGGTCGGTCGCGGAGAACGGCCGGTCGTAGGTCGTCACCACACCGACATAGGGCTTTTCGAGGTTCTCGAGTGCGCCCTTCAATGCGTCTGCACGGCTGTCGCCACGGGTCTGGAACAAGGCGCGAAGCATCAGGTGCACCGCATCGTAGGTCTGCGCTGCAGCCATCAAGGATTCCACCGGCTCCTTGCCGGCCTGGCGCTTGAGCCTGGCGATGAACGAAATGCGACGCTCGTTGGCCAGGTTGGGAATGATGGACTGGACCATCATTGCACCCTCTGCCCCGCCACCGGACTTGTCCCATACCTGGCGAAACGACATCGGCCACGGGCCATACAGCAGACCCTCGAAGCGTGTCTCGGCCTTGGCCCGCGCCAGCACCGCAAGCTCCGGCCCCACGGTGTAGCCCACCAGGGCCTGTGCACCGGCGGCGCGCGCCTGCTGAACCTCGTCGCGCAGCGATGCGACCCCCAGGTCGAAGCGCGACACATGCACCGGCTTGAGCTTGCGCTCGGCCAGGAACGCAAGCACGTCCTTCAGTCCGCCCTCGCCGTAACCCGTGCGATCAGCAAACACGGCCACCTTCGTCAGTCCTCGCCGGTCGACGATGTCCTTGACCAGGAACGCCGCTTGCAAGGTGTCGCGCGGCGACAGGCGAAATGTGTAGCTTTGCGCCGCTGGGTATCGCGCCGTGACGGCCGATCCGGTGGCCACCGGCACCATCAGCAGGTGCTTGTTGTCCTGGAAGACATCGATCGACTTGAGGGTGACCCCGGTGTTGCAGTAACCCACCGTGAAAGCCACCTTCTCGACCTTGACCAGGTCTTCCGCAGCCTGGCGGCCGCGGTCCGGGTTGGCCTGGTCGTCGCGCTGCACCAACACGACCTGACGCCCGAGGAAGCCGCCCGCCTCGTTGATTTCCCGGACCGCCAGTTCGGCGCCCAGTCGAGCGCTGTTGCCGAAGTCCGCCGACCCGCCGGTGAACGGACAGACGAAACCCACCCTGAGCGCGTTGGCCGGCACCGCTGACGCAGCAGGTCCCGACTGCGCCCTTGCGGTGACGCCCCACGCCAACGCGAATCCCATGACCCCGGCCACCAGCCAGCTGCGCGCATACAACCCCATCGCAGGACTCCAGCGCCCCGAATGTGGTGCGCAGGCCCTAAGGTAACGACCCGGACCTTAAAGCCGGCTTGCAATTCGAGGTGGCCAGGGATAACCCCTGGGTTCGAACCGGGCGCGGGCGTGCATCTCCTCACGCAGCGGCGCCTGCACGCGACCCGCGTCACTCGCCGAGATAGGCAGCGCGAACCTTGGGATCGCTGAGCAGTTGCTTTGCATCACCGCTCATCGTCACCTCACCGGAGTCCATCACATAGCCCCGGTTGGCCAGCTGCAGCGCGCGGCTGGCGTTTTGCTCGACCAGAAGCACCGTGGTGCCGCGCTGGTGGATGTCGTTGACCACCTCGAAGATCTTGTCGACCATGATCGGCGACAGTCCCATCGAGGGCTCGTCGAGCAGCAGCACCTTCGGCCGAGCCATCAGCGCACGGCCCATGGCGAGCATCTGCTGCTCGCCTCCGGACATGGTGCCGGCCAGTTGGGTGGCACGCTCTTTGAGCCGGGGGAAGATGTCGAAGACCTTGTCGACATCGGCCTCGATCTCGGCATCGTTGCGCACATAGGCGCCCATCTGAAGGTTCTCGACGATGGTCATGCGCGCGAACACGCCGCGGCCCTCGGGCACCATGACCAAACCCTGCTTGACCAGGTCCCAGGCGCCCTGACCGCGGATGCTGCGGCCCATGAACTGGATATCGCCTGCCGCTACCGGCTGGGTGCCCGTGACGGCCTTGAGCGTGGTGGTCTTGCCGGCACCGTTGGCGCCGATGAGGCTGACCAGTTCGCCCTCGCAGACCTCGAAGCTGGCGCCCTTGACAGCCTGGATGCCGCCATACGCGACCTTCAGGCCGCTGACCTTGAGCAGGACGTTATTGCTTGCCATGTGGTTTACCTGCCTCGCATGGGGTCTTGAAATCAATGCGCCTTGTGGCCGGCGCCGAGATAGGCCTCGATCACCTTCTCGTTGCTTTGCACATCCGCAGGTGTACCTTCGGCGATCTGCTTGCCGTAGTCGAGCACGGTGACCCGGTCGCACAAGCCCATCACCAGCTTGACGTCGTGCTCGATCAGCAGAATCGTGCGCCCGTCGTTGCGGATGCGGTCGATCAGTTCGCGCAACACCACCTTCTCGGTGGCGTTCATGCCGGCGGCCGGTTCGTCGAGTGCGATCAGCTTGGGGTCTGTGGCCAGCGCACGCGCGATCTCGAGGCGACGCTGATCGCCATAGCTCAGGGTACGCGCCTTGTACTCGGCATAGCGCCCAATGCCCACGTAGTCGAGCAGTTCCTGGGCGCGAGCGGCAATGGCGGCCTCCTCTTCCTTGAAGCCGGGGGTGCGCAGCACCGCGCCCCACAGGCCGGAGCGCGATCGCACATGGCGCCCGACCATCACGTTCTCGAGCGCGGTCATCTCGGCGAACAGGCGAATGTTCTGGAACGTGCGGGCGATCCCAGCCTTGGCCACCTCATGCACGGCCGTGGGCCGGTACGGCACACCTCCGAGCTCGAAGGTGCCGGAGTCTGGCGTGTACAGCCCGGTGAGCACGTTGAAAAAGGTGGTCTTGCCGGCGCCATTGGGACCGATCAGGCCGTAGACCTGCCCAGCCTCGATGGCGATGCCCACATCGGACAGCGCCTGCAGGCCACCGAAGCGCTTGGATACGTTGCCGACCTTGAGAACGACTTGGCTCATCGTGGTGACTCCGGACTCAGCGCGCGGGCGTGGCCGCAGCCTTGCCATGTTCGGGCGAGGGCCACAGCCCACGTGGCCGCGTGAGCATGATGGCGATCATCGCGAACGCTATGAGCAGCTGGCGCAGGATGGCCGCGTCGATGCGACCGTCTGTGACCCGCTGCAGGTCGAGCTCGCCGGCCACCCAACGCAGGGCCTCTGGCAGGGCCGCCAGCAGCACGGCGCCCAGCACCACACCTGGGATATGGCCGATGCCCCCGAGCACCACCATCGCGACGATCATGATGGACTCCTGCAGCGCGAACGACTCCGGCGACACGAAGTTCTGGAAGCTGGCGAACATCACGCCCGACACGCCGCCGAAGGTGGCGCCCATGCCGAACGCCATCAGCTTGAGGTTGCGGGTGTTGATGCCCATGGCCTTGGCGGCAATCTCGTCCTCGCGTATGGCCATCCACGCGCGGCCGATGCGGCTGCGCTCGAGCCGGTAGCAGATGACCACGCTCACCACCACAAGCAGCAGGAACAGGTAGTAGTACTTGGTGACGCCCGAGATTTCGTAGCCGAAGACCTCGCCGGTGCGCCCGAAGTCGACGCCCATGATCTTGATGCTGTCGATCTGCTGAATGCCCTTGGGACCGTTGGTGATGTTCAGCGGGCGGTCGAGGTTGTTCATGAACACCCGGATGATCTCGCCGAAGCCCAGTGTGACGATGGCCAGGTAGTCACCGCGCAACTTCAAGGTGGGCGCCCCCAGGATCACACCGGCCACACCGGCCAACGCCGCACCCAGCGGTATGACCAGCCACACCGGTGTGTGCATGCCGTGGGGAAACGTGGCCTTGAAGAACTCGAACGTATCGGACAGGTGCGGCGAGGCCATCAGGCCGAACATGTATGCACCCACGGCGTAGAAGGCAACGTAGCCCAGGTCGAGCAGGCCGGCATAGCCCACGACGATGTTCAGTCCCAGCGCCAGCAGCACGTACAGCAGCGCGAAGTCGATCATGCGGACCCAGAAGTTGCCCGCCGCCTGCGCCACCAGCGGCAGCACCATGAGCGCGATGGCTGCGAGCACGAAGACCACCAACTTGTTCTTCATCTCTATTCTCCGGATGCGGTATCACGCGCGATCGGCCACGCGCTCACCCAGCAGGCCTTGCGGTCGCACGGTGAGCACCAGGATCAGCACGATGAACGCGAAAATGTCTTGGTACTGGCTGCCCAGCACGCCGCCGGTGAGCGTGCCGATGTAGCCCGAACCCAGGGCCTCGATCAGTCCCAGCAAGACGCCGCCGACCACGGCACCCGCGAGGTTGCCGATGCCGCCGAACACCGCTGCAGTGAAGGCCTTCAGCCCGGGCATGAAGCCCATGGTGTGCTGCACGGAGCCGTAGTTGGCCGCGTACATCACGCCGGCCAGCGCAGCCAGTGCGGCACCGATGATGAACGTGGCCGAAATCACCATGTCCGGGCGCACGCCCATCAGTGTGGCCACGCGCGGGTTTTCGGCGGTCGCTCGCATCGCACGTCCCAGGCGCGTGCGGTTGACGAGGTACATCAGGCCGGCCAGCGTGATACCCGTGAACGCCAGGATCAGGATCTGGGTGACGTTGATGACCGCATCGCCGATGAAGAAGGGCTCGGAGGGCAACAGAATGGGGTAAGGCTTGGTGCTGGGCTGCCAGATGATCATCGCCAGGGTCTGCAGCAGCAGGCTCATGCCCATGGCGGTGATCAGGGGCGCCAGGCGCGGCGCGTTGCGCAGCGGCCTGTAGGCGATTTTCTCGATCACGAAGTTCAGCACCGAGCACACGACAATGGCCGCCACCAAGGAAAGGACCAGCAGCAGCCAGCCGGGCAGGCCCATCTCCTGCAGCGCCATGATCACGGTCCAGCTCGTGAGTGCGCCCACCATCAGCACTTCGCCGTGGGCGAAGTTGATGAGGTTGATGATCCCGTAGACCATCGTGTAGCCGAGTGCCACGAGCGCATACATGCTGCCCAGCACCAGACCATTGATGATCTGCTGCAGAAAGATGTCCATCAGCGGGTCTCCAGATGTCTCCGCGGCAGCGGGACGCTTTTTGGGTATGAACGGCACTCACGGCACAGCCGGCGACAGCGACGACGACGGCAGGCTGCGCGGGATTGTAGGAGGGGGTCGACGCCTTCGCGGCAGGGCATTCCCGCTGCAGATCCGAAGATTGCGCGGATCTGCGGCGCGACTACCGTGAGTTCTTCGCTGCGCAGTCCAGTCGCCGCAATTCCGCCAGGCGATCGCCGATGCGCTGCTCCAATCCCCGGGGTGCCGGGCTGTAGAAGGGCGCCGGTTGGATGCCCTCGGGCAGGTAGCGCTCACCTGCGGCGTAGCCGTCGGCCTCGTCGTGGGCATAACGGTAGCCCTCGCCGTGGCCCAGTTCGCGCATCAGCGCCGTGGGCGCGTTGCGCAGGTGCGGCGGCACGGGCCGGGTGCCATCGGCAGCCACGAATGCACGCGCCGCCTTCCACGCCACGTAGACGGCATTCGACTTCGGCGCCACCGCCAGGTACACGACCGCTTGCGCCAGCGCCAGCTCGCCTTCGGGCGAGCCCAGGCGCTCGTATGTCTGCGCAGCGTCCAGGGCCATCGGCAGCGCGCGCGGGTCGGCCAGGCCGATGTCTTCGCTGGCCATGCGGATGACACGCCGGGCCACGTAGCGTGGATCGGCACCGCCATCGATCATGCGGGCCAACCAGTACAGCGCGGCATCCGGGTCCGACCCGCGCACGGACTTGTGCAGCGCCGAAATCATGTCGTAGAAGAGGTCACCCCCTTTGTCGTAGCGCCGCAGCATCCGCCCGAGCGCCTGCTCGAGCAGCGGTTCGTCGATCGGCCCGGCGCGACCAGTGCCCGCCAGCGCCGCCACCGCCTCACAGGCATTGATCAATCGCCGGGCGTCACCGTCCGCATGCGCCACCAGCCGCTGTCGAGCTCCCTCGGTGAGCTCGGGCATGACCAACGCGGCGCGGGCGCGGTCGAGCAGGCGCGTGAGGTCAGCGTCGCCAAGTGGCTCGAGCACATGAACGGCCGCCCGCGACAGCAACGCGGAGTTCACCTCGAACGACGGGTTCTCGGTGGTGGCGCCGATGAAGGTGAACAGGCCCGACTCCACGTGCGGCAGAAACGCATCTTGCTGGGCCTTGTTGAAGCGGTGGACCTCATCGACGAACACGACCGTCGGATGGCCGGCGCTGCGTGCCGCGCGAGCCTGGTCGACCGCGTCGCGGATATCCTTCACGCCGGACAGCACCGCCGAGAGCACGAGCAGTTGCGCCGCCGGCACCGCCTGCGCCAGCAATCGCGCCAGCGTCGTCTTGCCCACGCCCGGAGGGCCCCAGAGAATCATCGAATGGAGCCGGCCGGACTCGATGGCCGCGCGCAACGGCTGCCCGGGCGCGAGCAGGTGTTCCTGGCCAATCACCTCGTCGAGCGTGCGCGGTCGCAATCGCTCGGCCAGCGGCGCATGCGCACCCGCGACGGGCCGGGGATCGCCGACCGGAGGGGCATCACCGTCGAACAAGGACTCCTGCGCGTGCATCGCGCGATTGTCGCAGCGCCCCCAGGGTTCGAATTGCGGTGGCGTTCCAGCGCTTTTACGGCCATGAGTGCGGCACCCGCCGCTGCACACTGCCAAGTATCGAATTCGTGAAACCGCCTGGGCAACGATCCCGAACCGACCGTCCATGGAGTTGACATGAGCGCCATCACCACCCCCGAAAGCCAGGCTGTCGTCCGTGCCGCATCGCAGGCGGCATCCTCGGGCACACAGTTCGCTGCGCGCGAAGTGCTGTCGTTCAAGCTGGGCACAGAGGAATACGGGATCGAAATCCTGAAGGTGCAGGAAATCAGGGGCTACGAAGCCCCGACCCGCATCGCAGGCACGCCGACCTTCATGAAGGGCGTCGTGAACTTGCGCGGCGTGATCGTGCCCATCGTCGACATGCGGGTACGCTTCTCGCTCCCGGAGGTGAAGTACGACGCCTTCACCGTTGTCATCATCCTGAACGTGGCCGGTCGCACGGTGGGTATCGTCGTCGACTCGGTGAGCGATGTGCTCGAACTCGGCGCCGACCAGATCCGTGCGGCGCCGGACTTCAACGCGCAGGTCGATGCCGATTACATCACCGGGCTGGGTTCGGTGAAGGCCGGCGACGGCGAACGCATGTTGATTCTGATGGATATCGAGCAACTGCTCGCCAGCGCCGACATGGGGCTGGTCGACATGAAGTTGCAGTGAAGACATCGGCGAGCCCGCACTTGACTGAGAGCCAGGATCATGATGCGGCCGCTACGCACGATGCTCGCCTCGACGCTGTGGACGACCACCGCCGTGCTTGCCCAGGCCACCGAGCCCCACCGTGCGGTCGTCGCGAATCAAGCCTGGGGCGCCGACGCCTCGGTATACATCGCCCTTGATGGCGAGCGCCTGGCCGTGCGCCAGGCACTGCGCCAGCCGCTGGACGCCGTGCGCGCGAGCCTGGACACAGGCGTGGAGCTGCGGGCAGGACCCCGTGCGCGCCTGCGCCTGGGATTGCAAACGGGATTGACACGCTCGGCCCCGACACAAGCGGTCGCGATCACATTCACGAGCTCGTTCTGACAAGTCAACGAGTCTGATTCGACCCAATGCCGGGAACGCGGGCTGCAGAAAGCGCCCCGGGCGCTCCTATTGAGCCGGCCACATGAAGTTTGAACTTCTTGGAGCCGATGGAGTCAGAGCGCCATGGACAAAGAAGACGCTCGATACCAGAAGCTTGAGCAACTTC
>JABWBN010000154.1 GCA_013360485.1 Burkholderiaceae bacterium | reverse complement strand
CCGCCCCGCGCGACCCGCATGCCGTGCACGGTCTACCGCCGTGCACCGGTCGTGCATGCCGCTGCGGCCGGGTCCGACAGCCAGTCAGCCAGCCACGGTACTTCGCCCGACCCCGCACCACACCGTGACCCCCATGACCCCGACCCCCGCGTTCGCCCCCTTCGTGCGCCAGCCCCTGGCGCTGGCCGCCAGGCTCGCCCTGATCGCACCCATCACCGTATTCGCGCAGGCCGCCGAGCCGGTAGCCGAGGCGACGCTGCCCAAGCTCACGGTCACCGCCAATCGCATCGAGTCCAAGGAAGACGACGTGCCGGCCACCGTCACCAGCATCACCCGGCGTCAGCTCGACCGCCGCGCCGTCGGCTCGACGGTCGACCTGTTCGTCGACGAGCCCGACGTGGCGATGGCACGCGACGTGCGCCGCTTCGGCGGCACGCGGCCCAATGTCCGCGGACTGGAAGACAACCGCGTCGTCCAGCTGGTCGACGGCGTGCGCCTGACGGACTACTACAACGGGGGCGGACCGACCAACTTCACCATGACCGCGCCGTTGGGCGTGGTGCCCGATTTCCTCAAGCGCGTGGAGGTCGTGCGCGGCGCCTCGTCCAGCCTCTACGGCTCCGATGCGATGGCCGGCGTGGTGGGCTACCTCACGCTCGAGCCGACCGACCTGCTGCGCGCGGGGCAGTCGCGTGCCGCGCGGGTGCGGGCGGGCTGGTTCGGCGCCAATGCCGAGCGCAGGCTCACCGCGCTGGGCGCCTATCGTCACGACGGCATCGAGCTCCTGGTGGGCCTGTCCGTTGCGCGCGCCGAGGAGACCGACAACCAGGGCGATGTCGACACGGAGTCGGCCACCCGGACCCGACCGAACGCGCAGAGCATCGACGACAGCGGCGTGCTGGCGAAATGGGTACAGCGCCCGAACGCGCATCAGCGGTGGACGCTTGCGCTGGAGGGGCGCGAGTTGTCGGTCGCGACCGAGGTCGACCGCCTGTCGACGGCGCTGCCCCGCGTCACGCAGATGATCGGCGACGACCATGCGCGCCGGGTACGCGCCAGCCTCGACTGGGAACACAAGCCGGGCCGCGGCGCGTACGACCGGCTGACCGCTCGCCTGTACCACCAGGACGCCCGCACCCGCAACGACAACGCCCAGCGGCGCAGCAACACGTCGGCGTCGTGTTCCGCGGCAGCCGGCGGCGCCAACCAATGCGACATCGACCAGACCTTCAGCTTCACCCAGCGCACCACCGGCGCCGCCCTGCAGATCGACAAGATCGTCGATGCCGGTGGCGCATTGCATGCCATCGTCGGTGGCCTGGACACCTCGCGGCAGCAGACCCAGGACCTGCGCGATGCGACGGTGCACAACCGGACGACCGGCACCACCAGCAAGACACTGGCCGGTGACCAGTTCCCGCTGCGCGACTTCGCCAACGGCCGCACCGACACGATCGGCCTGTATATGCAAGACACGATCTCCGGCCTGGCCGGCGGTCCGCTGTCGCTCACGCCCGGCCTGCGCTACGACTGGCGCAAGCTCTCGCCCCAGGTCGACGCGCTCGCGCAGTCGGTGCTTTCGGCCATCGGGCGCCAGGCGGTCGAGAAGTCAGATGGCGCATGGGCGCCCAAGCTCGCCGCACAGTGGCGCTTCTCGCCGCAGTGGCTGGCCTACGGCCAGGTGGCGCGCTCGTACCGCGCGCCCAACTACAACGAGGTCAATGGTGCATTCCGCAACACGGCGCAGAGTTACGGCATCACGCCCAACCCCGACCTCGAACCGGAAACCGGCGTCGGAGCCGAACTCGGCCTGAAGATGCAGCGCGGCTCGGTGCGAGCCCAGCTGGCCGTGTACGACAACCGCTACAAGAACTTCATCGAAAGCGTCTACCTCGCCTGTCCGGGCGATCCGCGTTGCATCACCGGGATCAGGCGCACGCTGATGTCGGAGAACCTGTCGCGGGTGCACATCCGCGGGGCCGAGCTGCGCGGCGACTGGGAGGCCGCGCCGGGCTGGCGCGTCGATGGCGCACTGGCCTACGCCCGGGGAACGCACCAGGACACCGGTGCGCCGCTCAACAGCATCGAGCCCACCCGGGCAAGCCTGGGCATCGTGCGCGACGCCGGTCACTGGGGCGCACAGGCGCGGCTGCGCGCGGCTGCGAAGAAGGACCGGGTCGACGATGCCGACGGCGTGTGGTTCCGCCCACCCGGCTACGCCGTGGTCGACCTGTCGGCCTGGATGAAGATCGGGCGCCACGTCAACCTCACGGCCACCGTGAGCAACCTGTTCGACCGCACCTACTGGCTGTGGAGCGACATCCGCCACGCCGACGCCACGCAACCCGCAGGCGTGGACTTCTACTCGCAGCCCGGCCGCAAGCTGAGCCTGGCCGTTCAGGCGGACTTCTGATGGCCGGCGGCATGGCCATCGGCCCCAGCGTGCAGGCCACCCTGGCGCTGGCGCGCCGCTGGGCCCTGCTGCTCATGGTGGTGCTCGCCACCGTTCCCGCGCATGCGGCGAGCGTCCTGTTCATCGCCACCGGCAACGTGCCCGCCGGCAAGTTCCGTGTGCTGGCGCAGGTCGCCCGCACACATGGCCTGAACCTCGAGGTGCGCTACCTGCACAAGCTGCCCCGGGACGTCGACGGCGGGCTGTTCCAGGGCCAGGACGCGGTGTTCATCGACAGCTACCTGCACGACGAGGTACGCGCCCGGCTGGCGCGCGCGCTGCCTGCGCTGACGGTGCCGCAGCTGTGGCTTTATGAAGCGCGCCCGCACTGGCAGGGCTGGCCCGACGACACCGCACGCCGTCTGGTCTCCTACTACGCCAACGGTGGCCGCGCCAATTTCGACGGGTTCCTGCGCACAGTGGCCGCGCAGCTCGCGGGCCGGCCCCTGGCGGGCATACCCGAGCCAGTGGTCTACCCCAAGACCGGCATCTACCACCCCCGAGCACCCGCGCTGGTGTTCGCCAACCCGACCGACTACCTGCGTTGGCACGGCGTGGACACCGCCCACCGCCCGCCCACCGTTGCGCTGCTGCTGCACCAGCAGTACATCATCTCCGAGCAAACCGGCTTCATCGACGACCTGATCGCACGCATCGAAGCCGCCGGCGCGCTGGCCGTGCCCATCTACACGTCGGCCATGGATGCCGGCGGGCTCACCGCCATGAGCCGCGCCGGCGGCGAGCGCATCGCCGACGCGGTCATCAACCTGCAGATCACGCTCAATGCCGAGGGGCGGCGTGCCGAACTGGCCGAACTGGGCATCCCGGTGATCCAGGGCACGACCTACCGCAAGGGCGACGAGGCCGCCTGGGCCGCAGACGCGCAGGGTCTGGCACTGATGGACGTGCCCTTCTACCTGGCGCAACCCGAGTATGCGGGCATCACCGACATCCAGGTCACGGCCGCCACGCGCAAAGAAGACGACACCATCGTGCCCATCGCGCCGCAGGCGGCGGCCATCGTCGACAAGGCGCTGCGCCTGGCCCGGCTGGCGCGCATGCCCAACGCGCAAAAGAAGGTGAGTGTGTTCTTCTGGAACTACCCGCCCGGCGTGAAGAACCTGAGCGCGTCGTTCATGAACCTGCCCCGCAGTCTGGCCGCCAGCCTGGCCGCACTGCGGCAAGCCGGTTATGCCACCGAAGCACCCGGTGAGCCGGCACTGACCACACAGCTGCAGCGATTGCTCGCGCCGTTCTACGCCCCGGCCGGCGACAACCGCGAACTGCACGCGCTGCTGCGTGACGGCCTGGCCGAGGCACTGCCGGTGGCCGAGTACGAACAGTGGCTGGATGCCCTGCCCGCGGCGGTGCGCGCGCGGCTGCGCGGCACCTGGGGAGACCCGCGCGCATCGTCGTTTGTGGTGCGACATGGCGGCCAGGACGTGTTCGTCGTTCCGCGGCTGACACTGGGCCGGGTCGCACTGTTGCCGCAGCCGCCGCGCGGCGAGCGCTGGGAAGACCGCGAAAAGGCGCTCTACCACTCGACCAAGGCCGGTCCCTCGCACTTCTACTTCGCCGCCTACCTGTGGGCGCGGCGCGCCGACGCCATCGTGCACTACGGCACCCACGGCACGCAGGAGTGGCTGCCAGGCAAGGAACGCGGCCTGGCGGTCACCGACGACGCCATGCTCGCCGTGGGCAACGTGCCCGTCGTCTACCCCTACATCGTCGACGACGTGGGCGAGGCCGTGCAGGCCAAGCGCCGCGGTCGCGCCGTCATCATCAGCCACCAGACGCCACCCTTCGCGCCGGCCGGCCTGCACGATGACCTGACGCACATCCACGACCTGCTGCACGCCTGGCTGGCACAGGACGAGGGTGCCGTGAAGGAGCGGCAACGGGCCGATCTGCTGGCTGCGGTGCGCAAGCAGCGCATCGACAAGGACATGGGCTGGAACGCCCAGGCCGTGGCCGAACGCTTCCCGGCCTTCATCGACGCCTTGCACACGCACCTGCACGAGCTGGCCCAGACCGCGCAGCCCCAGGGCCTGCACACCTTCGGCACCGCCCCGCGCGAGGCCCACCGCCTGGGCACCGTGCTGCTCATGCTGGGGCAGTCGTTCTGGGAAGCCGCCGCGGCACACACCGGCACGCCCCGCGAGGACCTCGACGAGGCACTGGTCGCCAACTTCGACCGGCTCGCAGCCACGGCGCCCTACGCCCTCCTGCGCCGACACGTGATCGACGGCAGCAACGCCGATGCCCTGCCACAACCGCTGCGAGACGGCATCGCGCAGGCGCGCCGCTGGTACGCCGATCTGGGCGCCGCCGGTGAACAGGCGGCCTTGCTGACCGCGCTGGCCGCACGCCATGTACCGACGTCCTACGGCGGCGACCCGATGAAGAACCCGGACTCGCTGCCCACGGGCCGCAACCTGTACGGCTTCGACCCATCGCGCGTGCCGACCCGCCAGGCCTGGGCCGCCGGCCAGCAGGCGCTCGAAGCGCTGCTCGCCACGCATCACCAGCAACGTGGCCAGGCCCCGCGCAAGCTGACCCTGGCGCTGTGGTCGGTCGAGACCATGCGCCACTTCGGCCTGCTCGAGGCCCAGGCACTGTGGGCCATGGGCGTCGAGCCCACTTGGGACGCCGGCGGCCGCGTCACCGGGGTGAAGCTGGTGCCCCGCGACAAGCTGGGCCGGCCCCGCGTGGACGTGGTGCTGTCGGCCACCGGCCTGTACCGCGACCACTTTCCGAATGTGATGAAGTGGCTGGCCGAGGCCGCGCGCCTGGCCGCCCAGGCCGATGGCGAGCCCGACAACGCGGTGGCCGCCAACACGCAGCGCATCGCGGCCGGTCTGCGCGCACGCGGGGTCGACCCTGCGGCGGCCTTGCGTGCCGGCCAGACACGCCTGTTCTCCTCCGAGGCCGGTCGTTACGGCACCGGACTGAACGACGCCACCCTGGCCACCGACAGCTGGAGCGGCACGGCCGACGGCGACCGCAAGCTGGCCGACCTGTACCTGGCGCGCATGCAACATGCCTACGGCCCCGACGAAAGGGACTGGGGGCGCACCGGTGCCGGTGCGCTGGCCGACCTCAACCTGTACGCTGAGCACCTGCGAGGCACGCAGGGGGCGGTGCTGTCGCGCACCTCCAACCTCTACGGCATGCTGACCACCGACGATCCTTTCCAGTACCTCGGCGGCATCGCGGCAGCGGTGCGCCACCTCGATGGCCAGGCGCCTGAACTCTACATCTCCAATCTGCGCGGCAGCGGTGCGGGCCGAGTCGAGCCGGCGGCACAGTTCCTGGCCAAGGAGCTGGCCACGCGCCAGTTTCACCCCGGCTACATCCGCGGCCTGATGGCCGAGGGCTATGCCGGTACGCTGCAGGTGCTCGACGCCACGAACAACTTCTGGGGCTGGACCGCCGTGGCGCGCGAGATCGTGCGCCACGACCAGTGGCAGGAGATGGCCGAGGTCTATGTGCGCGACAAGCACCGACTCGGCCTCAAGGACTGGTTCGAGCGCGAGAACCCGCATGCGCTGGCGCAGACCATCGAGCGCATGCTCGAGGCCGCCCGCCAGGGATACTGGCAAACCGACGCGGCCACTGTCGACGAGCTGAAGCGGCGCTGGCGCGAGCTGTCTGCGCGCTTCGACGTGCGCAGCGACAACGCCGCCTTCGGTCGCTATGTTGGCGCGGGGTATGGTCTGCGATCGGCTGCTGCGCAACCCGCGCGGTCGAAGCCGGCTCCTGCTGCGCACTCACAGTCCACCCCGGCAGTCGATCACCCCATTGCAGCACCGCCCCGGCCCGCCGTTCAGGGCCTGAAGCTCGAACGCCAGGCCGCACCGGCGCCAGCCGCCGTCCGGGTGGTGGAAGCCCTGGCCTCGGTGCTGGTGCTGGCGCTGGCGATGACCGGGGGCGCGTGGCGGGCCCGTCGGCATCTACCCATCGCCGCGCCCGTGTTCCAGGGCCTGAACCGGGCATCGGCCTGACCGCCGCCGCAGCACCTGCACATCGTTGTCCCCCACATCACCCACAGGATCGCTCATGTCCAGCTTTCTCGAGTCCACCATGTACACGGTGGCCCAGTTGTTCCTCGTTCCAACGCTCGTGCTGATCGCCGCGCTGTTCCTCTATGCCTTCTGGGTGCTCGGCGAATTCGCCATGCTGGCGTTGCAGCGGGGTCAGGGGGGCGGCCGGCCCCTGGTGGCCGCCGCACAGGCCGCCGGCGGGAGCGGCCTGACCGATGACGAACTCGACCTGCGCGCACACCGTCTGATGGAAGGGCCGCGCATCGCGAGCCGGGTGACGCCGTTGCTCGGGTTGGTGGCGACGATGATTCCGATGGGACCCGCCCTCAAGGGCCTGGCCGATGGCAACCTGGCGCAGGTGTCGACCAACCTGACCGTCGCCTTCTCCGCCGTCATCCTGGCGCTGATCGCCGCCGCCATCACCTTCTGGGTGGCCAATGTGCGCCGCCGCTGGCTGGCCGAGGAAATGCTCGAGATCAACCGAGGCCGAGCCAGCGCGGTATCCAACGGCGGCGCGACGACGGTCGACGACCCGCGTGCCCCCACCGGTGCAGCGCGCCTGGGCACGCAGGGAGCCGCATGATGGCGCTGAAGCTGCTGCACGAGCCGGAGACGGACGACCCCATCCTCTCGGTCGTCAACCTGATCGACATCTTCCTGGTCGTCATCGCGGCCCTGCTGATCACCGTGGCGCAAAGCCCGCTCGTATCCAGCCTCGGCAAACGCGACGTCACCGTGATCACCGACCCCGGCCAGCCGAGCATGGAGATCACCGTCAAGAAGGGCGAGAAGATCGAGCGCTACAAGGCCAGCGGGGCGATCGGCTCGGGCGACGGCGAGAAGGCCGGAGTGGCCTATCGCATGAAGGACGGCTCCATCGTCTACGTGCCCGAAGGCGCGCCCTGAGCCCCGGCGGGCGTCACGACGCGGGGCCTGTCAGCGCCTGTGCCACTCGCGCTTCGAGCGCGGCAGCGTCGTCGCTGCGGAAGCCCCGATGCATCCAGCGCAGGCGCCCGTGGGGGTCGATCAGGGCCGAGCTGGGCATGCCGCGCACGGCGAAGCGCCGGGCCGACTCCCCGGAGGGGTCGTAGGCCAATGCGAATCCGGCCGGGTGGCGTGCAAGGAAGGCGTCGGCATCGGAGCGCTGCGCGTCGAGGTTGACGGCCACGACGCGCAGCCCGCGCGCCGCGTACTGCCGCTGCAGCTGGGCCATCCACGGGAACGACTGCCGGCACGGCCCGCACCAGGACGCCCAGAAGTCCAGGTAGACCCACAGGCCACGCAGGTCGGACAGCCGGGCCCCCAGGGCGCATTCCGGCAGGGCCACATCTGGCGCGGCCTCGCCAGCCTCCAGCGCCCGCACGCCCGGCGCGGCCAGGGCGAAGCCAGCGGCTGCGGTCAGCCATGCACGTCGGTCCTGTCCGGCGCGCGTCAGTCCGATCGAGACGGACTGCTCAGCCATAGGCCAATCCGTTGGCCTGCAGGCCCACGAAGTCGATCTGCGCGAGGTTGAGCTCATGGTCGGCGGCCAGCAGGCCCAGCGTGGCCGGCGTGTAGGTGCCATTGTCCAGCAGCGTCACGAACGCGGACCGCTCGCCGTCCGTGGGCGCGATACCCACCACGTTGGTGTACAGCAGGTCGACCACCGCGCCATGGCTCGCGCCCGCGCCCAGCCGGGCATCGAGTGCGAGTTGCATCAGTGCCTCGGCGCTCAGGCCGCTGTCGGCATACTGCAGCCCGATCGCAACGATGGCGGCATCGGCCACCGACGCCGCGTCGAACACGGCCCCCAGCGTCTTGGCCACGCGGCCGGCCGCGCCGTCGAGGTCGAGCGCCAGCCGCAGGTCGGCGAACTCCAGCCGCTCCACCTCGTTCATCACCGTGACGGCATCGCCTGCCGTGGCCGTGGCGGTCCACTGCGCATCGGCGTGGTCGAGCAGGTAGTTCACCCGTGCGCGGGCAAAGACGACGGTATCGATACCGGCCGCCCCGTCGATCATCTGCCGCCCGCCGGTGGCGTCGAAACGGTCGTCGCCGGGTGTGCCGGCGAGCGTGGAGCCCGCGAACAGCGCGTCGACCGACACCGCGTCTCGCCCACTGTCGAACACCAGCGTCTCGATGTCATAGAGCGTGGCCTGCAAACCGCCCCCACTGGCGCCCGAGACGCTGTCGACCAGCACCGCGCCATCGAGCGCCTGGGTGATGACGAAGGCCGAGCGCGGCTGGATGCCGAACGCCACCTTGTCGTTGCCGGCCAGCCCGTCGATGGTCACGCGACCGGGCTCGATGATGGTCCAGGTGTCGTCGTTGGGTGTGCCTTTGAAGGTGGCCATCGTCTGCTCCTCAATGGGCGCACATGCCCGGCGGTCCGGCCTGCGGAGCGCCAGCCGAGCGCTGGTGCAACCGCCCTTCGGCGTCGACCGCCAGGTAGTCGTGTCCGCATTCGTCCAGGAACCGCAGGCCGCCGTGCTGCAGCAGCATGGCAATCGTGCTCACCGTGCCGGCCGCCAGCGCGCTCGGTGCGAGCACGCTCACGGAACGCCAGTGGCGCACCGGGACCCCGCGCACCGGATCGAGCACATGGCAATAGCGCTGCCCACCGTGCTCGAACCAGCGCTCGTAGTCGCCGCTGGTGGCCAGCCCGCCGCGGCTGACCGGAACGCTGGCCATCAGCGCATCGGCGCGTTCGGTGGGGATGCCTTCCCAGTCGTGGCGCGAGTAATAGTGGCGGCCGAAGCGCGCC
>JABWBN010000153.1 GCA_013360485.1 Burkholderiaceae bacterium | reverse complement strand
CGCAGCGGGCATGGTCTGGCAGCCGGTCAATGTGGCCGCACCTGCCAGGCAGAGCCGGCGGCGTTGCAGGTCGGGCGCGGGCCGGGCAGCGCTGCCGGGCGGGTCAGCACAGAGGCATGCCACGGTCGGTCCGCGCTTCACGGTGCGACCGGTGTGTTCAGCACACGCAGCAGGGCGGCCGTCTGCGCATCGGGCTGCCCGTCGTGCAGGGAGGGCCGATAACGCATCTGAAACGCGGCCACGACGCGACGGGTGGTCTCATCGAGCATGCCGTGATCGGGCACGCGAAAACCCAGCGCCTGCAACTGCTGCTGATACCACGCCACCGCCGGCAGATCGGACTCGTAGCTGGCCCGCAGCGTGGCCACCCGGGTGGCGTCCGGCCAGGGCACCAGGCCTTCGTCGGCCAGCCGCTTCCACGGGAAGAGCGGGCCCGGGTCGGTCTTGCGCTGCGGCGCGATGTCGCTGTGACCCACGATGCGCCGCGGATCGATGCCGTGACGACCGACGATGTCCTTGACCAGGGCCACCAGCAGGTCGATCTGCTCTGGCGGATAGGGCGCATATCGGCGCTGCCCGTCTGCGCCGACGCTGGCGCCCGGGTTGACGATCTCGACGCCGATCGACGCCGCGTTGAGCATGCTGGTGCCGCGCCAGTGGCTGTCGCCGGCATGCCAGGCACGGCGGTCCTCGTCAACCAGGCGATAGATGCGCGGCGGTGTCTCGTCGCTGACCAGGTAGTGCGACGAAACCGGCCCTTGGGTGAGGATGCGCAGCGAATCCGCCAGGCTTTCGTCGGTGTAGTGCAGCACCAGAAACTGCACCCGGCTGTCCTGCGAGCGGGCGACGTAACGGGTGTCGATGGGCACTGGTGCGCAGCCGGCCAGCACCACGCCGATCCATGCCAGGGCCGCAGCACCGAGCATGCCCCGCCGGTGCCGGCCTCCCAGTGGGACAGGTAGGGTGGGGGTCGCTGCGGGCATCGCCATCGACTCGATTGTGGCCGGCTTCGCGCGCACGTCGACACGGGTACGCGCCGGACGCGTTGATCACCAGGCGAAGCACGACCATCACCTGGACTCATGGGTACGCCCGGTCGTGGCGTGCCTAGAATTCCGCAGCCCGAAGAGACAAACGTGACGACAACCGCCATGCCATTGCTGCGCCTGCTGCCGGCATGGCTGTGTGCGGTGCTGGCGCTGCACGCCATCGGCGCGAAGCTGGCCACGGCGTATGCCGCGCCGCTGCCGCTGTCCGTACACGCAGCGCTGGACGCCGCCGGGTTGCCAGCGGATGCCCTGGCATTGGCCGTGCTGCCGGTGGAAGGCCGTTTCCCGCGATGGCTGGTACAGGCCGAGCGTCCCATGCAGCCGGGATCCACCATGAAGCTGGTGACCACCGCTGTGGCGCTGGACCTGCTGGGCCCCAACCACCGCGGCAGCACCGAGCTGCTGAGCACCGCTGACGTGCGTGACGGCGTGCTGCAAGGCGATCTGGTCCTGCGTGGCGGGGCCGATCCGGAGCTCGGCCTGCCGCAGCTGTGGGCGCTGCTCGGCGAATTGCGCCGGCTGGGCGTGCGCGAGATCGCCGGCGACGTGCTGATCGACCGCACGCTGTTCCAGCCGCCACGCGCGGACATCGGCTTGCCGCCGTTCGATGAGGCGCCTGAGTTCCCGTACAACGGCATCCCCGATGCCCTGCAACTGGACGCGAACCTGTTGGAAGTGGAGTTGGAGTCCGACGCCAGCGGACGCGTGCGCGCCAGGGCCTGGCCGCCGCTGCCGGCTCTGGAAGTCGACGCCAACGCCATGGTGCCCAGTGCGCGGCCCTGCGCCGACTGGGACGAGGACTGGCAGTCCCCTCCCGAGGTGAGCGCATCCGCTGGCGTGTTGCGGGTGGCACTGCGCGGTGGCTTTCCGCCGGCATGCAGCCAGCGGGTGCGGCTGCACCTGCTGGACCGGCTGGCGCTGAACGAGCGGCAGGTGCGCTGGGTGTGGCAGACCATGGGCGGAACCTGGAGCGGCCGCGCCCGTGAAGCGGAAACCCCGGCGCAGGCTCGCCTGCTCGCCCGCCGGCAGTCGCGGCCCTGGGGCGAGGTGTTGCGCACGCTGAACAAGCGTTCAGACAACCCGCTGACGCGCCTGCTGTACCTGCAGCTGGGCGTGCCGGCGATGGCACAGGCGCCCGAGCGCACGACAGCCGATCGGTCCGCTGACCGGGTGCGCCAGTGGTTCGCCGACCACGGCATCGACACCGCCGGATTGGTTCTCGACAACGGTTCGGGCTTGTCTCGCAGCGAGCGCATCACGCCGCTGCAGTTGGCCCGCCTGCTTCAGGTGGCGTGGCAAGGCCCCCATGCGCCCGACCTGCTGATGAGCCTGCCGGTCGCCGGCATCGACGGCACCATGCGCAACCGGCTCAAGCAGGGCCCAGCCACCGGCTGGGCACGGCTGAAGACCGGTACCCTGCGCAATGCCGTGGCACTGGCGGGCTATGTGCGCGACACCCAGGGCCACTGGTGGGTGATGGCCGCGATGGTCAACCACGACGAGGCCAGCCGCAAGGGCCGGCCGGTGCTCGATGCGCTGGCCGAGGAGGTGGCTCGCCGCGGCGCTCGGCTGGTGTCGCACCACGATGGGATCTGGCCGTACCGCACTGAACCCTGAACGAGCGATTTGCTTCGGTCAGCCTCCCTGGGGTAGGTATGCCAGTCCGGTGCTCGCAAGCCCGACCAGCTCGGCGCTGCCCACGTTGAGGGTTGACTGCACCGCCAGCAGCGCCAGCGCGTCCTGGCTGATCGCGCCACTGTCCAGCATGCCGACATAGGTGGCAAGAGAGGCGGCGTCCGCCTCCTGCCCGACGACCTGGCGATACACCAGGCGCACGAAGTCGGTGTTGGAACGCGACCCGGCAAGCTGCTCGAACAGGGGGGTGGCCACGGCCAGTGCGACCAGATCGGCCACCGACATGCCCTGGTCGGCGAGTTGCAGGCCGATGCCCGCGTACAGCGGCTCCCGCAACGATGCAGGGCCCAGAACCGCACGCAGAATCTGCGCCACTTGCGCGGCATGACCGCCGTCGGCGGTATCGAAGGCAACCGCGATGTCCCCGAACACCACCCGTTCGATACCGTGCAACGCATCGCGGCCATCGGCTCCGCGCAGGTCGTGAACCTCCAGCCCCTCGGCCGTCACCTGCAACTGGTAGTCGGCGCGCAAACCCAGGAAACGCGCCTCGTCCAGGCCAGCACCGCCATCGAGAGTGTCGTCGCCCCCGTTGCCGCGAAGCACGTCGTCGCCGCGCATGCCGCTCAGGCGATTGGCGGCCGCATTGCCGATGAGCAGGTCACCGGCGTCGCCGCCGACCGCATGCTCGATCTGCGTGCCCGTTGCCACGGTGAGCGCGTGACCGTCGATCCACGGGCTGGCACCGGGTTGCAGGTCGAGCGTGACCGGCGTCGTGACCATGCCGGCATGAAGCGTGTCGCTGCCGGTGGCATCCGCAAGCACGGCTCGCGTCGACTCTGCGGTGGCCAGTTCGCCGTAGCGATCGCTGTAGTAGTAGGTATCGTCGCCGTCGGGCGTGCTTCCAGTCAAGGTGAGCGTCCAGGCTTGCAGGGTGCCGACGTCTTCAGCTTCGCGGTCGAAGATCTGCAAGGACCAGTCGCCGACGGACGACTCGCCCAGGTTGAGTACGGTGCTGAACGTGAACCGGATGTCCTTCTGCGGCAGTCCGTAGGGTGAGCGCTCGTTCTGTCCGGGGCGCGACACCAGCCATGAGCGCGTGCCCTGGGGCGAGACCAGCAGGACCTCGAGATCACCGATGTAGTCGTGGCGCAGGTCCAGGGTGACTTCGGCGCGCTCGACCGAGATGTCTTCGCTGATGCGCACCTGCTGCTGCAGTGCAGTGTCGTTGTCCGGTATCGTCGCGACATCGGTGCGCCCAGCCTGCACTTGCACCAGATTGGCCGAAGTGCGCGCCGGCGCGTGCCAGGCCTCGGCCAGCCTTACCGCTGCCCGCGCGTCGACGATGCCGAAGCCGAGGTCGTGTTGCTCGGCGTCGAACAACAGGCCGCCACCGTTCCAGGCCGTGGCGCCGTTGGCACGCCAGTCGTGTGCGCTGCTGGTGGTGGCGGTGTCGTGGGCGCTCAGCGCCAGTATGGCCTGCACATCGCGCCAACCCAGCTGCGCATTGGCCTCGAGCATCAACGCCACCACGCCCGAGACCACCGGTGCCGAGAAAGAAGTGCCTGCCAGTCGGGTGATGTCACCCGACTCATATCCGGCACGGCCGGTGCGGTCAGTGGTGAGCACGTCGAACCAGCCGCCCCAGCCCTCGCCGCCCGGCGCGGCCACCAGCACCGACGCACCGGGCGAGCTGTAGCTGCTGACTTCGCCGGTGGGACCCGTGGCGCCGACCGTGACGATGTAGCGGCTGTTCTGGAACCCGTGCAGGTTGGTATCGTCACCGAAGTCGAAACTGTTGCCTGCCGACTGCACCACCACCGTGCCCAGTCCGTTGCGGCCGCGCTCGGCCAGCGTACGCAGGGCCTGGCCACTTCCCGCGAACTCGGCGGCTTCAAAATCGTCGTAGAAGGCCCACGGGTCGTCGAGGAAGTACTGCGGTGCATAACCCCAGCTGTTGTTCAGCACGTCCACCTCGAGCGCGTGGGTCAGGGCATGCTCGATCTCCGTTGGCGTGAAGCTGGCATCCAGGGGCGAATAGATCGACACCAGCGAGGCGTCGTAGGCCACGCCCACCGGGCCCAGGCCATTGCGCTCGGCTGCCACCACGCCAGCGACCGCGGTGCCATGGTTGTCGCTGCGGGTGCGAGGCGAGCCACCGGGCTGCAGCGTGGCCGCATCGCGTCCCAGTGCGACCAGCAGGTTGCCGTCAAGCTCGGTGTGACCTGGGTCGATGCCCTGATCGAAGACGCCCACCCTCACGCCAGCTCCGGTGTAGTCGGGCCATACCGACCACGCGTTCACCCCCACGTCGGGGAACAGATGCCACTGTTGCGGGGCCAGCGGGTCGGCCACCCAGTCAGCCAGCGGGTTGTCGTCGTCGACGATCACGGCCTGTATGGTGGTGTCGCCGCCCACTACGGGGCCGGTGACTTCGGACAGCACGACGAACAGATTTTCACTGGCCTCCCATGCCGCATCGTCGGTCAGTTCGAAGCGCAGTTCCTGGACGGTCTGCCCCGGCGCAAAGCGCACCTGCTGCGCGACGTTGGTGTAGTCGCCGCCCCAGGTTGCAGTGCCGATCAGGAAGTTCTCGAAGTTGATGTCGTAGAGCCAAACCGTGCCCGTGACCGGCTGCGCCACGGGCTCTGACAGCCCTACGGTCACACGCAAGGTGCCATCGGCCTCATGCGCAACGAGGTCGCGCTCGAGGTTGATCTCGACCGACGTGCGCGTCGTGAAGCTCCAGCTGCCCTCGCTGCGCATCGGCTGTCCCTGTGCATCGACGAGGGCACCTTCGCTGAACTGCACCGCCAGGTGGGTGCCGCGCGGCAGCGGCTGTTCGGTCTCGATCACGAGCTGGCGCCCGTCGATCGTCAGGTTCGCAGCACTTGCGACATCGACGTACTGGACGACCTGTCCAGTGTCGATGCGCACGATGTTGATGCTGCCCTGCCCTCGCAGGATCGGCTCGTTGAACAGGAAGGTCAGCGGCTGCTGCACACGCACGTCCTGGCTGCCATGCTGCGGCGACATCCAGATCGCCCGAGGTGGCGCCGGTTGCTGGAACCAGGACACCTCGAAGACGCCCTCGTCGAACAGCAGGGCCTCGACACCGGTCAGGGTGTCGGTGCCTTCCCAGTCGGTCGCGACGGTCAGCACCTGGGTGACGGGGTCGAAGACGATCTCCGCATCGACGATCGATGACCAGTAGCTCGCGTAGTCCCTGCCTGAACCACCGTCGATGCGATCGTCGCCGGCCAGTCCGGTGAAGTCGTTGTCGTCGGCGTCACCGCGCAGGGTGTCGGCGAACATCGAGCCAAGCACGCCCTCGATGCCGCGCAGGGTGTCGTGCCCGTCGCCGTCGGCCGTGCCCTGGTTCAGGTCGACCACCACTGCGGACGCGGCCAGCGTAAACGACGCGTAGTCATACCCGCCATCGCCCTCCAGCTGATCGTCTCCAGCGTCTCCGCTCAGGACATCGTCGCCGCCACGGCCCACGAGGCGGTCATTGCCGCCTCCGCCCCACAGGAGATTTGATTGCGCGCTACCCAGCGCCTCGTCGTCGTGGTCCGAACCGCCAAAGCCCTCGATGCCCGTGAGCGTGTCGTTGCCGTCACCGCCGCGGGCAGTGCCAGCCTCCAGGTCGATCCAGACCCCGGCGCCGGCCTCGGAGTACCAGGCGACGTCCAGTCCGGCACCGCCCTCGAGCCGGTCATCGCCGGTGTAACCCTGCAGGTCGTCGTCGCCGTCGCCGCCCACGAGGCGGTCGTCACCACCGGTGCCATCGAGCCAGTCGGCATCGGCCGATCCCTCGACCAGGTCCTGCGCGCGCTGGCGCAGGCGCAGCCAGGCCCGCATCGTTTCGTCGTCCATATCCGCTCCCCTGGTGGCCGGCATCGGGGCCGGCACGAGGGCAGCAGTCTAGCGGTCGTCACCCAAGGCGCAGCACTGCCGCTCGTGGGGGTTGACAGCCCCCCCACTTGCGCGCAGACAGCGTCCGCCCGGGGCGGTTCCGAGCCAGTCGTTCAGCGGTCGTGCTTCTGGATCAGTGCGCGCGCCGCCTCGATCAAGGCGGTGCCGTTCGCGCCCTTGGCGTTCACTTCCTTGATCCACTGGTCGTCGACGTCGGCCGTCGCCTTCACCCAGCGCGCCAGTTCGGCCTCGCTCAAGGCGATGACCGGGTTGCCGCGGTCAGTGGCCAGCTTGTGGTGGGCAGCCACCACGCTGTCGAATCCCTTCTCGCCGGCCCATGCCGATGCGACCGGGCCGCTGTTGGCATCGATCACCGCCCTGAGGTCGGCCGGCAAGCTGTCGTAGCGGGCCTGGTTCATCACGAACGCGAAGATGGAGTTGGCGAACTTGGGCGCACCGGCGGGCACGTCGACGTGGCTGCGCGCGATCTCGTGCAGCTTGGCCGCGGGAACACCCTCCCACGGCACCATCGCGCCGTCGATCACGCCCTTGCCCAGCGCATCCGGCACGCTGGGCAAGGGCATCTGCACCGGCGTAGCGCCCAATGCCGCGAGCATGCGCGCATTCAGCCGTGTGGCGGCCCGGATCTTCATGCCCTTGAGTTCCTCGATGGTGCGCAGGCCCTTGGCGCTGCCCAGGTGGAACGATGAACCATCGTTGGTGTGCAGCCACAACGGCCTGACACCTTTGTACTCGTCCTGCGCATGCGCCTGTACGTAGTGCCAGAACGCCTGGCTCGAGCCCTTGCCGCTGCGCGTGAAGAAGGGCAGCTCGAACACCTCGCTCTTGGTGAATCGGCCCGCCGAGTAGGTGGGCAGGGTCCAGACAACGTCGGCCACGCCATCGCGAGCCTGGTCGAACAACTGCGGCGGCGTTCCGCCCAGCTGCATGGACGGGTAGATCTGGCACTTCAGCCGGTCCTGCGACTCGCGCGAGACCTTGTCGCACCACGCCTGGATGAGGTTGACGTGCACATTCGAAGTGCCCGGCAGGAAGTGGTGCACCTTCAGCACCACGGTTTGGGCCTGGGCAGCGAGCGTACAACCCAGTGTCACGGCCGTGGCGGCGAAGCCTTTCAGCCAGGTGCGGCGTTGCGTCATGATCGCGATCTCCTGTGGTGGGTGTTGCCCTGGTGTGCCGGGCCCTGACCGCGAGGGCACGCGGTCGGGTCCAGGGTGGCAGTGGTCAGGATGCGGCCTTTCGAGCAGCATCGAGATGGCGCGCACCGACAATCAGCTGCAGCACCTCGGTGGCGCCTTCGTAGATGCGCAGCGCGCGGATCTCGCGGTACAGGCGTTCGACGGTGGAGCCGGTGACCACCCCAAGGCCGCCGTGCAGCTGTACCGCGCCGTCGATCACTTTCTGCGCCACCTCGGTGGCGTAGAGCTTGGCCATCGAGGCCTCGCGCGTGACGCGCCGTCCCATGACGTCGCGCGTCCAGGCGCTGCGATACACCATCAAGGCAGCGGCATCGATCTGCGTGGCCATGTCGCCCACCTGCACCTGCGTCAGCTGGAAGTCGGCCAGGGTCTGGCCGAACATCCGCCGCCCGATGGCGCGTTGCGTGGCCTCGTCGAGCGCGCGCCGGGCAAAGCCCAGGCCCGCTGCGCCCACCGTTGTGCGGAACAAGTCGAGGGTGCCCATCGCGATGGCAAAGCCCTGCCCAGGCGCACCGATCAGGCGGTCGGCGCCCACGCGGCAGCCGTTCAGGCGCAGCGTGCCCAGCGGATGCGGTGCGATCACCGGGATGCGTTCGCTGGCGTCCAAGCCTGGCGTGCCCGCATCGACGAGGAAGGCCGAAATGCCCTTGGCGCCGGGGGCCTCACCGCTGCGGGCGAAGATCACGTAGCGGTCGGCCAGGCCAGCGTTGGAGATCCAGGTCTTGGTGCCGTCGAGCACCCAGCCGTCGCCGCTGCGCGTGGCGCGCGTGCGCACCGACGCGAGGTCGGAACCGGTGTCGGACTCGCTCAGGCCGATGCAGAACCAGGTTTCGCCGCGAACGATCCCCGGCACGATCTTCGGTGCGAGCGTCTCGGGCGCGAAGCGGATCAGCAATGGCCCGCTTTGCCGATCGGCGGTCCAGTGTGCCGCGACCGGCGCGCCCGCGGCGAGCAGCTCCTCGATCACCACGTAGCGCTCGAGTTGCGAGCGCTCGTGCCCGCCGTAGCGGGCCGGCCAGGTCATGCCGATCCAGCCGCGCTCGCCGAGCCGGCGGCTGAATTCGGGATCGGCGACGCTCCAGTGATGCGCTCGCGCAACCGCCGGATGGCCGGCGAGCGCTTCGGCGAGGAATTCGCGCACCTCGAGACGCAGTTGCTCGCAGGCCTCGTCGGGTACGCAGGGCTCGATGCGCGGCACCGGCATGACGCGATTGACGCAGCTGGCGGGTCGGTGGTTGTCGGGGCGCACATTCTCTCCCGAAAAGGCGCATCGGGCTCCCACCCCGCGGGGATGCTGCCCAAATGTCTTCCCATTTTCGTCGTGGGTCCGAAGTGGGTTGACACTGCGCCGTTGCGTCGATTGAATCGTCCGGCACGGGTGCTCACGCAGGAGGGATCGCGGCATGCAGACATCGAGCGCGGCA
>JABWBN010000152.1 GCA_013360485.1 Burkholderiaceae bacterium | reverse complement strand
CGGGGTCGCCCGTCTCGCGGTAGGCCTCGGTCTCGAGGACGATCCCGCGGCAGGGGCCGTGGGCGAGCTCCATCCCGATCAAATCCCGGGCGCAGGCCAGGGCGTCGCGGCGGAAGAAGTCTTCGTCGGGGAGGGGCCGTCGGGACATCGGAGGGAGAGTGACGAGCGAAGAGCGAAGAGCGAAGAGCGAAGAGGGTCGGGGGGGCACGATACCCTGCCGGGGCCGGGCCGCAAAGTGTCCGCTTGCGCCACCGGCGCGGCGCGGGTCTATTGCGGGGGAGGCCGTTCCGGCATGAGTTACCACCGACCTTTCGGAAATCCCCACCCGCTCGGCGCGACCCTCGAAGACGGGGGGGCGAATTTCTCGATCTACTCGAAGTCGGCCACGGCGGCGGAGCTGCTCTTCTTCGACCGTCCCGAAGACGTCGCGCCGAGCCGGACCGTGAGCCTCGACCCGGGCTTGCAGAAGACCTACCGCTACTGGCACGCCTTCGTCCCCGGCGTCTCCGCGGGCCAGCTCTACGCCTGGCGGATGGACGGACCCTACGAACCCGCCGCGGGGCACCGCTTCGATCCTTCGAAACCCCTCCTCGATCCCTACGGAAAAGGGATCGTCATCCCGGAGGGCTACGACCGGCCCGCCTCCTCCGTCTTCGGGGCGCGGACCCTCTCCATGAAAAGCGTCGTCGCCGATCCATCGGACTACGACTGGGAGGACGACGTGCCGCCGCGCCGCCCCTCCTCGCGCACGGTCATCTACGAGACGCACGTCCGCGGCCTCACGAGACACCCGAGCTCCGGAGTGGCCGAGGGGAAACGCGGCACCTACGCGGGAATGATCGAGAAGATCCCCTACCTCAAGGATCTCGGCGTCACCGCGGTGGAGTTGCTCCCCGTCTTCGCCTTCGACGCCCAGGACGCCCCGCCGGGCCGGACGAACTACTGGGGCTACGCGCCCGTCTCCTTTTTCGCCCCGCATCCGGCCTACAGCTCCGACGGCTCGCCGCTGGGGCCGCTGCGCGAGTTCCGCGACCTCGTCAAGGCGATGCACCGCGCCGGGATCGAGGTGATCCTCGACGTGGTCTACAACCACACCGCCGAAGGCGACGAGCGCGGCCCGACCTTCAGCTGGCGGGGCCTCGACAACGACACCTACTACATCCTCGAGGGCGAGGGCCGCCACGCCAACTACTCGGGCACCGGCAACACGCTGGCGGCCAACCAGTCGGTGGTGCGACGCATGATCATCGACAGCCTGCACTACTGGGTGCGCGAGATGCACGTGGACGGCTTTCGCTTCGACCTGGCGGCCATCCTCGCGCGCGACGAGCAGGGCCGGCCGCTGGCGCGTCCGCCGGTGCTGTTCGACATCGAGACCGATCCGGTGCTGGCCGGCACCAAGCTCATCGCCGAGGCCTGGGATGCGGCCGGGCTGTACCAGGTGGGGCATTTCCCCGGCGAGAGCTGGAAGGAGTGGAACGGGCAGTTCCGCGACGACGTGCGCGCCTTCGTGCGCGGCGACTCGGGCCTGGTGCGCCGCATGGCCGATCGCCTGATGGGCAGCCCCGACCTGTACGGCGCGCGACCGCGCGAGCCCGCCCAGAGCATCAACTTCGTGACCAGCCACGACGGCTTCACGCTCAACGACCTCGTGTCGTACAACACCAAGCACAACGAGGCCAACGGCGAAGACAACCGCGACGGCACCGACCACCACCTGAGTTGGAACTGCGGGGCCGAGGGACCGAGCACCGACATCGAGGTCGAGCGGCTGCGGGGGCGGCAGATCCGCAACCTGCTGGCGATCAACATCCTGTCGTTGGGCACGCCCATGCTGCTGATGGGCGACGAGGCGCGGCGCACGCAGCACGGCAACAACAACGCCTATTGCCAGGACAACGAGACCAGCTGGTTCGACTGGAGCCTGGTGCAGCGCCATGCCGACATCCACCGCTTCGTGCGCGGGCTGATCAAGCTGCGCGGATTGCGCGAGTCGGTGCGCGATGCGCACCCGCTCACGCTGGCCGAGTTGATGTCGCTCGCGCAGGTGCAGCTGCACGGCGTGCAGCTCGCCCAGCCCGATCTGGCCCACGACTCGCACAGCCTGGCGATCACCGCAGCCAGCCTGTCGGGCGACCTGCGCATGCACTTCGCGCTCAACGCCTGGTGGCAACCGCTGGCGTTCCAGCTGCCAGCGCTGCCGGCCGAGGCGGTGGGTGGGTGGCGTCGGGTGATCGACACGTCGCGGCCCGCCCCGCACGATCTGGTCGACCCGCGCCACGGCGAGCCGGTCGAGGGCGCCACGCACACCGTGGCCGAACGCAGCGTGGTGGTGCTGTTCGCTGCGGTGCGGCCGACGGCGGCGATGGCCGGGCCACTGTCAGGCATATAGGTTACAAGTGCAGCCCATGATGGATGCCTCGTCGCCACCTGCGAGCCTGACCACCGATTCGGTCGCCCTGCTGTCGCCGCTGGCCCTGCCCGCGTTCGCGACGGTCCCTGCCGATGGGGCGCCGGTGTCGACCTTGTTCGACCTGCTGTCGGTAGGCGCCTTTCGCTCCACGATGTACGGCCGGCTGTTGCGCGCCAATCCGGCGTTGGTGCGCTTCCATGGCGCCGCCAGCGAGGCCGAGCTGCTGGCCGGCGCCGGCGGCGAGGTGGAAGGCTTCTACGTCGAGCCGCGGCGTCGAGAGTGGCTGATGCAGCGGCTGGCGCGCGACGGCCAAGTCACCGGCTTCGTGTCCGAGGTCTTTCGCGGGCGCGAACGGGAACGGGTGTGGGTGACCGAGAACGTCCATGTGGTGCACGACGCGCAGGGCCAGGTGCTTTACCTGGAAGGCACGCTCGAGGAGATCACCGACCGCGTGCGCCAGCAGGCCGAGCTGGCGCGCAGCGAGCAGACGCTGAGGCTGGTCACCGACCATGTGCCCGGCGCCGTGTTCCGGTTGCATTTCGGCGCCGATGGGCAGCGGCGCATCGACTATTGCAGTGGCGGCGTGCGCGAGCTGCTCGGTTGCACGCCCGAGCAGATGGTCGCCGATCCGATGACGTTCGATCGCTTGATCCATCCGGACGATGCCGCCCGGGTGGGCCAGGCCATCGCGCGCAGCGTGCATGCCCAGCAGCCGCTGGCGGTGGAGTTCAGGGTCTGCCTCGAAGGGGGCCAGCAGAAGTGGGTGCAGGTCAGTTCGCAGCCGGCGCCGCCGGTCGAGGGCGAGATGGTGCGCATCGGCGTGATGATGGACATCACCGGCCGCAAGGAGGCCGAGGCCTTGCGCATCGAGCGCGACCGTGCCGAAGGTGCCGACCGCGCCAAGACCGAGCTGCTGTCGCGGGTGAGCCATGAGCTGCGCACGCCGCTGAATGCGGTGCTGGGTTTTGCCCAGCTGCTCGAGGTCGATCCGACGCTGGGCGCGCGCCATCGGGCCTGGACCGAGCAGATCCTGGCCAGCGGGCGCCACCTGCTGGAGCTGGTGGACGAGGTGCTCGATCTGTCGGCTGCGCAGTCCGGCCGGCTCGACATCCAGTTGCGGCCGGTGTCGCTGCCTGCGGTGGTGGCCGAAAGCTGGGCCATGCTGGCGGTGGCCGCCGAGCGCGCCGGGCTGGCCTATGTCGAGACCGGCACCGAGCTGCCCATCTGGGTGCTGGCCGATGGCCGGCGGCTCAAGCAGGTGGTGAGCAACTTGCTGTCCAACGCGGTGAAGTACAACCGGGCGCACGGCCGCATCGAGCTGCAGCTCGGCACCGACGGCGAGGGTGTGGAGCTGTCGATCCGCGACAGCGGCGCCGGCCTCACGCCGGACCAGGTGGCGCGGTTGTTCCGCCCGTTCGAGCGGTTGGGGGCGCAGCACAGCGCCGTGCCCGGCACCGGCCTGGGCCTGGCCCTGACGCGCCAGCTCGTCGAATCCATGGGCGGACGCATCCACGCCGAAAGCACACCTGGCGTGGGCACGACCTTCCGGCTGTGGCTGCCGCGCGCGCCGCAGCCGTCGGGCCATTGACGGCAGTGGACCGCTCGCACCGGCGTTTCGGGTGAGCCACCGCCGCGCCGGTTCAGTGCTGCAGGATCTTCGACAGGAAGTCCTTGGCCCGCGGGCTGCGGGCGTCGGGGTTGCCGAAGAACTCGTCGCGGGTGCAGTCCTCGATGATGCGGCCGGCGTCCATGAAGATGACGCGGTGGCTGACCTTGCGCGCGAAGCCCATCTCGTGGGTGACGCACATCATCGTCATGCCCTCCTGAGCCAGCTGCACCATCACGTCGAGCACCTCGCCCACCATCTCGGGGTCGAGCGCGCTGGTGGGTTCATCGAACAGCATCACGATCGGGTCCATGCTGAGCGCGCGGGCGATGGCCACGCGCTGTTGCTGGCCACCCGAGAGCTGGCCGGGAAACTTGTCCTTGTGGGCCATCAGCCCCACGCGATCGAGCATCTTGAGCCCGCGCGCCTTGGCCTCGTCGGCGCTGCGGCCCAGCACCTTGACCTGGGCAATGGTGAGGTTCTCGGTGACCGACAGGTGTGGAAACAGCTCGAAGTGCTGGAACACCATGCCCACGCGGCTGCGCAGCTTGGGCAGGTTGGTCTTCGGGTCGGTGATCGAGGTGCCGTCGACGATGATGTCGCCCTGCTGGATGGGCTCGAGCGCGTTCACGGTCTTGATCAGCGTGCTCTTGCCCGAACCCGAGGGTCCGCACACCACGACGACCTCGCCCTTGCTGATGTGGGTGGTGCAGTCGGTCAGCACCTGAAAGCTGCCGTACCACTTGCTGACGTTGCTGATCTGGATCATCGCGGACCCCTGGTTATCGAATGATCTGAATCTTCTGCTGCAGCCGGCGAACCAGCATGGACAGGCTGAAGCAGATGACGAAATAGACGACGGCGGCCACGAGGTAGGTCTCGACCGGCCGGTTGAAGTTCTTGCCCGCGATCTCGAAGCCCTTGAGCAGGTCGTAGGCGCCGATGGCATAGACCAGCGACGTGTCCTGGAACAAGATGATGGTCTGCGTGAGCAGCACCGGCAGCATGTTGCGGAAGGCCTGCGGCAGCACCACGAGCTGCATGGTCTGGCGATAGCTCATGCCCACTGCATAGCCGGCGTACACCTGGCCGCGCGGCACGCTCTGGATGCCCGCGCGCATGATCTCGGAGTAGTAGGCGGCCTCGAATACCGTGAAGGTGATGATGGCCGAGAGCTCGGCGCCCATGGGGCGGCCGATGATCATCGGGATCAGCAGGAAGAACCACAGGATCACCATCACCAGCGGGATCGAGCGCAGCGTGTTCACATACACGGTGGCCGGCCATACCAGCCAGGGCTTGCCCGACAGGCGCATGAGAGCCAGCAGGGTGCCCAGCGCGATGCCGCCGATCATGGCGATCAGCGTGAGCTGAATTGAGAAGAAGAAGCCCTTGGCGACGTAGCTGGAGACGACACCCCAGTTCAGGAAGGCGAAGTCGAGGTTCATGCCGCCTCCCGCCGGTGGGTCGTGCGGCCAGCGTGCGCTGTGCGCTGGCGAGCCGCTGGCGTGAGCCGGGGCCTCATGCTTTGCCCCCGATCATGCCCGGCAGCCGTGCGCGGGTCTCGATGAGCGAGGCGACGCGGTTGACCGCGAAGGCCGAGACGAAGTACAGCCCGGTGACCGCCAGGTAGATTTCGATGCCGCGCGAGGTTTCTTCCTGCGCCTGCATCGCGAACATGGTCAGCTCGGCGATGCTCACTGCGAAGGCGACCGACGAGTTCTTGATGATGTTCATCGACTCGCTGGTCAGCGGCGGGATGACGATGCGAAAGGCCATCGGCAGCAGCACGTAGCGGTAGGTCTGCGGCAGGGTGAACCCGACCGCCAGGCCGGCATAGCGCTGCCCCCGCGGCAGCGCCAGAATGCCGGCCTTGACTTGTTCGGAGATGCGCGCTGAGGTGAAGAAGCCCAGCCCCAGCACCACAAGGAAGAAGCTGGGGACGTCCTTGAGCGGCGGCACCAGCGCCGGTACGACGTGGTACCAGAGGAAGATCTGGACCAGCAGCGGGATGTTGCGGAAGATCTCGGTCCAGGTGGCGCCCACGGCCACCAGCAGTTTGCTGGGCGTTGTGCGCAGGATGCCCATCATCGAGCCGACCAGCAGCGCCACCACCAGTGCCAGCAGCGCCACGCTCAGTGTCCAGCCCCAGGCGGACATCATCCACTCGAAATATGTGATGTCGCGCGGACCCGCGCCCACGCAGCGGGCCATCACCTCGCCCGTTGCGGTGTCCTTGCAGAACACCTGCCAGTCCCATGCGCTCACGGCACTCTCCGGGAATTCGACAAACCCGACGAGCGCGGAGCCCGGCGCCGCCAGTCTCGGCAGCGACCCGGGACGCGCCCGTCGTCAGATCACGTTCGGAATCAGCGTAGTGGCGTCGTGCGTCACTTCTTTGCGTAGTCTTCCATCGGCTTGTCGTTCGGGTTCGCCCAGGCCCCCTTGGTGCTCTCGCTGGCGGCCAGGCCTACCTTGGTGTTGGCCGGCGGGATGGGCTGCATGAACCACTTGTCGTACATCTTGGCGATGTCACCGGACTTCATCATCGCCTTGATGCTGTCGTCCACGGCCTTCTTGAAGCCCGGGTCGTCCTTGCGGATCATGATGGCGATGGGCTCGACGGAGAGCACCTCGCCCACGATCTTGAAGTCGGCCGGGTTCTTGGCCTTGGCGATGTTGCCCGCGAGGATGGAGCCGTCCATCACGAAGGCGTCGGCGCGGCCCGAATCGAGCAGCAGGAAGCTGTCGGCGTGGTCCTTGCCGTAGACCTCCTCGAAGTTCGTGCCCTGGGCCCGCTCATGCTTGCGCAGCGTCTGCACCGAGGTCGTGCCGGTGGTGGTGGCCACCTTCTTGCCGTTGAGCTGGGCAATGGAGGTGATGCCCGAGTTGGCCTTCACGGCCATGCGCACTTCTTCCACGAACGTGGTGACCGCGAACGACACGTCCTTCTGGCGGGTGGCGTTGTTCGTGGTGGAGCCGCACTCGATGTCGACGGTGCCGTTGCTCACCAGCGGTATGCGGTTCTGCGACGTGACGGGCTGGTACTTGATGTCGAGCTTGGCCAGCCCGAGCGACTTCTGCACATCGGCCAGCACCTTCTGGCAGATCTCGACGTGGAAGCCGGTGTACTTGCCGTCGCCCAAGGTGTAGGACAGTGCGCCGGAGGATTCACGCACGCCCATCGTCACGGCGCCGGAGTCCTTGATCTTCTTTAGCGTGTCGGCCTGGGCCGCACCCACGGCCAGGACGGCGGCCAGGGCGATCAACGTGTTCTTCATCGTGTCTCCTTCAAAAGAGCAGGGGTAGCTACGGGGGGGTGAGGCCGACCGTGGCCGTGGCCTTGGGCGGCAGGGAAAACCGGGGTTCGGTGCGCGCGGCGGTCAGTTGGGGACCTGGTCGGTCGGGTACTTCCAGAAGTCGCGCAGCAGGTAATTCATGGGCAGGTTCAGGGCCGTATTCTTGGGCGGGATGGGCTGAAGAAACCAGCGTTCGTAGATGCGCCGGGCGTCACCGCTTTGGATCATCCGTTTCATCTCGTCGTCGGCCAGGCGTTTGAACGCGGCGTCGTCCTTGCTCAGCATGATGGCCAGGGGCTCGATCGTGAGGAACTTGCCCACCACCTTGAGCTTGCCGGGGTCGGGCCGGCCGGCCATCAGGCCGTACAGCAGCACGTCGTCCATCGCGAAGCCATCGGCCTCGCCCTTTTCCACCATTTCCACGGCGCGGGCATGGTCGGGTGCTTCGAGGATCTGGATGCGCAGCAGCCCGTCGCGGTTGGCCTTGTCGATGGCCTTCAGCGGCGTGGTGCCCTTCGTGCTGACCAGCTTGCGGCCCTCGAACTGCGACAGCACGGTGATCGGGCTGTCGGCGCGCACCATGTAGCGGGCGCCGGTGATGTAGTGCGGCACCGTGAAGGCCACCTTCTCGCGGCGCTCGGCGTTGTTGGTGGTGGAGCCGCATTCGAGGTCGGCCCGGCCCTCGGCGATGGCGGCGATGCGGTCAGCCGGCGTGACCTGCAGGTACTCGACCTTCAGCGCCTGCAGGTTCAGCTTGCGCTTGACGACATCGGCCAGCCGCAGGCACAGGTCGAGCGCATAGCCCACCGGCTTGCCGCTGCCGTCGAGATAGGAAAACGGCACCGAGGACTCGCGGTGGGCCAGGACGATGGTGCCGCGCTGCTGGATGCGATCGAGCACCGGCGAGGCCGCATCGACCTGCGCTGCCGCCATGCCCAGCGTTGCCGCCAGCAGCGCACGCAGCGCGTGGCCCAGGGGCTTGGGCTGGCATGGATGCGGAATGCAGGTCGGAGGGTGCATGTGGCAACAAGTTAGCACGTTCGCGGCACGCTGCAATACGTGGGTGCCACACATGGGGTGCGGACTGTACGGACGCGGCTGCGGCGGTGCCAATGCTGAATGCGGGCAAGGTCATGCAGACCGCGCATGATCGATGCGGGTTAACCCGCGTGCGCGGCCCGCTACAGTGACGGCCGGCGGGACGATCGTGTTCCTCCGACCGTGACCGACGCCCCGCGATGAGCAAGCTCTACTTCCGCTATGCGGCGATGAACGCCGGCAAGTCCACGGCCTTGCTGCAGGTGGCCCACAACTACGAGGAACGTGGCATGCGCGTGCGCTTGTTCACGGCCGCGCTGGACGACCGCACGGGCACGGGCGTGATTGGCTCGCGCCTGGGGCTGCAGCGCAGCGCCGACACCTTCGGCAGCCACACCGAGTTCCGCCGCGCGCATCTCGAGGCATCGTCTGCGCTGGCCTGCGTGCTCATCGACGAGGCGCAATTCCTGACGCCCGAGCAGGTGCGGCAACTGCACCGCATGGCCCACTGCGAGCACATCCCGGTGATCTGCTACGGCCTGCGCAGCGACTTCCGCGGCGAGGCGTTTCCCGGCGCGGCGATGCTGTTGACGCTGGCCGACGATGTCGAGGAGATGAAGTCGATCTGCGCCTGCGCCCGCAAGGCCACGATGAACCTGCGCTTCGACGCGCAGGGCCGGTGCGTCACCGAGGGCGCGCAGGTGGAGATCGGCGGTAACGAGCGCTACCGGGCCGTCTGTCCGGCATGCTTCTATGCCGACGATGTCGACGCCGACGCTCTGCGGGCGCCGGGCCTCTTCGGCTGACCCAACCCCGCCGGCCACGCCGGCCGGTCACCCGCTGCGTCAGGGCGGCTCGCCGGTGCGCACGGCCACCGTCTCGCGCAGCCGCCCCAGCAGGTCGTGCAGCATGCGGCGCTCGGCGGC
>JABWBN010000013.1 GCA_013360485.1 Burkholderiaceae bacterium | reverse complement strand
CGCCGCCATGGTGCGTGCCGCATCGGAGCCGGCCGCGACGGGGGCGATGGCGGCAGCGTTCGCTCGCTTGCAGTCCAGGCGTTGACAGCCCCCCCCGATCGGCGCGCTGGTGCAGGCGCGCCGGCTCGCCTACAATCAAGCCCACTTCCACTCTGGCAAGAGCGAGAAAGGCACATACGGTTATGACACCGCGGACTACCCCGTTCGCCACCGGTACCTGATTCCGGCCGCGCTGTCACGCCTGTTCGTCTGCACTTCTCTCGAACACCAAAAGCGCGGTCACCCACCGCGCTTTTTTGTTGCCCATCGAATTTCACACCATGATCACGATCACGTTACCCGATGGCTCCCGTCGCCAGTACGAGCAACCACTGACGGTCGGTGCCGTGGCCGCTTCCATCGGTTCGGGCCTGGCCAAGGCGGCCCTGGCCGGGCGGGTGGGCGGGCCTGGCCAGGCGCGCCTGGTCGATCTCAGCCACCTGATCGATGCCGACGCGTCGCTGGCCATCGTCACCGACAAGGATGCCGACGGGCTGGAGCTGATTCGACATTCCACGGCTCACCTGCTGGCCTACGCGGTGAAGGAGCTGTACCCCGAGGCGCAAGTCACCATCGGCCCGGTCATCGACAACGGCTTCTACTACGACTTCTCCTACAAGCGGCCCTTCACGCCGGAGGACCTGGCCGCCATCGAGTCGCGCATGACCGAACTGGCGAAGAAGGACGAGCCCGTGGTCAGGCGTGTGCTGCCGCGCGACGAGGCCGTGGCCTACTTCAAGGGCCTGGGCGAGCACTACAAGGCCGAGATCATCGCCAGCATTCCCGAGGGGCAGGATGTCTCGCTGTACCGCGAGGGCGGTTTCGAGGACCTGTGCCGCGGCCCGCACGTGCCCAGTACCGGGCGGCTCAAGCACTTCAAGCTGATGAAGGTGGCGGGCGCCTACTGGCGTGGCGATCATCGCAACGAGATGCTGCAGCGCATCTATGGCACGGCCTGGGCCAACAAGGATGACCTGCAGAACTACCTGCGCATGCTCGAGGAGGCCGAGAAGCGCGACCATCGTCGCCTCGGCCGTGAGCTCGACCTGTTCCACATCGACGAGCACTCTCCGGGCACCGTGTTCTGGCACCCCAAGGGCTGGACGGTGTGGCAGCAGGTCGAGCAGTACATGCGGCAGGTGTACCGGGACAACGGCTACCAGGAGGTCAAGGGGCCGCAGATCCTCGACAAGGGTCTGTGGGAGAAGACCGGCCACTGGCAGAAGTACCGGGAGAACATGTTCACCACCGAGTCGGAAAAGCGCGACTACGCGCTCAAGCCGATGAACTGCCCTGGCCACATCCTGATCTTCAAGCAGGGCATCAAGAGCTACCGAGACCTGCCGCTGCGCTATGGCGAGTTCGGGCAGTGCCACCGCAACGAACCCACCGGCGGCCTGCACGGCATCATGCGGGTGCGCGCTTTCACGCAGGACGACGGCCACATCTTCTGCACCGAGGAGCAGATCCTGGCCGAATGCGTGGCCTACACCGCGCTGCTGCAGAAGGTGTATGCCGACTTCGGCTTCCAGAACATCCTCTACAAGGTGGCCACCCGGCCCGAAGCACGCATCGGGTCGGACGAGAGCTGGGACAAGGCCGAGTTCGCGCTGATGGAGTCGCTGCGCCGCTCCGGCTGCGAGTTCGTCATCTCCCCGGGCGATGGCGCCTTCTACGGCCCCAAGATCGAGTACACGCTCAAAGACGCGTTGGGTCGCGAGTGGCAGTGCGGCACCATGCAGGTCGACTTCTTCATGGCCGAGCGGCTGGGCGCCGAGTACGTGGATGAATCCGGGGAGCGCCGCACCCCCGTGATGCTGCACCGCGCCATCGTCGGCAGCCTCGAGCGCTTCATCGGTATCCTGATCGAGCAGCATGCCGGGGCGCTGCCGGCGTGGCTGGCGCCCACCCAGGTGGTGGTGGCCTGTATCACCGACGGTCAGGCCGAATACGCCGCTCAAGTAGTGAAAACGCTGCAAAAACAAGGAGTTAGAGCCGAGAGCGATTTGCGCAACGAGAAGATCACGTATAAAATCCGCGAGCATTCGTTGCAAAAGGTCCCGTACATCCTCGTCGCAGGCGACAAGGAGAAGGCAAGCGGGGCCGTTGCCGTGCGCGCCCGAGGCAACCAGGATCTCGGCGTGATGCCCCTCGACGACTTCATACGCAAGCTCGCCGACGACATCGCCCGCAAGGTCTGAGGCGGCCTCCCGGCGCGCGCGTTCGCTTTTTGTCCGGCCCGTTGCTTGCCTTGGGGTCACGAAGGGGTCAGCACCATCGCTACGTTTCTCGATCGCCGGATGCCCAACGTCGAGCGCAAGCATCGACTCAACCGGGAGATCTTGGCGCCCAATGTTCGCCTGAACGGCGTCAACAACGAGCCCTTGGGGATCGTCAGTCTGCAAGAGGCCTTGCGCCTGTCGGGTGAAGCCGACGTCGATCTGGTCGAGATCGCCGCCGCGGCCGATCCGCCGGTGTGTCGACTGATGGACTACGGCAAGTTCAAGTACCAGGAGCAGAAGAAGGCGTCCGAGGCCAAGTCCAAGCAGAAGGTCATCGAGGTCAAGGAAGTCAAGTTCCGCCCGGGTACCGACGAAGGCGACTACAACGTCAAGATGCGCAACCTGCGGCGGTTCATCGCCGAAGATGGCGACAAGGGCAAGGTGACGCTGCGGTTCCGTGGCCGCGAGATCACCCACCAGGACATCGGCATGCGGCTGCTCGAGCGCATTCGCGATGAACTGGCCGATGTGGCGGTCGTGGAGCACATGCCCAAACTCGAGGGGCGCCAGATGATCATGGTGCTGGCACCGAAGAAGAAGCAGTGAAGTTCTAAGTTCGATTTCCGCTGCGCGGTTTGGTCACCGCGCAGATTGGAAGACAAGCCGCTGCAGGCCATGCAAGTGCCGGAGCCAATGCCCCGGCCGCCTGCAGGTGGCAACCTAGAAGGAGCAGTCATGCCCAAGATGAAGACCAAGAAGAGCGCGGCCAAGCGGTTCCGCGTCCGTCCGGGGGGTACCGTCAAGCGCGGTCAGGCGTTCAAGCGCCACATCCTCACGAAGAAGTCCACCACGCGCAAGCGCCACCTGCGTGGCGCGACGAACGTGCACGAGACCAACATGGCCGGGATGGCGCAGATGCTGCCGTTCGCGGGTCTGTGATCAACCGACGACGGATAGAAGGAGCTACTCATGCCTCGCGTCAAACGTGGTGTCACCGCACGCGCTCGTCACAAGAAGATCCTCGCGCTGGCCAAGGGCTATCGAGGTCGTCGCAAGAACGTCTTCCGCGTCGCCAAGCAGGCGGTGATGAAGGCGGGCCAGTACGCCTACCGTGACCGCCGGACCCGCAAGCGCGTGTTCCGCCAGCTCTGGATCGCCCGTATCAACGCGGCGTCCCGGGGCCTGGGGCTCACCTACAGCAAGTTCATGGCCGGCCTGAAGAAGGCCTCGATCGACATCGACCGCAAGGTCCTGGCCGATCTGGCTGTCAACGACCCTGCTGCCTTTGGCAGCATCGTGGCGAAGGTGAAGGCCCAGCTCGCTTGATCCCGGCCTGGGGGCGGCGTCCAGCCGCACCCAGGTGTCGAGCATTCAAGGCCGTCACCTCGGGGCGGCCTTTTTTATTGGTTCGATAGACGATGAACGAACTCGATCAACTGGTGGATGGTGCGTGCGCGGCCTTCGCTGTGGCTCCCACGCCGGCCGAGCTTGAAAACGCCAAGGCCCGTTACCTGGGCAAGTCCGGGCAAGTTACCGAGCTGCTCAAGGCCTTGGCGTCGCTGCCCCCTGACGAGAAGAAGTTGCGCGGTGCGCGCATCAACGAGGCCAAGCAGCAGATCGAGGCCGCGCTGCAACAGCGCCGTCAGGCGCTGGCCGACGCCGAACTGCAGGCGCAGCTGCGCGCCGAGGCGCTCGATGTCACCCTGCCGGGCCGCCAGCGCGGCGTGGGCAGCGTGCACCCGGTGTCGCGCACCATCGAGCGCATCGAGTCCATCTTCGCGTCCATGGGCTTCGACGTGGCCGACGGCCCCGAAATCGAGACCGACTGGATGAACTTCACCGCGCTGAACAACCCGGCCAATCATCCGGCGCGTTCGATGCAGGACACCTTCTACGTCGACATGAAGGACGCCGACGGGATGTGGTACTGCCTGCGCACGCACACCAGCCCGATGCAGGTGCGCTACGCGCGCGCGCACGCCGAGCGCCACGCTGGTGCCGCCACCATGCCCGAGATCCGCGTCATCGCCCCGGGCCGCACCTACCGGGTGGACAGCGATGCCACCCATTCGCCCATGTTCCATCAGTGCGAAGGCCTGTGGATCGGCGAGAACGTCAGCTTCAAGGACCTCAAGGCGGTGTTCACCGACTTCTGCCGCCGCTTCTTCGAGAGCGACGACCTGCAGTTGCGTTTCCGGCCCTCGTTCTTCCCGTTCACCGAACCCTCGGCCGAGATCGACATCGCGTTCTCCAGCGGGCCGCTGCAGGGCAAGTGGCTGGAGGTCGCCGGTTCGGGCCAGGTGCATCCGAACGTGGTGCGCAACTACGGACTCGACCCCGAGCGCTACATCGGCTTCGCCTTCGGCATGGGCCCCGACCGCCTCACCATGCTGCGCTATGGTGTGAGCGACCTGCGCCTGTTCTTCGAGGGCGATCTGCGCTTTCTGTCGCAGTTCCGCTAGCCGCACGCGTCGCATCTGTACGCATCCGCACGCACCCGTTCGACTCCGTCGACCCGCACACCGCACACCGACCGATCATGCAATTCCCCGAATCCTGGCTGCGCGAGTTCTGCAACCCGCCGCTGGACACCCAGGCCCTGGCCGATCTGCTCACCATGTCCGGCATGGAGGTCGAAGAGCTGCGACCGGCTGCGCCGGCATTCAGCGGCGTGGTGGTGGCCGAGATCGTCGAGGCCGAGCCCCATCCCAACGCAGACCGCCTGCGGGTGTGCCGTGTGGATGCCGGCGCCCACTCGAAGGATGGCCCGTTGCAGATCGTCTGCGGCGCGCCGAACGCGCGCGCCGGCATCAAGGTGCCCTTGGCAGTGGTCGGCGCGCAACTGCCGCCCGGTGACGATGGCCAGCCGCTGAACATCAAGCTGGGCAAGCTGCGCGGCGTCGAAAGCCAGGGCATGCTGTGCTCGGCGCGTGAACTGGGCCTGGCGGACGACCACAGCGGCTTGCTCGAACTCACCGCCGACGCGACACCGGGCGCCGATGTGCGCGATCTGCTGCGCCTGGACGACACGGTCTTCACGCTCAAGCTCACGCCCAATCTCGCGCATGCGCTGTCGGTCCAGGGCATTGCACGGGAGGTGTCCGCGCTCACCGGTGCGCCCCTGGTGGCCCCGTTGATCGAACCGGTGCCGCCCCGGCATGACCAGCGCCTGCCGGTGCACATCGAGGCGCGCGACCTGTGCGGGCGTTTCTCCGGTCGCATCATCCGCCACATCGATCCCAAGGCCCGCACGCCAGCCTGGATGGTCGAGCGGCTGGCCCGCTGCGGGCAGCGCTCGGTCAATGCGCTGGTGGACATCTCGAACTATGTGATGTTCGAGTACGGCCGTCCGACCCACATCTTCGACCTGGACAAGATCCACGACGAACTCGTAGTGCGCTGGGCTCGCCGCGGCGAGACGCTCGAGCTGCTCAACGGCAACACCGTCGAGCTCGACGAGGAAGTGGGCGTGATCGCCGACGCGCAGGCCGTGGAGTCGCTGGCCGGCATCATGGGCGGCCAGGCCACGGCGGTATCCGACGGCACCCGCCACGTCTACGTCGAGGCGGCCTTCTGGTGGCCTGACGCGGTCGCCGGCCGCTCGCGGCGCTACAACTTCGCCACCGATGCCGGCCACCGGTTCGAGCGTGGTGTCGATCCCGCGCGCACTGTGGAGCACATCGAGCACATCACGCGCCTCATCCTCGAGATCTGCGGCGGTGAGCCGGGCCCGATGGATGACCAGCCGGTGGCGATGCCGCAACCCGAGCCGGTGACCTTGCGTGTCGATCGAGCCGCGAAGGTGATCGGCATGCCGTTGCCGCAGGCGCAGTGCGCCGACGTGCTGCGTCGGCTGGGGCTGGAATTGCGCGAAGAGCCAGGCAGGCTGATCGTCACACCACCGAGCTGGCGCTTCGACATCCGCATCGAAGAAGACCTCATCGAGGAAGTGATCCGGGTCATCGGCTACGACCGCCTGCCTCCCGCTCCGCCACTGGCCGCCGTGACGGCACAGGCGCTGCCCGAGGCACGTCGCAGCGCGCACGCGGTGCGGCGCAGTCTGGCCGCACTGGGCTATCAGGAAACCATCAACTTCAGCTTCGTCGAGCAGCGTTGGGAAACCGAACTGGCCGGCAACTCCGATCCGATCCGGGTGCTCAACCCGATCGCCGCTCCCCTGGCGGTGATGCGCTCGAGCCTGGTCGGCAGCCTGATCCAGGTGCTGCGGCACAACCTGGCGCGCAAGGCCACCCGTGTGCGGGTGTTCGAGCTCGGGCGTGTCGCCCGGCGCGATGCGCAGGTGACCGACACGCATGCCACCGTGGCCGGCATCCACCAACCCATGAAGCTGGCAGCGCTGGCCTATGGCGCGGCGGATGCCCTGCAATGGGGCAGCCGCGAGCGCGCGGTCGACTTCTACGATCTCAAGGGTGACCTGGAATCACTGCTGGCGCCGCGCGCGCTGACCTTCGAGCCTGCGCAGCACCCGGCCCTGCACCCTGGGCGCAGCGCACGCGTGCGCTGCGATGGGCGCGAGATCGGCGTCATCGGTGAACTGCACCCGCGGTGGCGCCAGGCCTACGAGCTGCCGCATGCGCCCGTGCTGTTCGAAGTCGATCTCGACGCCGTGCTGGCCCGTGACGTGCCCGCTTTCGAGCCGATTGCACGGCACCAGAGTGCCTGGCGCGACGTGGCGCTGGTGGTGCCCGAGGCCGCCACCCACGACGCGCTGGTGCAGGCGCTGCGGGCCGACCCGGGCGGTTGGGTGCGCTCGGCCACGCTGTTCGACGTGTTTCGCCCAAGCGGCGCGGTGACCGACATGGCGGCGGGCGAGCGCAGCATGGCCGTGCGGCTGGAGCTGCTGGACCCCGCGGCGAACTGGACCGACGAGCGCATCGACGATGTGGTCAAGGCCGCGGTGAACCGTGCCGGCCGCGCCGTGGGCGCGCGTCTGAGGGGTTGATCGCCCCATTCATGCAGCGATGATGGACACATGAGCATGGATGACAACAAGGTTGACCGCGTGATCCTGCCGTCGCTGGAGACGCCGACGCTCACCAAGGCCGAGCTCTCCGAGCTGCTGTTCGAGCGCCTGGGGCTCAACAAGCGCGAGTCCAAGGACATGGTCGAAGCCTTCTTCGAGCTGATCCACGGCACCCTGGTGCAGGGCGACGACGTCAAGTTGTCGGGTTTTGGCAACTTCAACATCCGGCGCAAGGCGCCACGGCCCGGGCGCAACCCGCGCACGGGCGAGGCGATCCCGATCAAGGCACGAAACGTGGTGACGTTTCATGCAAGTCACAAGCTGAAAGCGATTGTGCAGGGCGACACGCCCTTCGACGGCGAGTTCGAGTAAAGTCTAACTTTGCCCGCGCACGCCGTTGATTTCAATGGAGAAACCGCTTCCCGCGATTCCCGCCAAGCGCTACTTCACCATCGGTGAGGTCAGCGAGCTGTGCGGCGTGAAGCCGTACGTGCTGCGGTACTGGGAGCAGGAGTTCACCCAGCTCAAGCCCATGAAGCGGCGCGGCAACCGCCGCTACTACCAGCACCACGAGGTGCTGCTCATCCGCCGCATCCGCGAGCTGCTCTACGATCAGGGCTTCACCATCAGCGGTGCGCGCAACAAGCTCGTCGAGCAGCCGTTGGCACGCGCGCCGGCCGACGACAACGAGTTCATCGATGCCGACGCCCCGGTGGGTGATGAGCCGCAGGCACCCGAGCTCGCCAGCCCGCTGATCCCGCTGCCAGAGGTTCTGGAACTGTCGCCGACGCAACTGCGCGCCGAGCTCTTGTCGATCCGCACCTTGCTGCAACCGGTATAGCCCGGGAAGTCGGGCTATAATGCGCAGCTTCGTCGGGGTGTAGCGCAGCCTGGTAGCGCACTTGCATGGGGTGCAAGGGGTCGCGAGTTCGAATCCCGCCACCCCGACCATAGAAATCAACGGGCTAGCTCCCACAAGGGGCTAGCCCGTTGCCGTTTTGGGCACTCGACTCGGCCACGAATCGGCACTCATTGACGCCGGTCAAACGACGCGCAGCTAACCGGAGCCATGAGCGTCGAGCAGGCCAGCCCAGGGGGGGCGCGGTGTTGCGCCCGGCCGCTGGTGAGTCCTATGCTTGCACGGATGTTGGGCAGCGCGGTGGGGTAAACCTTGATTCGCAATCGGCGGCACGGGGGATTGTCGGCAGCTCATGCGAGTCTTTCGGCTCGGGCACATGGCCAGCCGCGCCGCATCCGCCGGTCAGCGGCGTGGCACCTGACCGCTGCCGTGGTGGCGTGCGCGCTGATCTTGCCCGCATGTGTGAGCATCCAGCTGCCGACGATGGCGCACACCCACGTTGGCCATGCGCTGACAGCCTGGCCGGATACGCCAGGGCAGAAGGGGCTGCTCGACGTCGCGCGCATGGAGGCAACAGTCGCTGCGGAGCATGCCACCTATGCCGTCGAAGGCGCACGCAACATCGCCAGTGTCAAGCTGCATGCTGGCCACGTGCTGCACGCGGTCGATCCGAAGTTGCTGCCCGATGGGCCGGGTGCGGGCTACGGGCTGACTCGCGCCCTCCAGGGCAGTGCGGAGCATCTCGGGTATGCGCGCGAGGTTCCGGATGCCAGCGTCAACCTGCGCGCCGGTCTGCCGGCGGTGATTGCCGACCTCGATGCCCTGCGACGCGAGTCTCAGGTGATGGCAGTGCTGGCGCGCGATGCCCGTCTGTCGGCTGACGAAACGCATGTGGTGACCTATGCGCAGGACCTGGCTCGGCGCAGCAACCTTGTGGTTGCGGGGATCGATCAGGCGCAGCGTCGACTCGAAGCCCTGCTGACGGCTGAGCAGCCGCCCTACCGGCCGATTGCACGCCGCTACCTGTTCGGTGTCATCCGCCTGCCCTCGGGCGACTGGGCATTCGATCCCGACCTGCACAAGAAGCAGCCCGGCTCGCACAGGTCTTACTAGCCACACGGCGGGGGTGCGTGATACATGAGCGATTGGCGGTCATTCCTGGTTTCGGCCTGGCTCGTGGTCGCGGCATGCGCGGTGCCGGCGCATGGCGCCGGGCTCAGCGCGTGCCAGGCAGACGGCAATGAGCAGCTGAGTCCGGCATGCCGAGAAGCGATCGCGGGTGCGAATGCGGGCGAGGTCATCGCGTTGGTCGATGCCTGGGTTGCGTCGAGGCACTACGCCGCAGCGCTGCGTGTGCTGCAGGATGCACGGCAGCATCAGCCATCGGATGCGCGGCTGCGACTGCGCGAGCATGAGGTGCAGGGTCTGGCCGACGAAGCGGCTTGGGTTGCACGCAGTCGCGCGGCGCAGGCGTCCAGGCCCGATGACGAGTTTGCGCTGGCGCAGACGCGGTGCCTGGGGCTGACGGGCGAGGCCGCCTTGGCTGCCTGCGACAAGGCCTTGAAGACCCGGCCGCAGGAGCCCAGGCTGCTGGTCGCGCGCGGCGACTTGTTGCTCACCCTCGGGCGCACTGCGGAGGCCGAGGCTTCTTACCGGCTTGCGGCTGCACGTGAGCCGAGCCCTGCGCTGGACAAGAAGATCGCACTGGCCGCCAATGCGGGCAAACCGGCCGTGTCCGCATCGGCCGCGCCGGGCGATGCGCTGGCGCCGGTCGATGTGGCATCACTCGGGCGCTATCACGCGCTGGTGATCGGCAACGACGCCTACAAGCACCTCGAGCGGCTGGACACCGCCGTGAAGGACGCGCGGGCCGTCGGTGATCTGCTGGCTGCCCAGTATGGGTTTGAGGTCACCGCACTGGTCAACGCCACGCGGGACCAGATCGTCGACGTGCTCGATGAGTACCGCAACCGCTTGCGCGCGAACGACAACCTGCTGATCTACTACGCCGGGCACGGCTCGCTGGACACCGAGGCCGACAAGGGCTACTGGCTGCCTATCGATGCCCAGCCGAACCGGCGCACCCAGTGGGTCTCCAACGACACCGTGCGCGACACGTTGCGTGCGCTCAAGTCCAGGCATGTTCTGGTCGTGGCCGACAGTTGTTTCTCAGGCACGCTGACGCGGGGCGCGGAGCTCAAACTCGGGCGCGGCCAGGAACACCTGGAGCGCATGGCCCGGTTGAAGTCCAGGCAGGTGCTGAGTTCGGGCGGCCTCGAACCGGTGGCCGACTCCGGAGGCAGTGGCCACTCGCCGTTTGCTGCCGCGCTGCTGCGCGTGCTGGCGTCGAACCGCGGCGTCCTCGACGCGACCTCGCTGTTTGCGGAGCTGCGCCGGCCGGTTGCACTCAACTCGGAGCAGCTGCCTCAGTTCGCCGACATCCGCATGGCCGGGCACGAGGGCGGCGACTTCCTGTTCGTGCGGCGCAAGTAGACCTGCGCAGCAGGGCCGCGAAGCGCGCCTGGCGCTCTCGCCGCGCGCCGGCCGCGCAGTGGCAAAAGAGTGAACCAGCGCGCGATTTGGCGCAACTCAGTTCCGACATGTCCGATGCCGACGCGCAGGGCGTGGTGTCCGTGCGTCGATACAGGTCTTGCCCAGTAACGGCGGCAGAGGTGGACGCGCGATACTTCACAACCACGCCACTACCGCCGCCGTCATGGACAACGCCCGGGTCATGGAGCTTCTGGCACGGATCGGCAAGGAAGACCAGGCTGCGTTTCGCGATCTGTACACGGCATTCAGCCGCAAGGTCTACGCCTATGTGCTGAACATGCTGAACGATCACGCGCGCGCAGAGGAAGTGGTGGTGGATGCGATGTATGAAGTCTGGCGGCACCCCGCACGCTTTCGCGGGGATTCGAAGTTCAGCACCTGGCTGATCGGGATTGCCCGCAACAAGGCGCTGATGGTCTACCGGGCGCGTCGACCCGACGAGGCCCACGACGAGCTCGATGACATCGCGGAAACGGTCGCCGCCGACACGCCGGACGGCTACACCCAGCTGGCGTCCAAGCAGCGCTCCGAGGGCGTCCAGCGTTGCATGGGCCGCCTGTCCGAGGAGCATCGCGAGTGCATGCACCTCGTGTTCTTCGAAGGCCTGTCACTCGCCGAGGTAGCGCAGGTCCAGCGCTGCCCCGAAGGGACGGTCAAGACGCGCCTGTTCCACGCGCGGCAGAAGATCAAGGGCTGCCTGCAGCGGTTGCTGGGCAGCGAAGGCGACACCGCCGGGGCGGCAGCATGAACGAGCGCTTCGACGAACTGCTGCCGTGGTTTGTCAACGGCACCTTGAGCGACGCCGATCGCGCCTGGGTCGAGGACTACCTGTCGCGGCATCCCCAGGCCGATGCCGAACTGAAGTGGCAGCAGTCGCTGCGCGAACGCATGCTCGAGGGTGCACCGCGCGTGCCCGCGACGATCGGGCTGGACAAGGCGATGAAGCGGATCCGGGGCGACCGACCGACATGGTCCGAGCGCATCGGCTCCTTCGTTGCCAGCCTGGGCATGCGCCCGGCCACGGCACTGGCGGCCTTTGCCGTCGTTGCAGTGCAGGGCGGTGTCATCGTCAGCCTGCTCGGTGAGCGCGACGACGCGCAGGAGCTTCGCGCGTTGCGAGCCGTACAGGCGGACGAAGGACCATTGCTCAAGCTCAACTTCGCACCTGATGCGAAGGAGGTGGACATCCGCATGTTCCTCGTCGAGATCGGCGGGCAGATCGTCGGCGGCCCAGGGCAACTGGGCGACTACTACGTTCGCGTGGCGCCCGGTACGCAGGCGCAGGCACTCGAGCGCCTGCGTGGTCGACCGATCCTGCAGGCGGCATCACTGGCGCCCGGCCTGCCCCCGCGCGAGTAGGAACCGGCGGGCACTGCAATGAACGCGTCGCGGATGGTCTCGTCGGAAGAGAGCGTCGATCGCCGGAGCGTTCTGGGCGCGATCGCCGCCACGATTGCGGGGGCAGCCACGGGCGCGCTGCCGCGGCTTGCCGCAGCGGCCCGAGATCCCGAGCGCATCGCGCTCGTGATCGGAAATGCGGCCTACAAGGCCGCGCCATTGAAGAATCCGATCAACGATGCCAAGGCCGTTGCCGCGCGACTGCGCGCCATGGGCTACGCCGTTGGTCTGCATGAGGACACGTCGCTGCGTGAGTTGATCGAAGGCCTGCGCGAGTTTTCGCTGCGGGCGCCGCGGGCTCGGGTCCGATTGGTCTTTTACGCAGGTCATGGCGTCCAGTGGCGCGGGCGCAATTTCCTGTTGCCTGTGGACGCCAATCCGCAGACCGAGGACGACATCGCGCGCCAGGGCGTGGACGTCGGCGCTTTCGTCGAGCGGCTTGGTGCGATTGCGCACGGGATCAACGTGGTGGTGCTCGACGCCTGTCGCGTCAACCCCTTCGCCGGTGGCGTGATCGTGGGGCCGGACGGGCGCAGGCTCAAGTTTCGCGGGTCCACGCCGCCCGGGCTGGCCGCGCTGGATGCGCCGATGGGGACGATGATCGCGTTCTCCACTTCGCCCAACGGCGTGGCGCTCGACAACCCGGCAGGGTCGCACAGCGTCTATACCAAGTACTTGCTCGAGCACCTGGACACCCCCGGGCTGCCGATCGAGCAACTGTTCAAGCGCGTACGTGTCGGTGTGGCCGAGGCCACCGCACGGGTGCAGGTGCCTTGGGAGTCGTCGAGCCTGACGGCGGACTTCTGCTTCAGGCCCTCGCCGCAGGGCGATTGCCGCTGAACGACGGTCTGGCGCCCGGGCGCAAGGGCGCCTGAAGGCGCCGGGGTCGGGGACGAAGATTGTTTGAACCCTTCGCGCCGGGGGCGCAACCCATGCATCGGATGGCGGACGAACCGGCCATGCCAACAGTCCCGCAACTTCACCCCCCCAGTTCCCAGGAGATCCATCATGCAAGCCTTCCGCAAGACCGTCATCGTCGTGGCCCTCGGCATCGTTGCCGCCGGTGCAATCGCCGGCGAGATCCGTGACACGTCCGTCGATGTGTCTGATGTCACCAGCACCGCCCGTCATACGGGCTCGCGTGCGCTGCAGCAACTCGGCGTTGTCGAGAGCGAAGGTCGCATACTCGCCTCAACGATTCGCGTCGTCTCCGCGACCAACAGCGCGTCTGGCAGCTATGCAAAGGCGACGCAGAACGTAGGTCTTGCCACTGGTAGTGGGCAGATCCAGAACAGCATGGTCGTCGCCTCGGATCTGCGCAACAACGCGTTGGGGTCCCACAGCGATGCCCTCCAGCAGATCGGTCTCGCAGCGGACCGGGGGCAGATCGACGGCTCGAGCATTCAGGTCAAGGGTGCGAGCAACACGGCCAGGGACTACTCGACGGCGAGCCAGGCGATCGGCGGCGCTTCCGGCGACGGCCGCGTCCTTGCCAGCACGGTGATTGCCAACAACGTGACCAACACGGTGAGCGATGGCGATGGCGCCCGTGCGTCGCAGACGATCGGCTTTGCCAGCGGCCAGGGGCGCCTGGTCAAGGCCGCCATCGTGGCCAGTAACGCCTACAACGCGGTCGAAGGCTATGGCGCGAATGCGACGCAACGCATCGGCGTGGCGAACTGATGCCCCCGAGTCCGGTGGGCCCGCGCTGCTGCCTCAGCGGGCCCGGACAAACCGTCGGCGCCCCCGCCGACGTTCAGGAGTCTCGCGATGAAATGGACCGTTCTGCACAGCCTCGTCCTGGCCATGGCCGCCTTGCACGCTCCCGCGGTGTACGCCTCGGAGGACGAGTTCGCCGTCGATGCCCGGTTTCGGGCCAAGCTCATCAAGACGAAGGTTCGCCTGGCGGGACTCGAGCGCGCTCAGGGTTCGACTGACGAGGGGCTTGACAGCGGCCGCTGCGGCAGCCAGAACATCGGCAACGTCGACACGGGCGGCAATGCCGCTGCCGCACCGCGCGAGGTCTTTGTGTTTGCGCCGAACGCCATCAACATCGTGTCCGGCCGAGGTTGCCACCGGGTTCCGTGATGGCCAGCGTCGCCCGGCATCGGGCGACGTCGAGCCGCCTACAGCATCGACGAGGGAGCACCACCGCCATGTCACTCTGCAGCCGCATGGACCGCCCGAAGCACTGGCTGGCGACCCTGGTCGCCGCGACCGCCATGCTCGGGGGCTGCTCGACGGTGGATGTCGAGCGGCGCACCGTCGAGCACACCGACGCCGTTCGCCAGGGGCCCCAACAGGCCCCGCGGCGCACGATCACCAGTTTCGCGCCAGCGCTGCGGTGCATGGACGGCTTGCTCGCCGACTATGGCGTGCGCGACGTGTCGATGCTGGTCGAGGACCTGGCGGACCAGACGCAGAAGGTCAATGCCGGCGCGCGCGACATGCTGATATCGGCGGTGTCGGACATGACCCGGCGCAGCCGAGCGATCCGACTCGTGGCGTTTGGCAAGGACGCGAGCAACGCGATCGGCTTCCTGGCCTCGGCGCAGCGCCAGGGCGCCTACGCGGTGATCCCTCAGTACGACATCAAGGGGTCCATCTCCCAGCTCGACGAAGATCTCATACGCAACCAGAAGGACGTGGGGATCGGCCTTCAGCCCTTGCTCAACCTTGGGGTGTCGCGCGACGCGGCCTCCACGGTTCTCGGCCTGGACCTGAGCGTGCTGACAACCCAGGACATGTCCGTCATGCCCGGGGTCACATCGCGCAACTCGGTGGTCATCCTCAAGCAGGGCAGGGGGCTCGATGGCGACGCCGCTTATCACAAGTTCGGCATCAGCTACAGCATGAACCTGAGCCGCTCGGAGGGTCGAGCGCAGGCGCTGCGCGGCCTGATCGAGCTGGCGGTCATCGAGCTGGCAGGCAAGCTGACCAAGACGCCGTACTGGCGGTGCCTCGAGGCGGATGCGAGCCGCAACGAGGAGGTCAGGCTGGAGGTCTCCGACTGGTACTACGCGATGGCCACCAGCCGGGTCGAGCTGATCGCCTACTTCCAGAACCAACTGCGCCGCCGCGGCTACTACGACGGTCCGATTGACGGCACGTTCAATCCCGCCATCGATGAAGCCATCGCCAGTTACCGCTTCGCGCTGGGGCTGAGCCGCGAGGCGGTGCTGGACGAACCCTTCTTCATCGCTTACCTCGGCGCTGACCACCGAAAGATTGCGCGCCCGGCGGCTCCAGCGCGGTGGACTGCAGCGCCTGCTGCCGCGGCGGCGCCTTTGGCTGCGCTTGCGGCCCCTGCAGCACCTGCGGCGGCGAGTGCCCCGCTGGTGCTCGAGCTGACGACGAACCCGTCACGCACCAGCTTCGCGCTGGGTGAGCCGATCGGGCTGCGGTTGAAGACCAGCCGCGACGCTTTTGTGTATTGCTACGTGCTGGATGAACACGCCAGGCTCATCCGCTTCTTCCCCAACCGCTACGCCAAGGACCCGCGCGTTGCGGCGTCGAGCGTGCTGGCCTTGCCGGGCGCGATGCGCTTCCAGCTAGCGATGACCAAGCCGGGTGCGCAGGAAACCTTTTCCTGCTTTGCCACCGAGCGCGACGTGCTCGCTGATCTGCCCGCAAGTGTCGTCGGTACCGATTTCGAGCCGCTCGCCGCGGCCACGCTGCCGCAGGTGCGTGAGGCTTTCATCGCCGCCGGCCGTGGCAAGCTGGCCCAGGAGACCCTCCATGTTCGAGCACAGTGACTTCGCCCGGAGGCTGGTCGCCATTGTGGCGGTCCTGGCCCCGGCCCTGACGTTGGCCACCGTTTCGGCAAGCCCGGCTCGCGATGGGTCGATCGACGCCAGGCCCGCGGGTGGTTACCAGATCCGCTGCTGGCAGCATGGCCAGCTGCTGTTCGAAGAGAACCATGTCACGCTGCCCGCAGATGGTGCACGCCAGGCGGTGAAGATCAGCGCCACAGGACGGGACGGCAGGCCGATCTACATTGCCGCGACCGACAGCGCCACCTGCCTCATCCGCCCGGCCGGCGAGCCGCCGCCGCACCGTCCCGAGGTCCAGCCCGGCCATTGATCGTCATGCGGCAGCGCGGCCGCGCTTGCAGATTGAACCTTCTGGGCGTTGGGCGCAACCCATGAGCGAGTTCCCCGCAACCAGGAGAATCCCATGTTTTGCAAGCTGTCCGCCCTGACCCTCGCAACCGCCCTGCTGGCCGCCCCGGCGTGGGCCGACGAGGTCGCCTACTACCGCGAGGGGCAGGAGCTGAACCCGGTCGACGTCGCGACGATTCTCAGCGGCAAGGCGCCGCAACGGGTCAAGACGCGCTCCATCCATCTGCTCGGCGAAGCCACCCCGGCGGAGTCGGCGGCGCCCGTGGCCCCGACGGCAGCGCCAGCACAGGCCCTGTCGTTGCAGGTGCGATTTGGCTTCGGCTCGGCCGAGATCGCCGACGTTGCACGCCCTCAACTCGACGCACTGGCGGCCGGCATCAGGATGCTGCCGGCCGAGCGTGCCGTGCTCGTTGAAGGCCACACCGACGTCATCGGCAGCGATGCATACAACCGCGAGCTCTCTCACCGGCGTGCCGAGGCGGTCAAGCGCTACTTGAGCGCTGCACACGGCATCGATCCGGACCGGCTGCTCACGGCTGGCTTCGGCAAGAGCCGCATGATCGCCGGCCTCGATCCGACTGCCGCCGAAAACCGCCGGGTGCAGTTCCGCGGCCTGTAGCCCGCGCTGGTTGGCCCGACCGAGAGCGGCGCGGCGGACTGGCCACGCGCTGCTGGAAGCATTTCGATCGCGACAACGCCTCGAAGCTCGGCTTCGAGGCGTTGTCGCTCGCGTGGGGTACCTGTTGTCCCGCAGCCGCTCCCCGGGCAATTGCGATGCGCACGAGCGGACGGGCGCCGCGTGCGCGCAATGGCAACGGGGGCCGGTTGACGGCCCCCGTTGCTCGGGTCCCGGAGTCGGGACCCACGACACATCGTCTCGCGATCGATCGTCGTGCTCAGGAAGAAATGCGGGTGCAGTAGCCGCCCCCGCTGCAGTTCCACATCGTCCCGTTGATCGTGCACAGGTTGCCCGCGCAGGTGCCCCCGCCCGCCTTGATGTCGGCCTTGGTAACCCGGGGCGAGTAGGCGGCATGTGCGCCGGCCATGCCCACGGCCAGCAGCAGCGTGGAAATCATGAGGCAGGTGGTCTTGCGGAAGGAGAGTGACATGATGGTGCTCCGAGGTGGGTTGTGCGGTTCGCTGATTCGAAGGTCGGGCCGACTGCACCCGACCTTCGAACATGTGTTGCGGTGGCCAGCCTTTCGGTTCAAACCGATTTGCGACCGACGGCCCACAGGCCGCGCACCGAAACGCAACTGCCATCAGACGCGAAGGCATTGCGTCCATGACGAGCGTGAATGTCAGCACGATGGACGCAATGGCGGCCGCGTCCTTGTTCTCACGCAGCCTCGCCTTCGACGACACGTCGCCGTGCCTTGTATAGCTGCTGAGCCGCGCGTCGCAGGGCGCTGCCGCGCCGCAGGGCACGTTCCATGTCGGTCAGTGCCAGCCGGGCGTCGGCACCGGCTGAGAGCAATTCAGCCTTGTAGTCCTCGTAGCAGCGCTCCATTGCCTGCAGATCAGCGTCCAGCGCGGCCAGGATTGCAGGTGCCGTCGGATCGCAGCGCGCCAGCAGTGCTTGCGATGCCGATTCGAACGCCAGTGCAGCGGCATCCGTGCGCTCATCTGCGCGCGCCAGCGGCAGCAGTGCAGCGGCTGCCACGGCCTGTTCTGCCGCCTCCTCTTGGTAACGCTGGATCCGCAGCAGATGGGCCAGCCGGGCGCTCGCCACCTGCGACATCGACGCGGTGCGCAGACGCTCGACGAAGCGCTCGATGGCGGCATCGAGGCTGGTGAGGACTGTGTACTCCGCCTTCAGCAAGGCCGCATCGGCGCCGGCGAGCGCCGCGCCAGCCATGCGCAGCGCCACCTGGCCAGTGCGGGCGACTTCACGCGCGAGGGCGTCGAGCGCCAGCGTGGGCACGGCGAGTACGGTTGCGTCCAGGAAGCGCGGTTGGGCCTCGTCTTCCTCACGGGCGCGAAAGCGCTGCTGCAGCCAGAGTGTGAGTCGCTCGGCGAGGGGCCACATCAGCAGCACGCCAAGCAGGTTGAAGGTGGTGTGGAAGAGCGCCAGCTTGGCCGCTGGGTCCGCGGGTAGCCCAACTGCCTCACGGGCCAGTGCCAGTGCGCCGATGAGCCAGGGCAGCAACAAGAGGGCGACGGCACCGGTGACCAGGTTGAACACCACATGCGCCATCGCTGCGCGGCGGGCGTTCGGCGTCGCCCCCAGGGCTGCCAGCAGCGCCGTCACCGTGGTACCGATGTTGGCACCGATGACCACCGCCGCGGCGCCTTGCGCGGTGATCAGGCCGCCTTGCGCCGCTGTCAGGGTGATGGCCATGGCGGCGCTCGATGACTGCATCAGCACGGTCATCAGCGCGCCGATACCCAGTTGCGCCATCACAGCCAACGCGCCATCGCCCTGCGGCAGGCTGATCTGCCCGGCCAGCCCGGCAAAGGCCTGCTGCAGCAGGGCGATCCCGATGAAAAGCAGGCCGAAACCAGCAATCGCCGTGCCGATGGCACCGCTGCGCCGGCCTTCGCCGGTCAGCCGCAGCAGCGCACCCAGGCCGGCCAAAGGCATCGCCAGCGTCTCCACCTTGAATTTCAGACCCACCATGGCCACGATCCAGCCCGTCATCGTCGTACCGACGTTGGCGCCGAACAGGACCCACAGCGCCGGACCAAGTGCGAGCAGACCCGCGTTGACGAAGCCGATCGCAGCCACGGTGACCGCGCTCGACGACTGCACCAGCGCTGTAACGAGCAGTCCGGAGCCCAGCGCATGAGTCCGCGTCCGGGTGGCTTGCGTCAAGATGCGATGCAGGGCGGGGCCGGCGGCCAGCTTCAGCCCATCGGTCATGAGGCCCATGCCAAGCAGGAACAAGCCCAGCCCGCCGGCCATGGTGCCGAGGGGCCCCGGATCGATCATGCAGACCGTCCGCCCTGCGCTGCCCGTCTGCGTGTCATGGCGTCACGGCTCGCGCGCAGTCGACACCAGGACGTCCGTGCTGCCCTCAGCCAGAACGTGTTTCGTGACGCTGCCCAGCAGCAGGTCCTCGGTTGCCGACTGGCCATGCTTGCCGAGCACGATCAGATCGCAGTCCTTCTCCTGCTCGTGTTCGATGATGCGCAGGGACGCCTCGCCTTCGACGATGCAAGGCTCCCAGTCGCTGGGCGTCAGGCCACTGGCGGCGGCCATGGCATGGACGCGCTGCGTGGCATCGGCGCGTGCGTGCCGCCGATACTGATCGATCGTGGCGGCATCGACTCCGGCGAACTTCAGCTTATCTTCGAATGGCACCTGATACGCATTGAACAGCAGCAGGTGTGCTCGCGGCGCCACTCGACGCGCCAGCGCGATGGAGTGGGCCGACCACACCGAGAAGTCCAACGCGACCAGCACCCGGCGGTAGGGCTCGTGAGGCGTCTGCCGGACCACCAGAAGCGGCCGCACGGTACGGCGCAGCAGACGCTCGGCGGTGGTACCCAGCACCAGGCGGCGCAGAAAACCGGTGCCTCGTGCGCCGAGGACTATCAGTCGCGCATCCAGGCGCTCGGCCTCCCGCACGACTTCGTCTACCGGCGGGCCTGCGGTGACGTTGCGGGTTGGCTCGACATTTCGCGATGCACGCAACTCGGTGGCCAGTTGTTCGAGTTGCTCGCGTGCCGAGGCCATGATCTGTACCTCTGGGGCATTGGACGCGCCCAACCACTGGCGCAAGCTCGCCAGCGCCTCTCCAGGCATCACATGAAGCAAAGCCAATGGCGCGCCCTTCTCGTGGGCCACGCGCGCAGCGCGGTCGGTCGCGTGACGGGCGCTGGGCGAAAAGTCGGTGGCCACCAGGATGGGACGGGACGACTTCATTTCTGTTCCTCGCATTGAGGGTTGGGGGTGTGGCTCAGCCTAGCAGGCGGGCTTCGGTCCGCGCGATCGCATCCGGCGGACCCAGCAGAACCAGGGCGTCGCCGACCTCGGTGAGTGTGGCTGAATCGGGCTGCAGTTGCCGCCGGCCGTTGCGCAAGAGCGCGGCCACGGCGACGCCGTCCAGTGGCAGCGCGGACAGCGGTTGCCCGACGTGGCGGCAGTCCTGCGGCAGCGTCACGGCGTGAAGGCGGTCGGCCGCGCCTTCGGCTACCGAAGACTCCTCCAGCGGATCGCCAGCGAACAATTCGCGCAGGTGCCTGTAATGCCCCGTGCGCTCGGCTCGCACGCGGCGCACCACGCGGGCGAGCGGCAGCCCCAGACGCAGCATGACCTGCGACGCGATCATCAGGCCCGCCTCCAATGTCTCGGGCACGACTTCGGTAGCCCCGGCGACGCGCAATTCGTTGGTCGTGCTCGGGTCGCGTGTCCGCACCATTACCGGCAAGTCTGGATGCCGCGTGCGCACTTGCTGCAGCGTCTTCATTGCTGCGGAGGTGTCGTCGTGTGTGATCACCAGCAGCCGTGCCGTCGACAGGCCCACCGCCTCGAGGAGTTCGATCTGGGCGCTGTCGCCGAAGTGGACGGGTTCGCCCGCAGCGCGGGCCTCGCGTACGCGGGCAGCGTCGGTGTCGAGCGCCGCGAAGGCCAGACCTTCGGCCTCGAGTACATGGCCCAGGCCTTGACCGATGCGTCCGTAGCCGGCCAGCAGGACATGGTCTCGCATCGGGTCCGAGGCCGGCATGTGCAGGGCTGCTGTGGTGTCGGCAGCCAGGAATTGGCTGCGAGGCGTCAGGATGGCTGCAATTTCACCGTTGTAACGGATGAGAAGCGGCCCTGCGAACATCGACAGCAGCACCGACGCAAGCACGATCTGGCCCAGAACGTCTTCAAGCAACCGCGCTTCGAGTCCGATGGCGAGGAGTGCGAAGCCGAACTCGCCACCTACGGCCAGCAGGGCGCCAGTGCGCCACGCGGTGGCCATGTCGATACCCGCGCGGCGGACGATTGCGGCCACGAGCGCGCCCTTCACGACCATCAACACTGCTGCACCGAGCAGCGCCCAATGCCCCACGCGCACCATGGCCGCCGGGTCGACAAGGGTGCCAACACTGACGAAAAACAGGCCGAGTAGCACATCGCGAAACGGCCGGATGGTGGTCTCGATCTGGTGCCGGAACTCGGTCTCGCCCAGCACCATGCCTGCGAGGAAGGCGCCGAACGCCATCGACAGACCGAGCGACTGCGTCGTCGCTGCGGCGGCCAGCGACACGAACAGCACCGTCAATGTGAACAGTTCTGCCGAGCGCAACGAGGCGACGCGGTGCAGAAGCGGGCGCAGCAGGCGGCGCCCGATGAAGAACACCAGCGCGAAGGCCAAAGTTGCCTTGGCCATGGCGAGACCGAGCGCAGTGCCCAGCGACACCGCGCTGGCCACCCCAAGCACCGGGAGCACCACGATAAAGGGCACAGCGGTGACGTCCTGGAACACCGACATGCCCAAGCCCAGCCGCGCGTGCCGGGCATGCTCCTCTGATTGCTCGCTCAACTGCTTGCTGATGAGTGTGGTCGAGGACTGCGCGAACACTGCACCCGTGACGAACGCGGCTGCCGGGGCGAGACCAGCCATCCAGCCGATCAGGCTGACCGCGGCGGTCGTGAGCACCACCTGCGCGGTACCCAACCCGAGTACAAGGTGGCGCAGCGCATGGATCTGCGGCAACGAAAAGTTCAAACCGATGGTGAAGAGAAGGAACACGATGCCGAACTCGGCAATCGCCCGCACCGGCGCGGCGTCGACCACCGGGCCGGCCGTGTGCGGACCGAGTAGCACGCCCACCAGCAGGTAGCCCAGGCTCGATGGAACGCGCAGTTGCTGGAACACCAGCACGACGGCGACAGCACAACCGAGCATCAGCAGGACTTGGAGGAAGGCCGTGGTCATGTTCGATCAATCACGCGAACACTGTGTCCGGGTCGCAAGCCGGCATGTCATGTCACGCTCCAGCCAGGTAGATCAGCGCCGCATTGATGCCATAGGCAGCCACCAGTCCGACGCTGACCCAGCTGGCCACGCGCAGCACGCGGCCCTGTGGGCGCATGACCAGCCCGACGATCACCAGTCCCGTCATCACCAGCGCCGTGGCAGCAGTGCCGGCATGGGCAGGCGACACCTCGGCCAGCAGCGGCCCGCCGGTGTAGGCCACGTCGTCCACGGCCAGGATGAGCACATTGAACAGGTTGCTGCCCAGCAGGTTGCCGATGGCCATGTCGAGTGCGCCCAGGCGCAGCGCCGCGACCGTGACGGCCATCTCGGGCAGCGTGGTCACCAACGCCATGAACACCGTGCCGACGAAGCTGCGAGACAGTCCCAGGGCCTGCGACAGGCCATCGGCCGACTCGGGTAGCCAACTGCCCGCTGCCAGCACCACCAGCGCTGCCGACGTGAACCGGTGCCACTCCCGGCGCACGGCACCCGGTGCAGGCCGTTCCAATGCGGCGCCCTCGTCGTTCGAAACGGCTTCGCGACTTGACTGCTCGTGCGAGAAAACACTGCGCAGCGCGAGCAGGTACAGCCCCAGCAGCACCGGGCTGTAGAGGCCGACACCGAGGAACTGCGGTGCCCCGCGTCCGGTGACCAGGCTCATGGCGACGAACCCGAGCATCACCACGCCAAAGCCGGCCGACAGCAGGTGTGTCGTGCTCGCCCGCCGGTAGATCGGCTGGTGACGCTGAAGGAGGTCGACGACGACGAGGAAGCCCAGGTTAAGGACGCAGGCGCCCAGCGCATTGCCCACCGCGAGGTTAGGGGCCTTGACCAGCGCCACCGCACTGATGCCTGAGGCCAGTTCGGGCAGTGAGGTGACGGTAGCCAGCAGCGCCAGTCCCACCCAGCCCCGTCCCCATCCATAGGCTTCTGCCAGCGCGTCGGCGCTGCGGCTGAGGACGAAACCGGCCACCGCGATCAGTGCCGCACACAGCACAAACTGCAGCGCGAGCCAGACGGTGCTCACGGTGCAGCCCGCCGCCGCGACGTGCGCACCACCAGCTTGCGCAGTTCCTCCATCCATAGCACTGTACTGGCCAGTGTGAGCAGTGGCAGCAGCGAGCTCGCAGGCAACGGCACGGTATGGAACAGCGCATTCATGGCTGGAACGTACAGCACCGCTAGCTGCAGCGCCACGCTCAGGGCGAGACCACCGGCCAGCCAGCGGTTGCGCAGCAGCCGCGGTCCCAGCGCCGAGGCTGTGGCCGACTGACAGTTGAGCACGTTGAACCACTGGCACATCGCCAGCACGGTGAACGTCTCGGTGCGCACCAGCGGTTCCGGTACACCCCCGGCCAGCCGCCATGCGAACCAACCGAAGGTGACCGTGGCGATCATCGGTGTCATCAGCGCCACTCGCCTGAGCATCTCGCTGCTGAGGAGGCGATCGTCGCGCGGCACCGGCCGGCGGCGCATCTCGTCACCATCGGGCGGGTCCATCACCAGGTTCACGGTCACGGTACCCTCGGTGACGATGTTGATCCACAGGATCTGAACGGCGGCCAGCGGCAAGGGGAAGCCACCCATCAACGCCAGCAAGAGCACCAGCACCTCAGCCATCGAGGTGGCAAAAAGGTACAGGATGACCTTCTTCAGGTTGGCGTAGACCACGCGACCTTGCTGCACCGCCCCGACGATGGTCGAGAAGTTGTCGTCGGTGACCACGATCTTGGCGGCGCTCTTGGCCACCTCGGTCCCGGTGATCCCCATCGCCACGCCGACGTCGGCACGCGCCAGCGCCGGGGCGTCGTTGACCCCGTCGCCGGTCATGGCCACGACCTCGCCGCCCGACTGCAGCGCCTGGACGATGCGCAGCTTCTGCGCGGGCTGCACGCGCGCAAACACCGCGATGCCGGGCAGTTCGTCTCGCAGTTCAGCCTCGCCCATGCGTTCGAGCTCGGGGCCGTCGACAGCCCGTTCACCCTCGCGTGCGATGCCGAGTTCCCGTGCGATGGCCAGGCCGGTGAGCTTGTGATCGCCGGTGACCATGATCGGGCGGATGCCTGCCGTGCGGCAATCGGTCACCGAAAGCTTGACCTCTTCTCGTGGCGGGTCGATCTGGCCGACCAGGCCGAGCAGTCGCGAGCGGCCGACCAGCGCGTCGAATCCGGCCGCCGGATCGAGGTCGTCGTCGTCCACGGTGGCAAGTGCCAGCACGCGCAGCGCCCGCGTGGCCATGGTCTCGGCAGCGGCGCGCGCGTCGTGCAGGACGCTGGCGTCTTCGGAGCGGCACAGTCGCAGCACCGCCTCTGGCGCGCCCTTGATCCACACACGATGTGGCGCATCGACCATGCGGTGGCGCGTCGCCATGAGCTTGGTGTCGGAGTCGAACGGCAACTCGGTCTCGCGCGGCGCATCGAGGCGCAGGGCGTCGATCGCAATGCCGGCCTTGCGGGCCAGCACCAGCAGCGCGCCTTCGGTCGGGTCGCCCAACACCGACCAGGCACCGCGCTCCTTCTCGGGCGCAACCAACTCCGCATCGTTGCACAGCGCCGCTGCGTGGATGAGCTGGCGCAACGCCGGTTCGGCCAGGTCGGCTGGCCCGATGGCTTCCAGCAGTTCACCCTGCGGGGTATATCCAATACCGTCGACGTCGATGGTTCGGCCGTCAGGTAGCCACAGAGCAACGGCCGTCATTTCGTTGCGGGTGAGCGTGCCGGTCTTGTCGCTGCAGATGACGGTGGTGGAGCCGAGCGTTTCCACGGCCGACAGGCGCCGGATGATCGCACCGCGCTCGGCCATGCGCTGCATGCCAACCGCCAGTGCGATCGTCATCGCCACTGGCAACCCCTCCGGCACCATCGAGACCATCTGGCTGATCGCCACCATCAATACCTCGGCCAGGGGCAACTGCCGCCACAGGCCCAGCAAGACGACCAGCACGAACAGGCCCAGTGCCGCAGCCACCAGCGCACGACCGAACTGATCGAGGCGCAGTTCCAATGGCGTCTTCGGCTCGACGGCGCGTTCGGTGAGACCCGCGATGCGGCCGACTTCGGTGTGCATGCCGATGGCCACCACCACCGCGCGCGCCCGCCCGCCGGTGACGTGAGTGCCGCAATACACCATGTCATGCCGGTCGGCGAGGCCCGTGGCCTCGGGTACGGGGGACACCGACTTGGCCACCGGCACCGACTCGCCCGTGAGGGCCGCCTCGGCCACCTGCAATTGGGCCTCTTCGATCAGACGCCCATCGGCAGCCACAGCGTCACCGGCAGACAGCAGCATCAGATCGCCCGGCACCAGGTCGCGGGCCTCGACCACCTGCTCGCAGCCCTCGCGCAGAACACGCACCCGCAGGGACGACAGGCGCCGCAGTGCTGCCATCGAGCGCTCTGCTCGGCCCTCCTGGAAGCTGCCGATCAGCGCGTTCACCAAAACCACAGCCAGGATCACGCCGGCGTCGCCGTGGTGGCCGAGTGCAACCGCCAGCACTGCCGCTGCGAACAAGATGGTGATGAGCGGGCTCTTGAACTGACGCGCAAAGGTGCGCCAGACGGGCCGCGGCGGTGGCTCAGGCAGCGCATTGGGGCCGTGCTTCGCGGTGCCTTCGCGCACGGCATCGGCGTCGAGGCCGCGCCGCGGGTCGAGCGCGAAGCGGCGCAGAACCTGATCTGCCGGCAGTGCATGCCACAAAGTGGTGTCGTCGGTGCCCTGGTTCATCGTTGCCTGCCTCTGCCCCTTGAAGCGATCCGCCGCTCGACCGATGGAAGTGTCGCCGGCGGCACTTCGTGCGCGCTGCGCCATTGGATGATCCATCGGTTGAAGGTCGGGTTCCATCGGCGACATTGAGGCGAGTCAACCCTGATTCCGTATCGGCACCTGACCTGCTGCGGAAGCAGGGGAAGCCTCGCCCAGCGGGAAGGCAAACAGCAGATTTTTTCGATTCGTTGGACTCGAACATTCGGATGGTTTTGCAATCAGTGCAGCTGTAAAGTAGATCGAGACCCACCCGCGCAGACGCAGAAGGTGAGGACCGCTTCGACGATGAGCGCAGCCGACCGCAGCGCAGCCGGCACGACGACGGTCTTGGCCATCGTGCGTGCACATCACACTGAAGGAGGCGAACGATGACATCCATGCGCAATCTGGTCGTTCACGTCAATGACGAGTCCTTGTCGGGCCAGGCGATCGAACTGGCGGCATTGCTCGCTCGGCATTGGGATGCTCGGTTGACGGCGCTCCTGGTGGCCGCCCCTGTGAACGCCGGAGTGGGGCTCAGCGCGGAAACGGCGGCACTGGCCCAGCAACTCGCCCAGGCGCAGCGCGATGCTCTGCGCGCGACGGGTGAGCGGCTCGTGACGGACATCCGGTTGCGCCTTCCGATCGACATCGATCTGCAGCTCACCGATGGCGACTCGGTCGAGGCGCTTCAGGCTTGGGCCCGCACGGCCGACATGCTGATCACCTCGCAAAGGGGTCCGCAGGGCGAAGGCGGCTTGTCGGTCGGGCAGAGTGCGCGACTGTTGGTGGGGGCGGCGTGCCCGGTGCTGACAGTTCCCTACATCGGCTGGAGCGACGCGCGCGCGCAGGCTGGACCGGACGCCTACTTGAGGCGTGTCCTGGTGGCTTGGTCCGACACGCGCGAGAGCGCCCGTGCCGTTCGCGATGCCCTGCCATTGTTGATGCGCGCGTCGCACGTCGAGTTGGTCAGCTTCACGGCTGCGGGCCGAGACGACGCAGCATTGCGGCAGGAGTCGCTCCAGCAGGTGGCGAACTACCTGGAACGACACGGCGTGCCGGTCAACCCGATGGTGTTGACACAGACCGAGCCGTCGATCGGCGAGCGCATGCGGCGCGGGTGGGTCCCCGACGTGGCCGTCGCCGAGGCCTTGCAGTCACACGCTGCCGACACTCGGGCCGACCTGCTCGTGATGGGCGCCTTCGGGCACCCGCGCCTGTGGGAGATGATGCTGGGCGGCGTTACACGAACGATGCTGGAGTCGATGACGGTGCCCGTGTTGATGTCGCACTGAAGCGTCAGCGACGCCGGCGACGTCGCCTCCACATCACGGCCAGCGCCCAGACTGCCGAGACCACGACGTAGGTGACGATGCCCACCGCAGTGGACAGGATTGCGAGACCCAGCAGCAGCGGCTTGCCCACGCCCGCGAGCCGGCGCCTGGCCGTTTCCCACCAGCTCTCGTCGGCCGGCGCGTCCGCGTTGATCTCGGCTGGCGTGAAGGGTGCTTCCGTCGGTTCGTCGAGGATGGCGTTACCTAGGCGCCAGGCTGCATAGTAGATCGGACCGAACGTCAGCGGATTGGTCACCAACGTGCTGGCCACCGCAGCGGGGACGTTGGCGCGCAGCGCGACAGCTGCAGCCGCGCTCAGAGGGATCTGGGCCAGCGGTATCAGCAGGCCGAAGAAAATGCCCAGTGCCATGCCCAGTGCCACTCCCCGACGGCTCACGTGCCACAGCCGTGGGTGGTGCAGAGCAGGCCCGAGCCAGCGTAGCCAGCGGTTGGTGCGTATGGTCTCGGCAGGCGGCAACCAGTCGCGCAACTTCTTCATGTGCGCGCCCGGACATCCCGTCTCGAATCCGACCCGTTGCCGGGGGTGCGCTGACGCGGGCGGAAACCCCTGCGCGACCTCGGATCCCAGTCTGCGCATGTTTCGAACGGGTGCATCATGCTCAGGTGTGGCGCGCTGCCGTCTTGGGCGCATCAGGGCCCGCGACAGGCTGGAAGAGGTCGCTTCGAGCCGCATGGGCGATGGCCAATACGCAGGGGTGCGTGATGCGACGCTCGACGGAGATGGCAAAGAAGTGTTCTTCCACGTTATCGATCGTGCCCAGGTGGCTGACCTGCAGCCGCGTCTCGATCTCGTCGGACAGTACCTCCGGCGCGAGCAGGTAGCCGACCCCTCGGCGGCCGAACTCCTGGGCCAGGGCGCTGTCGTCGAATTCCGCGATGACGCGCGGGCGCAGCCCTTGCGAGCTGAACCACGTGCGCAGCCGTTGCCCGACAGCGGAGTCTGGTCCCGGCATCAGCAGGGGCGCGCCGTTCAGGCAGCGTGGGAATGCGCTGCGCGTGCGTGGCTTCAGGGACCGGGCCGCGAAGACACCGACGCGAGAACTGCCGAGTCGATGGCTGAAGGCCTTCACGCTCAGCGTGCTGGGCAAGGGTGCGTCCGCGATCACCAGGTCGAGTCTGTGCATGGCCAGTTCCGACAGGAGTCGGTCGAGGCGCCACTCGCGGCAAACGAGGCGCACCGGCTCGTCGATCGACAGGGCCGGTTCGACCAGGTGATAGGCAATCGACTTGGGTACGGCGTCCGCCACGCCGACGCGAAACTCGACGGGGCGCCCTTGGCGGGTCCTGGCGCGCACTGCGGTCTCCAGCTCGAAGCCCAGCGCGAAGATTTCCCGTGCGTAGCCCAGCGCAAGTTGCCCCGTCTCGGTCAAGACCAGGCGACGCCCCGACTTCTTGAACAGGGGCCCGCCCAGGCGCTCCGCCAGCAACTGGATCTGCCCGCTGATGGTCTGGGGCGCCAGGTGCAACTGGCGGCTGGCCGCAGCGACGCTACCCAACTGAGCCACCTGCAGGAAGTAGTGGAGATGCTTGTAGTTCACAGTCGGCGTCTGTCTTGTTCGGTGGCACGAAGACGACTGATCGATTGGACGTCGGTCGCCGGGGTCGGGCGTGAAGCCTGCACGGGTCGCAACTGCGCCATGATAGGGGTGCGGTCCATCGCAATACCCGATGGGTTCCGACAAGACATTCGAATGCATCGGGAATTCGCGAATGCCTATAGTTCGGGTGCGATGTGCCGTGGAGTGGGAGCGTCTCAACAGCCCGCTGCGCGGCGCCGTGTCGGTCCCGGTGATGTCAGCTGGCTGTGACGACCACTCCCGTACCGGTAGCGCGGCGCCGGTCCAATTCCCGTTGCCTCCGGTTGTCGTATGAATTCGATGGCACTGCACATCTCACTGCTTGTCTTTGCTGGCGGAATTCTGGCGCTTGTCGGGGGTGCTTCGATCCTGGTGCGCGGTGCCTCGCGACTGGCCCTGCGCCTGGGGCTGTCGCCGCTGGTGGTGGGCCTGACGGTGGTGGCGTTCGGAACCAGCGCGCCGGAAATGGCGGTGTCTACCGGCGCCGTGCTGTCGGGGCGGGGTGCCATGGCCATCGGCAATGCGGTGGGCAGCAACATTTTCAACGTGCTGTTCATCCTGGGGCTGGCCGCGCTCATCACGCCGCTGGCCGTCCACCGCCAGGTGATACGGCAGGAAGTGCCCGTCATGATCGGGGCTGCCGTATTGCTGGTGGTGATGGGACTGGATGGAGCCCTGAGCTCCGCCGATGGGAGTCTGCTGCTGGGCCTGCTGGTGGCCTACACGGCATTCCTGGTCGTGCAGTCGCGTTCGGAGGGACGGGCCGGCGCGGGCGACGAGTTTGCCGCCGAGTTGGAACCTGTTGCCCAAGGGGGATGGGACTCATCGCTGGGGGCGCAGGTCGGCCTGATCGCGGCCGGACTGGTGCTGCTCGTGATCGGATCCGATGCCCTGGTGACCGCGGCCGTATCGTTTGCCCGCGCCTGGGGTGTGTCCGAGACGGTCATAGGCCTGACGATCGTTGCAGCCGGGACATCGCTGCCGGAGGTGGCGGCCTCCGTGATGGCAAGCCTCAAGGGCGAGCGTGACATCGCAGTGGGCAACGTCATCGGAAGCGGCGTGTTCAACATCCTGGGTGTTGTCGGGCTGGCTGCAGTGGTGGTGCCTTTTGGCCCTGGCGGCGTCTTGGCGATGCCCCCTGATGTCGCGCGCTTCGACATCTGGGTCATGCTGGCCGCGACGTTTGCCTGTCTGCCGGTCTTCCTGACCGGGCGTGAGATCGCCCGCTGGGAGGGGGGCCTGTTCCTGGCGTACTACGTGGCATATACGATCTACCTGGTGATGGCGGCGCAGCGTCACGATGGTGCCAGGGCATTTGCCGATGCCATGATGGGGTTCGTGGTGCCCCTGACCATCGTCACGCTGGCGGTTTCGATGCTGCGGCGAAGGGGGGCTTGAGCATGGGCGGCGCGAGCTCGCTACAGGCTGGCGTGCCGATGGGGCTTGTTACGCGAGCCGCATTCACCGCGCTGCCGTTGTCGGCGCTGGCCATCGTCGTCGTCACGCTGGTGCAGTTGAAGCTGCCGCTGTCGGGCGCCATCGAGTGGGTTCCTGCGCTGGGCATACGCCTGGCCTGGCGCATCGACGGGCTGGCCGCGTTGATGCTGTTGATGATCACGGGCGTTGGTGCTGCGGTCTTCGTCTATGCCGGCGGCTACCTGGCTGGGCACCCCGGACAGCGCCGGCTCTACGTTTTGCTGAGCCTGTTCATGCTGGCGATGATCGGCTGCGTCACCGCCGATGACCTCTACACGCTGTTCCTGTTCTGGGAGGCGACCAGCGTGCTGTCGTTCCTGCTTGTCGGTTTCGAGCACGATCGACCCGCCAGTCGCAAGTCCGCGCAGCAGGCCCTGCTGGTCACCGGTACCGGAGGCCTGGCGCTGCTGGCCGGCCTGATCCTGATCGCACAGGCCATGGGCACGACGACGATCAGCACCGTGGTCGAGCAGCTCCCGACCACACTGCCGACCCCGACCCTGGTCGCAGGGGTGCTGCTGGTGCTCGTCGGTGCGTTCACCAAGAGCGCTCAGTTCCCGTTCCACTTCTGGCTGCCCAACGCGATGTCGGCGCCAACCCCGGTGTCGGCCTATCTGCACTCGGCCACGATGGTCAAGCTGGGCGTGTTCTTGCTGGCGCGGCTCGACGCTGGCCTGGACACCTGGCCGCTGTGGCAGTGGCTGTTGCAGGCCGCCGGTTCGATCACCGCCGCTTGGGGAATGGTGTTGGCCCTGCGCGAGCGCGATCTCAAGCGCATCCTGGCGTGGTCCACGGTGGCGACACTGGGCACGTTGGTTGCCCTGGTCGGCATACCGGGCGAAGACGCCGCAGTAGCGGTGGGCTCGCTGCTGCTTGCCCATGCACTGTACAAGGCGCCACTGTTCTTCGTCGCCGGCAACATCGATCACGGCACCGGCACGCGGGTCATCGACCGACTTGGCAACCTGCGCCTGGCCATGCCCTGGACGGCCGCAGCAGCCGCGCTGGCTGGCATGTCAATGGCGGGCATCCCGCTGTCGTTTGGTTTCGTCGTCAAGAGCCTGATCGGCGATGCCAAGGCGGCGGGGGACGTGCTGGCATTCGCGCCGCTGGCCAATACCGTGTTCTCGGCGATCGCAGTGGCTGTGGCCGGCGTTGCCGCCGTGCGGGTGTTCTGGCGCCACCCCGGTGCCAACGAGACGCCTGCCGTGCACGAGGGCGGGGCGGCGATGGTGTTGCCGCCACTGGCGCTGGCTGCGGCCGGGATCGTGCTTGGACTATTTCCGGTGTGGGCGCAGCCGCTGGTCGAGTCCGCTGGCGTGGCGATGACACCCGGAACACAGCCCGTGCTGGCATCCCTGCATCTGGTGATGGGGCCGGAGTTGGCGTCCTTTGCGGTCACGTTCGCGGTGGGGGCCACGGTGTTCGTGCTCTGGGACGCCCTGCACCGGTGGATCGATGCGCTTGCGAGCCGGCTGGCAGGCTTCGGGCTGGCTGCCCAGTACGAGAGGTTGCTGGGCTGGATACCGCGCTTGGCAGCCACGGCAACCCGATGGTTGCAGCACGGACGGTCGCCGGCATACCTGGCCGTGGCCAGTGCGGTGGCCGCGCTCGCCATAGGGCTGCCGCTTGCGCTCAGCGGTGCGTCGCTGGCCTGGCCGCGATGGGAATCGCCGTCGCTGGGGGTGGCTGGCGCAGCGGCGCTGGTCATCCTGGGCGCCCTGGCGGCCACTGCGCTGCGGCAACGGCTGGCGATGCTGCTGGGTGCGGGGCTGGTGGGCTATGGCAGCGCTGTGCTGTTCGTGTTTGCAGGTGCTCCCGATGTGGCCTTTACGCAGATCGTCGTCGAGACGGTCTTCGTGATCATCATCGCGGCGGTGTTGCTCGCGCTGGACAGGCGGGGTCGCCCCACGAGCGTGGCCGAACCTGCCCTGCGCACAGGGGCCGCGATCATCGCCGTGGGCTTTGCCACCGTGTTGACGGCGCTGATGTTGGCGGCCGTGGCCGTGCCGTTCGACGACTCGCTCTCGCGCTGGTTCGGCCAGGCCAGTCTTCCAGCGGCACAGGGGCGCAACGTCGTCAACGTGATCCTGGTCGACTTTCGCGCTCTGGACACGCTGGGGGAAATCACGGTCGTGATGCTTTCGCTGCTGGCGGCGGCACCCATGCTGCGCATGGCGCGTGCGCGGCCGCCTGCGCGAAGCACACCGGCATCCGGAACTCGGCCATGAATCGGCGGCTCGTGATACTCGATGTCGTCGCGGGGCCTCTGTACATGGTCATTCTGGCCGTGTCCCTGGTTGTGTTGTACAGGGGGCACAACGAGCCCGGTGGCGGGTTCATCGGTGGGCTCTTGGCCGTGACGGCCAGCGTGTTGTGGGCTGTGGCGCATGGTTCAGCGGCGGCGATCCGCAGGCTGCCCTTGCGCTCGCCGGTGCGGCTTGCTGCGCTGGGCGTACTGGTTGCAGCGGCGTCGGGTGTGCCGGCCTGGCTGGCGGCCAAGCCGTTCCTCACGCATCTGTGGGCTGTACTGCCATTGGGTGTCGCCTCGCTGCCGGTGTCCACCGTGCTGGTCTTCGACCTCGGCGTGTATCTGTGCGTGTGGGGTGCGTTGGGCGGCTACGCGATCGCGCTGCTCGACCCTGAACACCAAGGCGCGGCTGCGGACAACGCCGAGGCCAGCCGATGATCTGGGCTGTTGCCATGGCGCTGTGGGTCACCCTTGCGTCGGGGCTGTACCTTGCGTTGTCGCGGGATGTGCTGCGCTGCGTCGTCGGTCTGGCACTGCTGGGCAGCGCCATCAACCTGTTGCTGCTGGCATCAGGGCGGCTTGGTACCGGTCAGCCGGCGATCATCGAGCTCGGTGCCCAGGCGCTGGGGCCCGCTGCCAATCCGCTGCCGCAGGCCCTGGTTCTGACGGCCATCGTGATCGGCCTGGCGCTGATGTGCTTCGCGCTGGTCCTGGTGATGCGGCTGGTCGATCGGGCCGGTACCGATGACGCGCTGGCTTTGCGCTTCGCGGAGCCCGAGCCGGTTGACCCGGTCAAACCGCCGCTGGAAAGCGTCGATGCCGGCGATGGCGACGAGTGGACGCCACGGCCTGGCCGGCTCGAGGGCGGCACGCGCACCGCTCGGGGCGATCAGCCGAGCGCGACCGGGGACGGGCTGTGACCGCTCTCGCCACCGCACCGGTTCTTGTGCCGCTCGTCACGGCCGGGCTCACGGCCATGGTGGCCGGCCGGGCGCGCCTGCAACAGGCCATCAGCCTGGCCGGTGCTCTTGTGTTTCTGGCGGTGGCATTGGTGCTGGTGGGGCAACTGGCGGCCGGGGGCCAGCCCAGCGTGTCTTTTGGCGGCTGGCAACCGCCCTATGGCATCCAGTTCGAGCTCGACCGCCTTTCCGGTGTTCTGGTGCTGGTGACGGCACTGATGGGTGTGTCCAGCCTGCTGTTCCTCATCAGCGATGCCGACCCTGGCCCGCGGCATCCGTTGTTGCTGCCGCTGCTGCATGGCACCCTGGCCGGCGTTGCAGGTGCGTTCAGCACCGCCGACCTCTTCAACCTCTATGTCTGGTTCGAGGTGATGCTGATCTGCGCGCTCGGTCTCATTGCCCTGGGCGGGCGCCGCGACCAACTCGACGCTGCGTTCAAGTACCTCGGGCTGAACCTCTTCGGCACGTTGCTGCTGCTGGCAGCAGTGGGCCTGGTGTATGCAGTCACTGGCCATCTGAACTATGCAGCGCTGGCCGCGTCGGCGTGGCGCGTGGATCCCGCGCTGCTGAATGTGCTGCTTGTGACGCTGTCGTTGGCATTGCTGCTGAAGTCGGCAGCATTTCCCCTGTATGCGTGGCTGCCGGCTTCATACCCGTCGCTGCCCGCACCAGTGCTGGCGCTATTCGCAGGGCTTCTGACCAAGGTGGGTGTCTACGCGGTGATGCGCACGCTGGGCGACGTGTTTGCTCCGGCGGCGTCGGCACTGTATGAGGGCCTGGGCTGGGTGGCGGTTGCCACGATGGTGGCTGGCGTGCTGGGTGCGGCCTACCACTGGGACATGCGGCGCATCCTCGCGTTCCACATCATCAGCCAGATCGGCTACATCCTGCTTGCGGTCGCGCTGGGTGGGGTAGGAGGCCATGCCGCGGCTCTGTTCTACACGGTTCACCACATCGTGGTGAAGGCCAACCTGTTCCTGATCGCTGGCATGGCCGCTTGCTTGGCCGGCAGTTACGACTTGCGTCGCGTGGGCGGTTTGGCGGCGGCGCGGCCGGCACTGGCGCTGCTGTTCGCCGTGCCGGCGTTGTCGCTGGTGGGCATACCGCCGCTGTCTGGATTCTGGGCCAAGCTGCTGGTGCTGCAGGAGGCATTCGTGCAGCAGCGCTACGCCTGGGCTTCGATGGGTCTGCTGGTGAGCGTGCTGACGCTGTACTCGATGATGAAGATCTGGTTGGAGGCGTTCTGGAAACCGCACCCCCAGGCAACTGCAGATGCGCCCTGGCATCCGCGGGGTGTGGCACTGACAACGGCGTGGGTTTCCACCGTCGTCCTGGCAGCCGTCACGCTGGCGATCGGTCTGGCGCCGCAGCCGCTTCTGGCCTATGCCCAGGACGCGGCGCTTGCGCTGGGGCGGCGTTGAGTGAATCACGGGAGGGCACAGCATGAACAAGCTCACCGCCACTGTCGTCTTGCCGCTTCGATTCGGCCGGGCGATGTTGGCGACGGGTCTGCAGACGATCGGCGCCATCGTTCGCCATGGTCTGGCGATCGGCGCGCCGGCCCCGGCCTCCTTCGTTCGCATCGACTTCGCGCCGATGACTGCGCAGGGGGCTGCGCTGCTGGGCAGCATGATCTCGTTGACGCCGGGCACGACCGTGATCGATATCGACATGGCACGGCGACAAATGGTGTTGCACATGCTGGATGCCCGGGATGCGACCGCGGCAGTCGATGCCATGCGGCGCGAGTTCGAGCCACCCTTGCGTGCCTGGTTCGGGGTGGAAGCATGACGAGTGTTATCGCAGGTACGTTGGCGACCGCGCTGGTCGCGCTGGCGATCGTGGCGACGCTGCTGGCGACGGTGCGCATGGTGCGTGGGCCGAGTCGTGCCGACCGCGTCGTGGCGCTCGACATCTTCCTGGCGGCCGCCGTGGTCTTGTGTGTGGCTGCGTCGCTGAGCACCGGCCGTACCGTCTTTCTTGACGTGGCCGTCGGGCTGGCGCTGGTCGGTTTCGTCGGCACGGTCGGCTGGGCGCGGCTGATCGAGGGTTCAGCGTCGGCGCCTGCGCAGGGGCCCGGCGCATGACCACGTTGGCCACCGTATTGCTGGCCTCGGGCGCCTTGGTGCTCGTCATCGCAGCGTGGGGCGTCATCGTCTTGCCGGATGCGCTTGCGCGCCAGCATGCCGCAACGAAAGCGGGCACCCTGGCGCTCGCCTTGACGTGTTTGGGTGCCATGGCGGCTGCGGGTGACCCGCAATGGACCTGGCGCTTGCTGCTCATCCTGGGCTTTGTGCTGGTCACGTTGCCCGTTGCGTCTCACATGCTGGCCCGGGCGGCCGTGCGCGAAGCTGGCTTGGACGAGGCTGTCGACGGTGCCGCGCCCGTTGGTACGATGGCGACGGAACGGTCGCACGGCAATGCCGACTGACCACGTTTCTGTGCGGGCTTCGTCGGCCCGCGAGGTGCTGGCGTCAGCCGTACAGCGCCCAGCCTCCGAGTGCCGCGATGCTCACCACGCAGACCGGTGACACACGGCCGACAACGAGCAATCCGAAGGCGGCCAAGCCCAGGGCGAAGTCGGTTCGGTTGTGTATGGCGCTGGTCCATACCGGGTCGTACAGCGCAGCAAGCAAGATGCCGACCACGCCGGAGTTGATGCCAGCCATCGTGGAACGTGCCCCGGCGTGCTGGCGCCACGCATCCCAGAATGGCAGGGCACCCAGCACCAGCAATGCCGCCGGCACGAAGATGGCGACCAGCATGGCCAGGCCACCCATCCAGCCCGTGAGGGGCCCTTGGGCTACCGCGCCCAGGTAAGCGGCAAAGGTGAACAGCGGCCCGGGTACAGCCTGGGCGGCGCCATATCCGGCAAGGAACTCGTCCGCGCTGACCCAGCCTGGTGTCACCACAGTCGATTGAAGCAGGGGGAGCACCACATGTCCGCCGCCGAAGACCAGCGCGCCGGCTCGGTAATAGCCCTCGACCATGGCCAACCACTGCACCGGTGCGACCGCCTGGGCAACCGGCAGGCCAACGAGCAGAAGCGCAAAGGCCACCAACGCGACGGTTGCGGCGCGTCGGGAAACGCCGTAACCGGCATGCGTCACGGCCGGCTCGTGCACCAGCTTCACCCAAGCCGCACCAGCAAGGCCGCAAGCCACGATGACGGCCAATTGAGCGACCGCCGAGGGCAACGCCAATACCAGCAACGAGGCCCCGATCGCCAGTGCCGCACGCGTTCGGTCCGGGCACAGCGTGCGGGCCATGCCCCATACCGCCTGTGCGACGACGGCGACGGCGACGATCTTCAGGCCGCGCACCGCGCCCGAGGAAGCGAGCGCGCTGTCGAGCGCGACGCCGTAGGCGAAGGCGATCAGCGCCAGGGCAGAGGGCAGCGTGAACCCGGCCCAGGCCGACAACGCGCCCAGCCAGCCGGCGCGTTGCATGCCCAGGGCCATGCCCACCTGGCTGCTGGCGGGGCCGGGCAGGAACTGGCACAGCGCCACCAGATCGGCATAACTGCGCTCGTCGGTCCACTTCCGGCGGTCGACGAACTCGGCCCGGAAGTAGCCCAGGTGCGCGACAGGGCCACCGAACGAGGTCAGCCCAAGGCGCAGGAACGCGATGAAGACTTCCCAGGCGCTGCCCGCGCCAGCGCGAGGCAGCATCGGTGCACCCGTGTTGGCTTCGTCTTCGCGCTGGCGTGTCTGTTCGGTCATCAGTGGCGCTCGTGCGCGCTGGCGTCGCCGCGCAGTGGGTTTGGGGGCACCGGTTCGGCCCGTGCATACGACCTGCCCCTGCCGAGACACGGCGCTGCGGGAGCCGTGGGCTGGGCACGGATGCTACCGCCCATCGATGACAAGCCACGCCTTGCCGACACGGCCCAGCCAAACGCCGCTGTGCAGCGAGGTCGTGGTGTATTTCACGGCCTGATGGTAGTGGCCCTCATGAGTGCGGGCGCGGTGCCGAAGTCCCCACGATGAACCTGCAATCGATCAGCTCGGTCGCGCTGTCGGGCATGGGCGCAGCCACCTCGCGCCTGGCCATGGCTGCTCACAACGTCGCCAACTCGTCGACGCCGGGGTTCCACCGGCTCGTGCCGGAGATCCGCACGCAAGTCGGCGGTGGCGTGACGGTGAGCGCGGCGTCGTCACCGAACGAAGGCGCGCAACTCGCCGAAGACCTCGTCGCGCAGCGCGTGGCCCTGTACGACTTCCGTGCCAACCTGGCGGTGGTGAAGACCGGGTTCGAGATGATGGGCACGTTGCTCGACCTCAACGCCTGAACCACCGAAGGCATCTTGCTCAGGCACAAGTTCGAGGCACGCCATCCGCGGCGGCACCGCCCAATGAAAAGAGCCACCCCTTCGGGTGGCCCATCCTACTCATCAGGGGTGACCTGACACCACTGGCAGGCCGACCACCCGTTTGCGGGTGGTCGGTGCAAGCGCGTCAGTTCGACGCTGCCGAGGCCGGTGCCG
>JABWBN010000151.1 GCA_013360485.1 Burkholderiaceae bacterium | reverse complement strand
GCCTCGCCGCCGTCGGGCAGCCACCGCTTGGCCAGCGCAATGGCCGTGGCCGACAGGTTGGCCAGCATGCGGTGCTGGGAACCATCCGCGGCGCCACCGAAATCGGCGCGCCCGAGCTGGTCGGCGGTGAGCGCGATGGCGGTCTCGGCATCGGGCACGCGCAGCAGCGCCTCGGCCAACCGCATCAGCGCCAGGCCCTCGGCGCTGGAAATGGGGTATTCGCGCAGCAGCGATTCCATCGCCCAGAACGGCGCGGGCTTGTCGCGGACCGCCTGCACCCATGGGCGCGCCGTCTCGATCACGGCGGACCAGTCCAGTCGCCCGTGCAGGCTGCCCAGGAGGTGCTGGATGACCTCTGGCTCCGGTCGACACGGAGCGGGCAGGCGGGACTGGGCAATCGGCATGACGGGCTCCACGCGGTGGCGTTTGAACAGGTGCACAGCGTAGTTCGGCGGTGACAGAGTTTTCGACCAAATTCGGCGCTCTCCGCCAAACGATTCGCTACGATGTACCCGGGTTCCTTGCGAGTCGATGTCGACGAAATCCGCGTGGCCGACACAGGCTCAGGATCGCCAGCCATCACGCGGCGCAGGCCGTGGTGCCAGCAGCCAGGCCATCGCCGCATACGGCCACAGCCACGACAGCCAGCGGATCAGGCCGTGAAAGCGGATGAATCGACCCTGCTCCCAGGCCAGCAGGGTCTGGGCGTAGTACGGGTCCGGTGGCGCCATGTGGACCAGCACGACGAGTCCGGTCAATGCCATGAGCGCCAGCGCTGCAGCGGCGCGCGGGCTGATCCACGCCAGGGCAAGCGCCACCGCCGTGCCCCCGATCCATGCTTTGGGCAGGCCGCCCACCCGCCAGGCCAGCGCATGCTCCGGGCCGAAGTTCAAAGTCGTGGACAGCGTGGTGGACAGCGCGGCGACGACCGGCGCACCGAGCGCCAGCAGCGCGCGCCGCCACGTGGGCACAGACGCGGCATAGGCCACCAGAATCGGCGCCAGCAACCCCAGCATGATGAGCATGTGCTCGGCCGCTGCCGACAACGGCGTGGCCAGCGGCGCGGGCTGCAGCCAGTCGATCGCGGGAGCGGCCCAGGGCACATCGGCCACGGCTGCCAGTGCCCACTCACGCAGTCGGCCACCTACTTGGCCCAACCCCAGCGGCACGGGCGCCGGTACCAGCAGGGCCACCGGCCACAGCAGCAGCAAAACCGCGATGCCAGCGCCGCCTTGCTCCAGCCAGCGCGCGTGCAGGCGGTGCCATCGGGCGGGCAGCCCCATGCGATGAATCAGGGCAGACAGTACCGCGCCCATCGCAGCACCGCCGCTGTTGAGCACCCAATCGGCCAGCGAGGGCACGCGCTGCGGCAGCAACTGCTGGGTCCATTCGAGCGCGAGTGACACTGCTGCGCCCCCAAACGCAGCCGCCAGTCCGGCTGGCCAGGCAGCCCAGCCGGCGCGTCGCAATGCCAGACCCCACAGCAGGCCCAGCGGCAAGTAGCCCACCAGGTTGGCGCCGACGTCGAACGGGTCCCACCAGCGGGGCCAGGGCAGGACCAGCAGATCGGCCAGCCGCGCTCCCGGCGGCCAGCGCCAGTTTTCGAACGGGAACAAGCTGGCGTAGGCGATCAGTGCCAGCCACGCCGCCGCCATCACGGCGGCGGTGCCGCCCGGCTGACGACCCGGCCGAGCCTTCACACCGGGCCTAGAACGGCCGGACCACCGCGAGCACGACGATGGCCATGAACAACAGGACCGTGACCTCGTTGAAGACGCGGTACCACCGGTGGCTGCGGCGATTGGCCAATGCCTCGAAGCGGCGCAGCAGTCGTGCGCAGCCGAACTGGTAACCCACCACCGCCACCACGAGCAGCAGCTTGGCATGCAACCAGTACTGCCCGGCAAAACGCCCTGAGCCAAAACCCAGCCACAGCCAGAACCCCAGCGTCAGCGCCACCGCCATCAACAGGTTGGAAAAGCGCAGCAGCTTGCGTGCCATCAACAGCAGCCGTTCGCGCTCGGCATGGCTGTCGGCCGGCACCATGGCGAGGTTCACGAAGATGCGCGGCAGGTAGAACAGGCCCGCAAACCAGCTTGCGATAAACACGACATGGAAGGCCTTGACCCACAGGACGGCAGAACTCATCGGCCCATTATGGGCGCGGGCGAGGGCCCAAAAAAAACCCCGGCCGAAGGCCGGGGTCGCAAGCCTTAACGCTGTCATCACGGTAAGGCACCTGCTCAGGGAGGAAAAGCAGGGAACAACAGCCTCGCGGCTATCATTCGCGTGCAATATTAGCAGATCCGACGTGTCCACATGCAACCGATTGGCCTCGGGTTAACGAGCATCTGTGCACGTCTGTGCGCCTGCCGTGGTGGCGGGTCGTCCGTGCCGTAGCCGCTCGCGTTGCCCAGTTTGAAGGAAGTCCCAGCCGTGCATCAGCCCCCTGCGTTTCCCGCCAACCGTCCGCGCCGCCTGCGACGCGACGCCTATACGCGCGACCTCGTGCGCGAACATCGGCTGCATCCGAGTGACCTCATCCTGCCGGTGTTCGTGCTCGATGGCCATGACCAGGTGCAGGATGTGGCGAGCATGCCCGGCGTGCAGCGGCTGTCCGTCGACCGGCTGATGCCGTTGGCCGAGCAGTGCGTGGCGCTGGGGGTACCGGTGATGGCGCTGTTCCCGGTGATCGATGTGGCGCTGAAGACGCCGGACGGTCGCGAGGCGACCAACCCCGACGGCCTGGTGCCACGGGCGGTGCGGGTGCTCAAGGAGCGGTTCCCCCAGCTCGGCGTGCTCACCGACGTGGCGCTGGACCCATATACATCCCACGGGCAGGATGGCCTGCTCGACGACACCGGCTACATCCTGAACGACGCCACCGTGGCCATACTGCGGCGCCAGGCGCTGGTGCAGGCCGAGGCCGGGGTGGACATCGTGGCACCCAGCGACATGATGGACGGCCGCATCGGCGCGATCCGTGACACGCTCGAGCAGGCCGGGCGCGTGCACACGCGCATCATGGCCTACAGCGCCAAGTACGCGTCGGCTTTCTACGGCCCGTTCCGCGACGCCGTGGGCAGCAAGGGCAACCTGGGCAAGGCCGACAAGAAGGTCTACCAGATGGACCCGGGCAACAGCGACGAGGCACTGCGCGAGGTGGCGCTGGACATCGCCGAGGGTGCCGACATGGTGATGGTCAAGCCCGGCATGCCCTACCTGGACATCGTTCGCCGCGTGAAGGACGAGTTCCGCATGCCCACTTTCGCCTACCAGGTCAGCGGCGAGTACGCCATGCTCAAGGCCGCTGCCGCCAACGGCTGGCTCGACCACGACGCGGTGATGATGGAGTCGCTGCTCGCCTTCAAGCGCGCGGGCGCCGACGGGGTGCTGAGCTACTTCGCCCTCGACGCGGCGCGCTTGCTGCGCGGCATCGCCTGAGCGCGACGCCGGGCTGGAGGCGGCACGACGGCCGCGTAGGGGTCGTGCAGCCCGAGGCCGACCATCACCGCCGACTCGAGCGCTTCCATCGCCTGGGCCTGGGCCTCGTCGTGCTCGTGGTCCCAGCCTTGGGCATGCAGCGCGCCGTGCACCAGCAGGTGCGCGTAATGGGCCGCGATGTCCAGACCCAAGGCCTGCGCTTCGGCTTCGACCACCGGAGCGGCGAGCACCAGGTCGGCCACGACGACCGGCTCACGGGCATAGTCGAAGGTGAGCACATTGGTTGCGTAGTCCTTGCCGCGGTAGTCGCGGTTCAGGGCACGGGCCTCGTCCGCGTCGACGATGCGCACGGTGAGCTCGGCATCCGCCTGTAGCGCCGCGCGCAGCCAGCGGGCCACACGATGGCGCGGCAGCAGCTGCCGGTGGCGCGCATCGGCGAATTGCAGCGACAGACTCAGCGCCGGCTTCATCGGGGCGCGCCACCACCGGCAGCGTCGTAGGCCTCGACGATGCGCGCCACCAGCGGGTGGCGCACCACATCGGCAGCGGTGAACTGCGAGAACGCGATGCCCCGCACGCCCTGCAGCACACGCTGTGCGTCCAGCAGGCCGCTGGTGGTGCCGCGCGGCAGGTCGACCTGGCTGACGTCGCCCGTGACCACCGCGCGCGACCCGAAGCCGATGCGCGTGAGGAACATCTTCATCTGCTCGGGCGTGGTGTTCTGGGCCTCGTCGAGGATCACGAAGGCATGGTTGAGCGTACGGCCTCGCATGAAGGCCAGCGGCGCGATCTCCAGCGTGCCACGCTCGAAAGCGGTGCCCACGCGCTCGAAGCCCATCAGGTCGTAGAGCGCGTCGTACAGCGGGCGCAGGTAGGGGTCGACCTTCTGCGCCAGATCACCCGGCAGGAAGCCCAGGCGCTCGCCGGCTTCGACTGCGGGGCGGGTGAGCACGATGCGCTGCACGGTGCTGCGTTCGAGCGCGTCGACCGCGCAGGCCACGGCCAGGTAGGTCTTGCCGGTTCCGGCCGGCCCGATGCCGAAGCTGATGTCGTGCCCGAGGATGTGGCGCAGGTACTGAACCTGGTTGGGTGTGCGGCCGCGCAGGTCGGCCCGTCGGGTGTGCAAGACGATGTCGGCCGCGCCGGGTTCGGTTGGTTCCGACGCAGCCTGAGCATCGCGGTGCCCGGCCTCCACGAGGGCGAGTTGCAGCGATTCGGCGGCGATCGGACGTGCCGAGCGCACATACAGGGACTGCAGCAGCTCGATGGCGCGCCGTGCTGGCGCGGTCGCCCCTTCAACGGCGAACGACGCGCCGCGCCGGGCGATCCTCACTTCGAGTGCCACTTCGATGGTGCGCAGGTGCTCGTCGAGCGTGCCGCACAGGTGCGCCAGTCGCGCGTTGTCGATCGGTTCGAAGCTGTGGCGAAGAATCATGGCGCGATCGCAGTAGCCGGCGGGGCCGCATTGTCGCGCGATGCCGGCGCCCGGGCGATCCGGCAGAATGCGTCGCGATGTCACGGTGCACCCCTCCATCGCAGCGGCTCGTCGGGGCGGCACCGGTTGTGGCGGTGATCCAGGCGCCTGGCCGGTCGGTGCTGTTCGGCCTGTTCATGGTACTGCTGCTGTGGGGTGTCGCGGTGCCCGCGCGGGCGCAGGTGATGCTGTTCAACCAGGCGCTGGCGGCCGCGGCCGCAGACGGCGGTGAGCCCAACTGGCCTCAGGCACAGCCGGTGCGCCTGCCAGACGACTGGGCCGACGCGACGCCGCGCCCCAGCGGCACGGTGGTCTACCGGCTGGCCTTCCATCTCGACGGCGCACCAGCGCGCACCGAGTTGCAGGCGCTGTACGTCGAGCGGGCCTGCAGCGCACTCGAGGTCAACGTCAACGGCGCGCGGGTCTATCGGGGGGGCAGTCTCACCGAGCCGGTATCGCGGCACTGCCAGCAACCGCAGATCGTGCCCATACCCGCGGCACTGCTGCGCAATGGCGCCAACACCATCGACCTCGGCGTGCGCGGCTATACGCTGGGAGAGGTGAGCTCGCGCCAGCGCGCTGGTGGCTTGTCGGAAGTGGAGCTCGGGCCGCACGATCACCTGCAGCAGCGCTACCAGAGGCGCATGCTCTTCGCCGTGCGCCTGCCCGAGATGGTGGCTGGCACGCTGCTGCTGTTGGGTGGCGCGATGGTCGCCATGGGCCTGCTGGCCCGGCGCCATGGCGACCTGGCCTACTTCGGCGCGATGATGGTCGGCTGGGCGCTGGTGTTGTCGCGGCTGTGGCTGACCGAACTGCCTTGGTCGCATGCGCAGACCGAGTTGGGCCTCGCGGTGCTGATGAGCCTGATCACCTGGGCCGCCGTGCAGTTCCTGGTGCGGTATGCCGGCCGCCGATTGCGCTGGCTCGATGTGGCGTTGCCGGCGCAAGCGGTGCTGATGCTGGTCACGCTGTGGCTGGCGGGGCCGGCTCGGCTGTATCCTGCCTCAGGCTTCTGGTTCCTGGTGCTTTCGCTCGAAATCGCGGCCGCCGCGATCTTCTATCTGCTCGAGACGCGCCGGCGCAGCCAGGGGCAACTTTGGCTGATGGGGCCGCTGCTGGCCGTGGTGGGCGTGGCCCTGGCCACCGAGTTCCTGGCCCAGCAGACGCGCCTCGACGCGCGCGTGGGCTACGTCGCGCAGTTGATCCCGTCGCTGGTTTTCATCACGCTGGCGCTGCGGTTGCTGCAGCGCTACGGCCGCGCGCTGGAGTCGGCCGAGCAGGGCAGGGCCGAGCTGGAGGTGCGCATCCGCGAGGCCACCGCGCAGATCGAGCGCAACTTCGCCCAACTGTCCGAACTCAAGGTCGAGCAGGTGACCGACCGCGAGCGCAAGCGCATTGCCGCCGACTTGCACGATGACCTGGGCGCCAAGCTCTTGACCATCGTGCACACCAGCGACAACGAACGCATCTCCACGCTGGCGCGCGAGGCGCTCGAGGAGATGCGTCTGTCAGTGCGCGGCCTCACCGGCAAGCCCGTGCGGCTGAGCGATGCGCTGGGTGACTGGCGTGCCGAGGTGGTGTCCCGGCTGGCGCAATCGGGGGTCGAGGGCGAGTGGAGCGCGCCGCCGGACGAGGAGGTGGCGGGCACGTTGTCGGCGCGGGCCTATGTGCAGACGACCCGCATCCTGCGCGAGGCGATCAGCAACATCATCAAGCACAGCCGCGCCTCGCGTTGCACCGTCACCTGCGCCCTGGCCGACGGTGACTTCCAGCTGGTGGTGCAGGACAACGGCCGCGGCATTCCGCTGGAGCTCGATGGTCGGCTGGACAAAGGCCACGGCATGGCCAGCATGAAGGGCAGGGCCAAGCAGTTGCAGGGCCAATGCCTCGTCGAGTCGGGCCCCGGCTACGGAACCGTGATACGTCTCACGCTGCCGCTCGATCGACACGTCACATCCGGCTGACGCGCTGCTACGATCCGCGGGCCCATTCCACGACCCGCGCCATGAACCACATCCTGCTGCTCGAGGACCTGCCCGAGATCCGAGCCTGGCTCAAGAGCCTGGTGCTGCAGGTCTTCCCGCGGGCCCAGATCACCGAGTGCTCGCGCGTGCACGACGCGCTGGCCCACCTGCCGGTGACGCGATTCGAACTGGCCCTGATCGACCTGGGCCTGCCGGACGGCTCGGGCACCGATGTGGTGGCCGCGTTGCGCGACCAGCAGCCCGACGCCCAGTCGGTGGTCGTGACCATCCACGACGACGACGAGCATCTCTTTCCGGCGCTCCAGGCGGGCGCGTATGGCTACATCCTCAAGGAGCAGCCGCGCGAGCTCATCACCGAGCAGTTGCAGCGCATCAGCCAGGGCGAGCCGCCGCTGTCGCCGTCGATTGCCCGCAAGGTCATTCGCCACTTCGCCGAACAGGCCAAGCCGGCGGTCAACGCGATGCCCGATGTCGCTCTCACCGAGCGCGAGAGCGAAGTGCTGTTGCGGGTGGCCAAGGGCTTCACGCTGCCCGAGATCGGTGTGCAGTTGGGGCTGTCGCGCCACACCATTGCCGACTACGTCAAGCAGATCTACCGCAAGCTCAACGTGAGCTCGCGCGCCGAAGCAGCACTCGAGGCACAGCGGCTCGGCTTGTTCCGTCGCTGAGCCGCTGGCGCGCGGGCCGGGGCCGCTGGCAGTGCGGAGCGGTGCCCGACCATAATCGGCCATGATCGGTCGCCTCACAGGAATCCTTGCGGAAAAGTCTCCGCCGTTGGTGTTGCTCGATGTGGGCGGCGTGGGCTATGAGCTCGATGTGCCGATGTCCACCTTCTACAACCTGCCCGCGCTGGGCGACAAGGTGGCGCTGCTGACGCATCTCGTGGTCCGCGAGGACGCCCACCAACTGTTTGGTTTCCTCACCGCGCCGGAGCGCGCCACGTTCCGCCAGCTCATCCGCATTTCCGGCATCGGGCCACGCACGGCACTGTCTATCCTGTCGGGGCTTTCGGTGGCCGAGCTGTCGCAGGCCGTGGCCCAGCAGCAGACGGCCCGGCTGGTCAAGGTTCCAGGCATCGGCAAGAAGACCGCCGAGCGCCTGCTGCTCGAGCTCAAGGGCAAGCTCGGCCCCGAACTCCCCGCAGGCGCGACAGCCATCGTCGATGACGCCCAGGCCGACATCGTCCAGGCGCTGGTGGCGCTGGGCTACAACGAGCGCGAGGCCGCGGCGGCGCTCAAAGGCCTGCCGCCTGGCGTGGGCGTTTCCGAAGGCATCAAGCTGGCGCTCAAGGCGCTGTCCCACTGACCGTGGGCTGCACCGGCCAGGACCGATAGACTACGGGCTGTATGGGCATACAGACCGATGACTTTGCCGGCGCGCCGGCCGCCCCGCGGCTCGTGGCGGCGGCGCGCCAATCGCCCCAGGAAGAGGCGCTGGAGCGGGCGCTGCGCCCGAAGCTGCTGCAGGAGTACATCGGCCAGGCCAAGGCGCGGGAGCAGCTCGAGATCTTCATCGGCGCGGCCCGCAAGCGCGGCGAGGCGCTCGACCATGTCCTGCTGTTCGGTCCACCGGGGCTGGGCAAGACGACGCTGTCGCACATCATCGCCGCCGAACTGGGTGTGAATCTGCGCCAGACCAGCGGACCGGTGCTCGAGAAGCCCAAGGATCTGGCTGCGCTGCTGACCAACCTCGAGAAGAACGATGTCCTCTTCATCGACGAGATCCATCGTCTCTCGCCGGTCGTCGAGGAGATCCTCTACCCGGCACTCGAGGATTACCAGATCGACATCATGATCGGGGAGGGCCCGGCCGCCCGCTCGATCAAGCTCGATCTGCAGCCCTTCACGCTGGTCGGCGCCACCACACGTGCGGGCATGCTCACCAACCCCCTGCGTGACCGCTTCGGCATCGTCGCGCGGCTGGAGTTCTACACACCCGCCGAGCTGGGCACCATCGTCAAGCGTTCGGCGGGGCTGCTCAACGTTCCCATCCATGCCGAGGGGGCATTCGAGGTGGCGCGTCGCTCCCGCGGCACACCGCGCATCGCCAACCGGCTGCTGCGCCGGGTGCGCGACTACGCAGAGGTGAAGGGACAAGGCGTGATCACGCTCGAAATCGCCGATCGCGCGCTGGCCATGCTCGATGTCGACCCCCAGGGCTTCGACCTGATGGACCGCAAGTTGCTCGAAGCCGTGGTCCATCGCTTCGACGGCGGTCCGGTCGGCCTGGACAACGTGGCCGCCGCCATCGGCGAGGAGTCCGGCACCATCGAAGACGTGATCGAGCCCTACCTCATCCAGCAGGGCTACCTGCAGCGCACGCCGCGCGGGCGCATCGCCACCCTGGCCGCCTACCGGCACCTGGGCGTGGCGCCGCCGGCTGCCGCGGTCGGCCTGTT
>JABWBN010000150.1 GCA_013360485.1 Burkholderiaceae bacterium | reverse complement strand
ACAGGCAGCCCGGCGGGCGGTCGAACTGCCCCGGCACCATGCCGCCGATGGCCGCGAGGTGTCGCCCCTGCGCGTGCTCGGGCAGCGCCGCCAGCAACGCTGCGGTGTAGGGGTGGTGCGGGTCGTCGAACACGGCCTGTGCCGGCGCCTGCTCGACCTGGCGGCCGGCGTACTGCACCACCACGCGGTGGGCTGTTTCTGCCACCACGCCCAGGTCGTGGGTGATGAGCACCAGCGCCATACCGGCGTCGCGCTGCAGCCCGAGCAGCAGCTCGAGGATCTGCGCCTGGATGGTGACATCGAGGGCCGTGGTGGCTTCGTCGGCGATGAGCAGGCGCGGTTTGCATGCCAGCGCCATGGCGATCATCACGCGCTGACACATGCCGCCCGAGAGCTGGTGCGGGAAGGTGCCCAGGCGCCGTGCGGCGTCGGGAATGCCCACCTGCTCGAGCAGCTCGACCACGCGTGCGCGGCGTGCGCCGCGGTCGAGCGAAAGATGCGTGGCCAATGCCTCGCCAACCTGGTAGCCCACGGTGAAGCACGGGTTCAGCGAGGTCATGGGCTCCTGGAACACCATGGCAATGTCGCGTCCGATGATGCTGCGACGCTGACGCGGGCTCAGGCCGGCAAGGTCCTGGCCGTCAAAGGCCATGCGCTCGGCGGTGATGGTTGCCGTCCAGGGCAGCAGGCCCATGATGGCGAGCATGGCCACCGACTTGCCCGAGCCCGACTCGCCGACGATGGCCAGCACCTCGTTGGGCGCAACGCAGAGGTCGACGCCGTCGACCGCAGTGAAGGCGCCGCGGCGGGTGGCAAAGCGCACCGTCAAGCCGCGTATGTCCAGCAGCGCGGCGGCGCTCACGATCGCCTCATCTTCGGATCGAGGGCATCGCGCAGGCCGTCGCCGGCCAGGTTGATCGACACCACCGTGATGAGGATGGCCAGCCCGGGCAGGGTGACCAGCCAAGGATCGGAGCGGATGAACTCGCGTGCGTCGGCGAGCATGGTGCCCCACTCGGCCGTGGGCGGCTGCGCGCCCAGGCCGAGGAAACCCAGTGCAGCGGCTTCGAGGATGGCGTCGGACACGCCGAGCGCCGCCTGCACGATCAGCGGCGACAGGCAGTTGGGCAGCACGGTGGCCAACAGCAGGCGCACGCGGCCGGCGCCGGCCACACGTGCGGCGATCACGTAGTCCTTGCCCAGTTCAGACAGCGCGGACGCGCGCACCAGCCGTACGTAGCGCGGCAGCGTCACCAGCGTAACCGCGATGATGGTGTTGGCCAGGCTTGGGCCGAGCACCGCCACCACCAGGATGGCCAGCACCAGGCTGGGCACCGCCATGATCAGGTCCATCAGCCGTGTGATGACGACGTCCACCACTTGGCCCCCCGCTCCGCGTAGCGCCACGCAGGCCAGGCCCAGCAGGATGCCGATGACGAACGACACCCCCATCACCGCCAGGCCGATGAACAGCGACACCCGCGCGCCATGGATCAGGCGCGAGAGCATGTCGCGGCCCAGGCTGTCGGTACCCAGCACGAAGCGGGCGGTGCCGCCCTCGACCCACATCGGGGCGGCACGCACGGCGTCGCGGAACTGTTCGTCCGGCGCATAGGGGGCTACCCAGTCGGCCGTCAGCGCAAGCAGGGCGATGAGCAGCACCACCGCGAGCCCGGCCACCGCGCCGCGGTTCTCGGCGAACGCCGACCAGAACGCGCGCAGCCGCGACGGTTGCGGCGGCAGCGCGTCGTCGGCGTTCGCAGCCGTGGATGCGAGCTCAGCCATGCCGGATGCGGGGATTGATGAGGCCGTAGGTCAAGTCCACCAGGAGGTTCACCACGATCACGACCGAGGAAATGAGCATCACGCCGCCCTGCAGCGCCGGGTAGTCGCGGCGGGCAATCGACTCGATCAACCACTTGCCCACGCCCGGCCACGAAAAGATGGTCTCGGTGAGCACGGCGCCGGCCATCAGGCCGCCGACCTGCAGCCCGATGATGGTGACCACCGGAATCAGCGCGTTGCGCAGGGCATGCAGACCGATCACGCGCGCCGGCCCCAGCCCTTTGGCGCGGGCGGTGCGCACGTAGTCCTCGCCCAGTACCTCCAGCATGGCCGAGCGCGTCATGCGGGCGATGACGGCCAGCGGGATGGTGCCCAGCACGACCGCGGGCAGCACCAAATGGTGCAGTGCATCCTTCACCGCGCCGGCCTGCCCTGAAAGCCACGCATCGATCACCATGAAGCCGGTGACCGGCTCGAAGTAGTAGCGGATCAAGTCGATGCGGCCTGACACCGGGGTGAGCCCCCAGCGCTCGGCCACGAACATGATGAGCAGCAAACCCCACCAGAAAATGGGCATCGAGTAGCCGGTGACCGACAGCCCCATGAGGGTGTGGTCGAACCAGGTGCCGCGCCGCGCCGCGGCCAGTGTGCCCGCCGGAATGCCCAGCAGCACCGCGAACAGCATGCCGGCCGCAGCCAGTTCCAGCGTGGCCGGGAACAACGCGGCGAACTCGGTGAGCACCAACTGATTGGTGGCCAGCGAGGTGCCGAAGTCACCGTGCAGCAGGTGCCAGGCATAGTCCACGAACTGCTTCCACACGGGTTGGTCCAGTCCCAGTTCGTGGCGGAAGATGGCCAGGCGCTCCGGCGAAATGCCGCGCTCGCCCACGCGCACCTCCACCGGATCGCCCGGCACCAGCCGAATCGCGACGAAGGTGACGAACATCAGGGCGATGAACGTCGGGATGGTCAGCGCCAGGCGGCGCAGCAGGAAACGGAACACGCAGGGCTTGGATCGAAGGATGGCGGTGCCGAGCACTCGCTGCGGACTCGGCTGCGCCGGTCCGCGAGCGATGCCCCATGCGGTGCGGCGCCCAGGGGCGCCAATGCGGTGTCTACTTCAACTCGACCCCGTTGAACTGGTGCGAACCGAAGGGGCTCTGCTTGTAACCGCTGAGCTCCTTGCGCATTACTTCGTAGACCACCGAGTGGGCCAGCTTGAGATCGGGCGCGGCCTCGTGCTCGATGGCCTGCATCTCCTGATACAAGCGCGTGCGCTCCTTGATGTCGGCGATGCTGCGCGCCTTCTGAAGGCGCGAGTCGAACTCCTTGTCGCACCACTTCGAGAGGTTCTGGCCGCCCGGGCGGGCGCCTTCGCACCCATGCAGGAAGAAGAAGTTGTCAGGGTCGCCGTTGTCGCCGGTCCACCCGAGCATGCCGGTCATGTGCTCGCCTTGCTGCATGCGCTTGCGGTACTCGCCCCACTCGTAGGTCACGAGCTTGGCCGTCACGCCCACCTTGGCCAGGTCGGCCTGCATCATTTCGGCGATGCGCTTCGCGTTCGGGTTGTAGGGTCGCTGCACCGGCATGTACCAGAGGTCGATTGCCAGCGGCGTCTTGACACCCGCCTTGGCCAACATCTCTTTGGCCTTGTTGGGGTTGTGAGGGTACGGCTTGATGGCGTCGTTGTATGACCACATCGTGGGCGGGATCAGGTTCTTGGCCGGCTGGCCAGCACCGAGGTAGACGTCGCGGATGATGGCCGTGCGGTCGATGGCCATCGACAGCGCCTGGCGCACCTCCTTCTTGTCGAAGGGCGGCTTCTGGGTGTTGAAGGCCCAATAGGCGATGTTCAGGCCCGACTGGCTGATCACCTTGAGTGCCGGGTCTTTCTGCATCTCGGGAAGGTCGGCCGGACGCGGCGCGATGACGAAATGGCACTCGCCGGCCTTGAGCTTGCTGAAGCGCGCCGTGGGGTCTGGCGTGATCGCGAACACCAGATCGTCGACCAGGGCGCGCTCGGCAGGCGCTGCCCAGTGTTCCTTGTGGGCCTTGTAGCGGATGACCGCGTCCTTCTGGTAGGTCACGAACGAAAAGGCACCGGTGCCCACCGGGAACTGGTCGAACTGCTCCTTCTTGTTGGCCTTGGCCAGCATCTCGGCGTACTCGGCCGAGTGGATGCTCGCAAAGTCCATCGCCAGGTTGGCCAACATCGTGACGTTGGCGCGCTTGAGCGTGATCTTCACCGTGTGCGGGTCGATCTTCTCGATGGACTGCAGGTCGTCGGGCAGGCCCATGTCGGCGAAGTAGTCGTACTTGCCGCCGGAAACCTTCGCATATGGATGATCGGTCTTCCACTGACGCTCGAACGAGAAGACGACGTCGTCGGCATTGAGCTCGCGGGTGGGCTTGAAGCCGTTCACGCCGGAGTGGAACTTCACGCCCTTGCGCAGCTTGAAGGTGAACACCTTTCCGTCGGGCGAGACGGTCCAGCTCTCGGCCAGGCCGGGCTCCACCTGCGTGGAGCCGCGTGCGAACTGCGTGAGCTTGTCGTAGACCGGGCGCGCTGCGTCGAAGCTGGTGCCGGTGGTGTTGAGCGCAGGCGTGAAGTTCTCAGGCGAGCCTTCGGAACAGTACACCAGAGTCTTGGCTTGCAGCGCCGGGATCGCCAGCGCGGCTGCGAGGGCCAGCGTGGCCCGTGCAAAGGTCTTCATGGTCATCCTCCTCGTGGGGTAGGCGATCCTACGTCCGCTGTCCCGCTGGCCCGGACCTCTGCCCATTGGGGGTTTCCTGAGGTTTTCGGGGAGAATGCGGGCGTGTCGGCAGCGTGCCCCCGCCGCCGGCACCCATCTCTTCAACCCAGGGGCCATGTCGAGGACAACCATGCACAAAAACCTCGGGCGCGCGGCCGCGCGCGCCCTAAGGGCGGTTCGCTGCCTTCCCCCTTGCACCCGCCGCACCCGCCCTCGCTTGCTGTGGCTGACGGTCTGCCTGGCTGGCGGTGCGGCGGCGCAAGCCACCGATCCTGCGTCCCTGCAAGCGTGCTTCGTGTACGTCAGCCCGGTCGGCCAAGCCGGCTGGAGCTTCCAGCACGACCAGGGCCGGCAGGCCATGGAGCGGGCACTGGCTCCCCGCGTCCGCACCCGATTCGTCGAGGCGGTGGCCGAGGGCGCCGACAGCGAACGCGTGATGCGCGAGCTGGCACGCGATGGCTGCGGCCTGGTTTTTGCCACCAGCTTCGGCTATCTGGAGCCGGCATTGCGGGTAGCGACGGAGTTCCCGCGTGTGAAGTTCGAGCATGCCGGCGGCTACAAGACAGCGGCCAACCTGAACACTTACAACGCACGTTATTACGAAGCACGCTGGCTGGCCGGCTACCTGGCGGGCAAGCACAGCACGAACGGCGTGGCGGGTTATGTGGCCGGCTTCCCGGTGCCCGAAGTGGTTCAGGGCATCAACGCCTTTGCCCTGGGCATGCGTGCGGCCAACCCGCGTGCCGAGGTCCGGCTGGTGTGGCTGAACACCTGGTTCGACCCGGCGCGCGAGCGTGAAGCGGCTCTGGCATTGATCGGCCAGGGAGCCGATGTGCTCACCAACCACAGCGGCTCCCCCGCCGTGCCGCAGGCGGCGCAGGACAAGGGCGTGGCGGTGGTGTCCTATCAGAGCGACATGTCGAAGTTCGCGCCGCGTGCCCAACTGGCCGCGGTGACCCATCATTGGGGCGGCTACTACACGCAGGTGGCTCAGTCGGTGCTGGCCGGCAGTTGGCAACCCCGGCCGACCTGGGGCGGGCTGAAGGACGGGTTCGTCCAGTTGTCGGCCCTGAACGCGGCGCTCCCGCCGGCGCTGCGGGCCGACCTGGACAGGCGCCGCGAAGCCATTGTCACCGGTCGCTTCAAGCCGTTCTCGGCGCCACTGGTGGACAACGCCGGCAAGACGCGGCTGGATGCCGGAGCACTGGACGACGCGCGAATTGCCAGCATGGACTGGCTGGTGCAGGGCGTGGTGGGCACGCTGCCTGCACGGCACTGAGGCGGCGCGCAGGCCCCGGGGCCGCGCCGCAATTGCCGGTCAGATCGAAGCGGGCCCCAAGGCGGCGGCCAGGTCCGTGCCGCGCGGTCCAAACGCAAATGCATCCATGCCCAGGCAACCGTACGTGAGGCCGTCGTGAAGGCGGTGTGGCGGCGCGGTCGACCCACCAGCGCCAGCGGCCACGAACCAGGGCAGCAGGTGCTCATCGGTCGGGTGCATGTCGCCCGCGGCGGGAGCCTGCAGCCGGTAGTCCAGCAAGGCCGGCCAGTCGGCCCGCGCGCAATGCTGCGCCCACCAGTTGCGAAAGGCCGCGCTGGCCGGCACCTCCGGTGCGTCCAGCGGCGGCGTGCCGCCATGCTGGAACACCAGGCCCAGGTTGTGCGTGATGCTGCCGCTGGCCAGTATCCACACGCCTTCGCGCGTGAGCGGCGCCAGCGCCTGGCCCAGGGCAAACAGCTGCGCTGGCGACCATTGCGGCGGCCAGCCCAGTGGCACGATCGGCACGTCGGCATCCGGGTAAACCATGCGCAGCGGGATCCAGATGCCGTGGTCCAGCCCGCCGCTGGCGGACTGCTGCACGGGCATACCGCTGTCGGCAAGCAGGCGCTCGATGCGCATGGCCAGTTCCGGTGCGCCATCGCTGTCGTAGCGCAAACGATACAGCGCCGGCGGGAACCCGCCGAAGTCATGCACGGTGTCGTGGCGGGCAGCGGCCAGCACCATGGGTTCGCGGGTCAGCGTATGGGCCGATACGGCGACGATGGCGCGCGGGCGCCCGCCCAGCGCCTGCAGTGCCGGGCCCAGGCGCTGCCAGAAGGGGCCAGTTGTGCCGGGCTCCAGCGCTGTCATCGGTGAGCCATGGGAAACGAAGACGGGTGGCAGCGAGACGGTGTCCATGCCGACATTGGATCAGCCCGGTGGTGGCGGGGCGTTCGAGGCCTTTGCATGCAGGGTTCAGCGGGGTTGGTGTACCGTGCTTGGCCATGACAATCGATCGATTGCCCATCTCCACTGTCGGCCTGGCCTGGCGCCAGGCCTGGCGGGACTTCCGAGCCGGTGAGTTGCGGCTGCTGATGGTGGCGGTGGTGCTGGCCGTGGCGGCACTGACAGCCGTGGGCTTCTTTGCCGACCGATTGGACGGTGCACTGGCGCGCGACGCCCGCCAACTGCTCGGTGGCGATGCAGTGGTGGCCAGCGACCAGCCCGCAGCGCCGACGTTCGCGGCGCGAGCGGCCGAACTGGGCCTGCAGGTGTCGACGAACGTGGGTTTCCCCAGCATGGCGCGAGCCGACGACGCTCAGGGCGGCGGCGTCAAACTGGCGGCGATCAAGGCGGTGAGTGCCACCTACCCGTTGCGCGGATCGTTGCGGGTGCAGGCCGGGTCCGGTGCCGTTGCCGAGCAGGTTCGACACGGACCACCCCGTGGCACGGTTTGGGCCGATGGCTCGCTGCTCGACGCCCTGGGCCTGGCGGTGGGAGACCCCCTGTGGCTGGGTGAGCGCCGCTTCGTCATCGACCGTGTGCTGCTGCTCGAGCCCGACCGCGGCGCCGGCTTCATGGTGTTCGCGCCCCGTGTGATGCTGCATGCGGACGATCTGGCGTCCACGCGGCTCGTGCAGCCGGCCAGCCGGGTGACCTACCGCTTGGCGGTGGCGGCGCCCGAGGGGGGCCAGGCGCAGGTGCGCGAGTTCGTCCAGTGGGCGCAGCAGCAGATCGACCAGGGTTCCACCCGCGGCATGCGCGTGGAGTCGCTCGAGTCCGGCCGACCGGAGATGCGCCAGACGCTGGACCGCGCCGGGCGCTTTCTCAACCTGGTGGCGCTGCTGGCGGCGTTGCTGGCCGCGGTGGCCGTGGCCATCGCCGCGCGCGACTTCGCGCAGCGCCACCTGGATGACTGCGCCATGCTGCGGGTGCTGGGTGCCCCCCAGCGAGCGATTGCCGGTGCCTATGCACTGGAGTTCGGGGCTGTCGGCTTGCTCGCCAGCGCCGCTGGCGTGGCGCTGGGTTTTGCCGTGCACTTCGTCTTCGTCTACCTGCTGGCGGGCCTCGTCGAGGCCGAGTTGCCCACAGCGGGCTGGCTGCCGGCGGCCTTCGGCCTGGGCGTCGGCCTCACGCTGTTGGTGGCCTTTGGCCTGCCGCCGGTGCTGCAACTGGCCCGGGTGCCGCCGCTGCGGGTGATCCGGCGCGATGTCGGTGGCATCAAGCCGGTGTCGGTTGGTGTGCTCGTTGCCGGCGTGGCTGGCTTCGCAGGGCTTCTGGTGGCGGTGGCGGCCGACCTGCGCATGGGGCTCATCGCGGTGGGCGGCTTCGCCCTGGCCGTGCTCGCATTTGCCGTTCTGGCCTGGCTGGCGGTGGCCGCGCTGCGCTGGGCCGTGCCTCGCAGCCGCGCGCCACGCTGGTTGGTGCTGGCCACGCGCCAATTGGCAGCGCGGCCAGCGTTCGCCGTGCTGCAGGTGTCGTCGCTGTCCGTGGGGTTGTTGGCATTGGTGCTGCTGGTGCTGCTGCGCACCGACCTGATCGCCGCCTGGCGCAGTGCCACACCGCCAGATGCGCCCAATCGATTCGTGATCAACATTCAGCCCGAGCAGGGTGAGGACTTCCGCAAGCAACTGGCAGATGCCGGCGTGCAGCGCTACGACTGGTTCCCGATGATCCGTGGCCGCCTGGTCGCGGTGAACGGGCAGCCCGTGGGGCCCGGCAGCTATGCCGACGATCGCGCGCAGCGCCTGGTCGACCGAGAGTTCAACCTCAGCCATGCGGCGCAACTGCCGGTGCACAACATCGTCGAGCAGGGTAGTTGGACACCGGAGGAGGCGGATGCGATGAGCGTGGAGACCGGGATCGCGCAGACGCTCGGCCTGAAGCTGGGCGACCGGCTGCGCTTCGACATCGCGGGGCAGCTGCACGAGGGCCGCATCACCAGCCTGCGCCAGGTGGACTGGGGCTCGATGCGGGTGAACTTCTTCGTGATGTTTCCGCGTTCGAGCCTGCCGGAGATGCCGGCCACATACATCAGTGCGTTTCGCGCACCGACGCAGGCCGGGTTCGACAGCGCGCTGGTGCGGCGGTTTCCGAACCTGACCAACGTCGATGTGTCGGCACAGGTGGCACAGGTGCAGCGCGTGCTGGACCAGGTGGTGCGCGCCGTGGAGTTCCTCTTTGGCTTTGCGCTGGCCGCCGGGCTGGTGGTGCTGTTTGCGGCAGTGTCGGCCACCCGTGAGAGCCGAGCCCGCGAGTTCGCGGTAATGCGGGCCGTGGGGGCCAGCGGACACATGCTGCGCCAGGTTCAGCGCGCCGAGCTGTTGGGCGTGGGGGCGTTGGCCGGGCTGCTGGCTTCCGCTGCAGCCGTGGCGGTGGGTGGTGCCATGGCCACCCGGGTGTTCGAGTTCAATTGGGCGCCGTCGCCTTGGGTACCACTGGGCGGCACCCTGGCCGGCGCGGTGCTCGCCTGGGCCGCGGGTTGGTGGAGCCGGTGGACGATCTGGATGCCGAACCATGGAACGCGGACCTGCTCGACTGGCTGGCATCCAGCTTCGCGGAACACGGCTAC
>JABWBN010000149.1 GCA_013360485.1 Burkholderiaceae bacterium | reverse complement strand
GGTCTGGCCGGCCGAGGTGGAGGCGCTGATGTACGCCCACCCGGCCATTCAGGAGGTCTGCGTGATCGCCGCGCGCGACGAGCGCCGGGGCGAGACGGTGAAGGCCGTGGTGGTGCTGCGCGAGGCCTTCAGGGGCCAGGCCGGGTCGGCGAGCAGCGCACGCGCCATGGACACCATGTCGGCCTGCCCTCGCGCCAGGATGTCCCCGGCGATCTGCGGCGTGTTGATGCGCCCGACCACGATCACCGGCACGTCCACCACGGCCTTGATCGCCGCGGCCAGACGGCTGTTCAGGCCGAGCGCGGTGCCGGTGTAGGGAATCACGCGCCCGTCCAGCTCCGGCAATGCACCCGCCGACACTTCCAGCGCGCTGGCGCCGGCCGCCACGAGCAAGGGCGCAAGCATCTCCACCTCGCGCAGGTCCTGCCCGCCGGCCACGATCTCGTCGGCCGACAGGCGCACGATGATCGGGAAGTCACGACCCGCACGCTCGTGCATGCTCGCCATCACGTCGACGACGAGCTTCATCCGGCCCTCCATCGAGCCGCCGTAGGCGTCGGCGCGCTTGTTGCGCAGCGGCGAGAGGAACGACGCCAGGAGTCCGTAGGCGTGCGCCGCGTGCAGGTGGATGGCGTCGCATCCCGCCTCGCGCGCCCGTCGTGCCGCCTCGCCGAACAGCGCGACGATGCGCCCGATCTCGTCAGCGGCCAGTTCGCGGCTGATTTGCCCGTTCGTCTTGCAGCGGATCGCCGAAGGGCCGATCGGCCGCAGGCCCTTCAGATGCGAGTGCGCATCGGGGCCCGGATGCAGCAGCTGGACGGCGAGCTTCGCGCCGTGTGCGTGGACGGCATCGGCCAGCCGCCGGAAGCTCGGCACCACATCGTCCGACCACAGCCCGAGGCTGCGCTTCCAGTAGGGGTGGTCGCAGTCGGGTGATGCGCCCTCGCAGACGATGAGGCCGACGCCGCCGGCGGCACGCGCCTCGTAGAAGTCGATCAGCTGCTGCGTGACGTGACCGTCGTCGGGGGCCCAATGCGTCGACAACGGCGCCATCATGATGCGGTTCCTGACCTCCATCGTGCCGATGTCGATAGGGCGGAAGAGATGGTCAAGCGGCTTCATCGTTTTCTCCTGTTCGATCGCCGCTTCGCAGCAGTGGGGCGATCCGCGCGCTGCCGACAATGTGCCCTCCCGCCGAAGGCGGTACGAGGCCGGCTGTGCACAGCAGCAGGGTCCGGCGATCGATCCGTTATGTGGCTTGCTTCATCTTGATCCGCGTTGGCCGTTTCAGGTGCGCACGGCCGCGAAGCTGCCTTGTTGGTCGCCGTCGGCGATGAGTGGTCCGACCGATGGTGCGGAGCCGTGCCGTCAGCCGCTGCCCCGAAGTCTGGGGCGCCGATGCACAGGCCGGGAAGATCGCCGCGCGGCATCGTGATTCCAGCCGGTCATCGCCGGTCGTGAAACTGATCGTGACGCCGAAGGGCGCGTAGTGGAGCGCCATGTTGCACGTCATGCCGATCAGGCCGGCCTTGGATGCGGCGTCGTGAGTCCGCGCAGCAGGTTCGGCGGTTCAGCCGCGCCGGTGACCAGTGCGATGCGGCGTCGGCCCCCGCTTACAGCAGGCTCTCGTTCAGCGGCTGGCCTGACGCAGCGCGTTGATGAAGGCCTTTGCTCCGGGTGTGAGCGCGTTGGCGGCCTTCCACACCACCCGGATCGGCGAGATTTCCAGCCGCATTTCCGGCAGCGTCAGCGGAACCAGCACGTTGCCGAATGGGCCGCGGCCGAGGATCCGGCTCGGGATCAGCGCCAGCAGGTCGCTCGCCTCGACCACCGACAACAAGGTGGTGAACGACGCACAGTGAGTCACGCTGGTCGGCTTGGGCAGGCCCGCATGCTCGAATGCGTCATCCAGCAACTCGCCGCGGAATCCGTCCTTGCCCGTGAATGCCCACTGAGCCTGGACCAGATCGCCCAGGCGAGTCGCCTTCTGCAATGGGTGCCCCGGCCGACAGGCCACGACGATCTCGTTGGGCGCGAGTTGCATGGAGCCGAAACTGCGCTCGTCTTGCGCACCCTTCGCCGAGCCCACGTAGAAATCCACGGCGCCGATCTTCAACAGGGATATGCCCGGTGGCGACAAGCCGTCGAGCACACTCACCAGCACGTCGGGGAACTCGCGCCTGAACAGACGTAGCGCTTCCGGGATGATGGTGATCCCGGCCACGGGCGTCACCGAAACAGAGAGTGATCGTTCCGGCCCGCCGCGCAACTGCTCCAGATCGTCGGCGGCACGCTGCAATTCGGCCTGCACCGCCTCAGCATGGGGCAGCAAAGCTCTGCCGAAAGCCGTCAGGCTGACGCCGCGACCGCTGCGCAGCAGCAGTGGGGAGCCGATCTCCTCCTCGAGGCGCTGCAGCGCCTTTGTCAGCGCCGGTTGGGTCGTGCCGAGCTTGCGCGCCGCGCCGCGGACGCTGCCTGCTTGTACGACCGCAACGAACTCCTCCAGTTGCTTCAGTCGCATGTTGGGGCAAAGGCCATGGTCGCGTGCACTGTAACCCCCACGAGCGCCTCGCCTGCCCGTTCATCCGGGCTGATCGCCGGCGCGGTAGTTGAAGCCTTGCCCCGCCGCCTCGACCCGGCCGAAATGCGCACCTCCGAAATGCGCCGGAAAGATCAACGCGCGCCGCTCGCAGCAGTGCTCCAGCACGCGGCGGCGCGTGAGCCGCGCCACATCGGGCTGCTCGCAGAAGCGGCTGTTCCAGTCCGGATAATGAATCTGCAGAGGGGAATGGCAGAGGTCCCCACTGAACACCGCCTGGTGATGGCCGCTGCCCGCCTTGAGGACACAGTGGCCCGGTGTATGTCCTGGCGCCGGTTCCATCAACAGGTCGTCGTCGATCTGGTAGGCCTCGTCGGTCATCAGTGCGAGGCCCTGTTCCACCACGGGCAGCACGCTGTCCTCGTAGGTGCCGGCGTTGACGCCGCCCCGATCCGGCGCGGCGGCTCTGTCGTGCCAGAAGTCGTGCTCGCGGCGCGACATCAGGTAGCGCGCATTCGGGAACGTTGGCACCCAGCGGCCGTTTTCCAGCCGTGTGTTCCAGCCGGCGTGGTCGACGTGCAGGTGGGTGCACATCACGAAGTCGACAGACGCCGGATCGATGCCCAGGCTGTTGAGCCGCTCCAGCCAAGGCGTCTGCTTCTGGTGGAACTTGGGAAACGCCGGCCTGTCCTTGTCGTTGCCACCACAGGTGTCCACCAGGATGGTATGGCGGCCGGTGCGAATGACCCAGCTGTGCAGGCTGATCATCAGTCGGCCGGTGCCAGACTCGAGGTAATCCGGCTCCAGCCACTTGCGATGGCGCTCGAGGTGCTCGGCGGTGCAGTCGGAGAACATCGCGAGCGCTTCAATGCCGGGCAGGAGCGACTCCTCTACTCGGTCCACCGTGAGATTACCAAGGTGGACGGCCTTCATGGTTTCGTGACCGGGGTCAGCTTGGACGTCACCGGGTCCAGGAGGAAGCGCACGAAAGTGGGCGCGATCGCATCGGTCATCGGCATGGCAGGCGTGCCGACTCGCCGCAGGACTTCGCCGCTGAAGGCCGCCAGGTCGTCGGTCTCGACCTCATAGATCGCCATGTAGGTCTGACTGAAGGGAGGCGGCTTGTGCTGATGGTCGCTGAGCTTGAAGCGTTGGGCGGACAGCACGCCGGGTACCCGGAGCAAGTCGGGAATGTGCTGCCCGTCATACCAGCGCTCGAACTCCTGCTCCTTGCCCGGCGAAGGCGAGGTCATTACGCACATCAGATGTCGGCTCATTGGCGGGCTCCTGGTTCGGGGGCGCTGGGGGCAGTCGGTGCGCTGTCGGCGGCCGGCGGCTCCATCCAGCCGGGTGGGGGCTGCAATGCGATCTCGTCGGGGATCGGTTTGGCCGGACCGAACAGGCGGCGCACCATCGGCCAGACCAACATCAACACCGACGCCAGTACGAGGACGGCCGAAACGGGCCTTTGCACGAAGATCAGGAACGAGCCATCGGAGATGGACAGCGCCTGGCGCATCGAGTTCTCGAACAAGTCTCCGACCACCATGCCCAGCACCAGCGGGACCGCTGGAAGTCCGGACATCGCGCAGAACCAGCCGAACACGCCGAAGCCGAGCGCGATCCACACGTCATTGAAGGAGTTTCCGACCGAGTAGGCACCCACGAAGCACAGCGTGAGGATGCCGATGCCGAGCACACGGGGATCCACGCGAACGAGCATCGCGATGTAGCGCACCAGAAGCACGAGGATCGCTACGATCATCACGTTGATCACGAGCAGAGACGCGAACACGCCGTTGACCAACTCGGGCTTCTCGGAGAACAGATTGGGGCCGGGAAATACGCCATGCACCAGGAAGACGCCCATCATCACGGCGGTGATCGCGTCGCCCGGGATGCCGAGTGTCAACACGGTGACCATCGCGCCACCGCTGTTGGAGTTGTTGGCAGCCTCGGCTGCCACGATGCCCTCGGGATTGCCGCGGCCGAAGGTCTCGGGGCTCGATGAACTTCTGCGGGCGGCGAAGTAGGCCAGCGAGGTGGACAAAGCCGCGCCGACGGCGGGCAGCACGCCGATGAAGAGCCCCAGGCCCAGCGAGTTGAGAAGCGTGCGCGGGTATTTGAAGGGTTCGAGGAAGTGCCTCAGCTTGACGCCGGCGTGTTCGAGCGTTTCCTCCTCGCGCAGCGGCCGTGGCGCCGAACCGAGCAGCACGAAGCCCTGCGCCATGCCGAACATGCCGATGGCCACGGAGACCAGCGGAAGCCCGCTCAGCAGGCCCTCGGAGCCGAATACAAAGCGGCGTTCGCCGGACGTCGGATCGATGCCGACCGTTCCGACGAACAGGCCGAGGCCGACCATCAGCATCGCCTCGATGAACCGCCCCGAATACGCACGGCACACGCAGATCGCGGCCAGCAACGCCGCTGCCGTGAACTCGGCAGCGCCGAAGCGCGTCGTGAGCTTGGCCAGTTGAGGGGCGGCCAGTGCGAGGAAGATGGCGCTGAAGATGCCGCCCACGAACGCCGATGAGAACGCCAGCGAGAGGGCCCGCTCCGCCTCTCCGCGGCGCGCCATGGGGTAGCCGTCGAACATCGTCATGATCGATGACGCCTCTCCAGGCGTGCGGATCAGGATCGAAGTGACCGCGCCACCATAGAAAGCTCCGCAATAGATGCCGAGCAACAAGGACAGGCCAGCCAGCGGCGGCATGCCGTAGGTGAACGGCAGACAAACGGCGATCGCCACGATCGGCCCGATGCCGGGCAACACGCCGACAAAGATGCCGGCGAGACTGCCCAGCAGCACGCTCAGCAGGACGCCCCACTGAAGCGCCGACTGGAAGCCCTCGATCAGTGCCGCCACAGGTGAACTCGCATGGTGAACGGACCTCCTGTCAGCCGAGCCAGTTCAGAAGGCTCGGGCTGGGAAACCAGACCTTCAGGCCAAGCACGAAGAGGGCGAATGCGGCGGCACCGAACGCGACGGCCAGCACGAGAGAGCGGCGGATGCCGACCGATCCTAGTGCCCCCGCGGCTGCAACGAACGCGACGGTGGAGGGTGCATAGCCGATGACCGGGACGAGCAGCACGTAGGCGGCGAAGAGAGCGATGCCCAGGAGAACGACGTGCCGATTGGCGTCCTCGTCATCCAGTTCCTCGCCCGCGTCAAGCGATGCCCCTCGCCTGACCCGGACGACGTGCGCGACCGCGCATATCGCCACCACGAGAAGCGCGAACCGCGGCACGAAGGCCGGCGACTCGTAGAAGCGAACGTCCGGCTTGTAGTCTGTGATCAGCGATGGCGTGAGGATGAAGGCGACGATCGCACCGAGGCCCAGGGCAGCGGTGAGCACAAGGGCCAGCAGGCGCTGTCCATTGAGCGCCCGCTCTTCCACCGGGCCGGGCCAACCCCCCGACTTTCCCTGGCTTTCGTCTGTCACGGCGGACTACTTCTTCGCCAGGCCAAGCGCTTCCATGACCGGGCGCAGCCCCGCGTCGTCGTCTCTCACCTGCGCTGCGCTTTGCTTCGGATCCACGTAGAAGAAGGGCGAGTTGATGCGCTGGCTCAGATCCTTGATCGAAGGATCCTGCACCGCATCGCGCAGGGCCGCTCCAAGCTTGTCGACGACGTCCTGCGGGGTGCCCTTCGGCACGAACAGCCCGCTCCAAAGGAGCGGGTCGAAGTTGTAGCCCGCCTCGCGCAAGGTGGGCGTGTTGGGCAACTGCGCGAGCCGGTCCTTGGTGAGCGCGACCAGAGGCTGCACTTGGCCAGCCTTGATGGCGCTGGCCAGCACAGCGTACGGAGCCGCGACGAAATCAGCGTCGCCCGTCTCCAACTGCAAGGGACCGGGCGAAGGGAAGGTGACCGCCTTGAGCGGCCAGCCGTTGGCCTTTGACATGCGCTGGACCGTCAGGGCCGGGTACGAAGCCGGGCCGTAGCTGCCGAACACGAATTGCTTGCTGCTGCTCTTGGCCGCGGCCTCGAACGACTTGAGGTCCTTGAACGGGGCGTCGGCCTTGACCGCCAGCACCATCGAGACGGCCGAGTACAGGCCGATCGGATCGAAGTCCGCCGGCTTGTAGGTGGCGTTGCCGGCAATCGGCTGGGAGATGATGCCCGCCACGTTCAACGATCCGACGGTGTAGCCGTCAGGCTTGGCGCGCGCGACTTCCGCCGTCCCAATGACGCCCTGGGCACCCGGCCTATTGATCACCTGAACGGGGACGCCCAGCTTCTTGGACATCACCGTGGCGATCGCACGCGCCGAGATGTCCGCCTCGATGCCGGCGGGCCATGGAACGACGATCTCGATCGGCTTCTCGGGAAAAGCCGCTTGGCTTAGGGGTGACCAGGTGGCGAGCACGGTCGCCGCAGCGGTGAACAGGATTCGCTTCATCAATGTCTCCTTCAGTATTCATCGTGCCGGGTGCACGATTCAGTCGATCTCCGCCAGGCCGCCGAGGCCTGCGGAACGAGGTTAGCGACGCTCCACCAACTGCCGGCGCACGAAGTCGGCGGTGCGCTCGGCGGCCTGGACCTGGAAGTCCTTCTTCGCGTACAGATCGATGTGCGTCACCTTCTTCATCACCGACAGTTCCTTGTGGATCGACGGGATCTTGTTGAAGGCGTGCACCTGCAGGTCGAACGGCGTGTGCTCGTCGCCCTCGACGACCAGCATCTGCGTGGGCGTGTTGAGGTTACGCTGCAGGTGGTACATGACCGAGTACTGCATCAGCAGCTCGGTGCTTTCCATCGTGCTGCGCGCCTGGTAGTTGGGCGCGAACGAATCGCGGGCGCCGCCGAAGAACTTGTAGGAGGTCAGGAAGGGCCAGGTGCAGAGGTCGACGTTCGGGTCGGCCACGTTGTGCGGGATGAACTGCTCGGGCTCGCCACGCGCACGGCGCTCGCGGTCTTCGGCGATGGCCTTCTCGAGCTTGACGAAGCGGCCCAGGCCGTAGCCGTGCACCAGGCGCATCGACTCATAGCCGTCGATCACCGGAATCACCGAGACGGCGCAACGCACGCGCGCATCGATGCCCGGCAGGATGAGCGCGTGGCCGCCGGCATACGAGATGCCCCAGACGCCCAGCCGCTCGGTATCGACGCCCGGCAGCGTCGCTGCGAAGCTGAGCGCGTTGCGGTAGTCCTCGATCTGCGCCCAGGGGTCGATGTGCTGGCGCCGCGCGCCCTCGCTCTCGCCGAAGCCGCGGTAGTCGAAGCGCAGCGTCGCGCAGCCGATCTTCGCGAACTCGGCCGCGTAGGTCGGCATCACGATCTCCTTCACGTAGCACCAGCCGCCCGCCATCACCACCAGCGGGTGCGGGCCGGGGCCCTCGGGCATGTTGAGCACGCCGACGAGCTTGGTGCCCACGCTGTTGAAACTGACCTTCTTCTCCATCATTCGCTCCAGTTCAGTGCCCGCCGGGATGCCGGGCGATCGTTGAGGGACGCTCAGGCCCCGAGGTTCAGCACCTGCCGCGCGAGGATGTTTCGCTGGATCTCGTTGGTGCCGCCGTAGATCGTGGTGATCGTGGCGGTCATCAGCGGCGACATCGCGTGGACGGGCGCCCGCTCGGTGCCCGCCGGGCCGCCGGCCGCGCTGCCGTCCTCGTCGCACGACTCGACCAGCTGCGCGGCGATGCGCGTGTAGGTCTCGGTGGCCCAGATCTTCAGCACCGACACGCTGGCCGGGATGGCCTCGCCGCGCTTGACGATCTCGGCATAGTGCGCATAGCAGCCGCGCAGGTCGGCCACGTCGAGCTCCAGCTCGGCCAGGCGGGCGCGGAAGGCGCCGTCGCGCAGCAACCCCCGGTCGGCAGCCGCGCGGCGCAGCAACCCCAGCGCGTGCTGCGACGTCTTGGGGCTGCCGACGAAGAGCCGCTCCCAGCCGAGAAGCGCCTTGGCGATGGTCCAGCCCTGGTCGATCTCGCCGACGAGGTTGGCCCGGGGCACGCGCACGCGGTCGAAGAAGACCTCGCAGAACTCTTCTTCGCCGGCGATGTTGCGGATCGGCCGCACCGTGACGCCGGGCGATCGGATGTCGGCCAGCAGGAAGCTGATGCCAGCCTGCTTCTTCACCGCCTTGTTGGTGCGCACGAGCAGGAAGATGTGCGTGGCGTCCTGAGCCAGCGTGGTCCAGATCTTCTGGCCCGTGACGACGAAGTCGTCGCCGTCGGGCACCGCCTCGCAGCGCAGCGAAGCCAGGTCGGAGCCGGCATTCGGCTCGGAGTAGCCCTGGCACCACACGTGTTCGCCCGAGAGGATCTTGGGCAGGTAGCGTTGCTGTTGTGCCGGCGTGCCGTAGCGGATCAGGATCGGCCCGAGGTTGATCAGGCCCTGGTCGGGCATGCGCGCGACGCCCCAGTCCTCCATCTCCTCGATGAAGGCCAGCATCTTTTCGGCCGGCAGTGCCATGCCGCCGTGCTCCTTGGGCCACGCGGGCGCCAGCCAGCCCTGCTGGCCGAGCGCAAAGTACCAACCCTTGATCTCGTGCCAGCGCAAGCGCCGCGAAGGATGCCGCAGCGCCTCGGGGTAGTGGCGGCGGATGAAGCCGCGCACCATGGCCCTGAACTCGGCGTCGCTGTAACGGCTCCAGTCGGCGTCGCCCCGCGCAGGCTCGGGCTCGCGTGCCCCCAGGCTCTGCGCATCGTCCGCCGCGCCGTTGCGGTCCGACTGATCGAGCCAGCGCAGGCGGTGGGCCGACGCCGTGCCCAGCCAGGCGTTGAGCTGCAGCGCGCGCTTGAAGAAGAAGCCGACGTCGCATTCATCGGTGAAGCCGATCGCGCCATGGAACTGCACGGCCAGGCGCGTGATGTGCAGCGCCGCCCCGGCGCAGCGCGCCTTGGCACGGCTCGCCGCCCGTCCGAGCGCG
>JABWBN010000148.1 GCA_013360485.1 Burkholderiaceae bacterium | reverse complement strand
GCGCCGCTGCGGTTGCGCGCCGGCGCATTGCCGGCCGCCTGCCGCGGCATCTACCTTGGGCGCGGCTTTCGGTGGTCGACCCGCCACACGCAGCGTTGGTATGAGTTTCTTCGCGACCCGGTGGCCAGCCGTCCGCCACGGCAGGATGTGTCCTGGTGGCATCAGTTTCGGGCCGATGCGAGCAGCCTGGGCGCTGTACCCGCAGCGCTGCAGGTGCTGGCCCGCCGCGCGGTGGGCGGCTCGGTGGATGATCAGGCCCAGGCCGGCGGCACGGCCGCACTGCACGGCGTCGAGCCGCGCGAGGCCGACATCTTCCTGAACTCCAGTGAGCGCGTGGGCCACATGCTGGTGCTGGGCACCACCCGCTCGGGCAAGACGCGGCTGCTCGAGATACTGGCCGCGCAAGACATCCGCCGCGGCGACGTGGTGATCGTCGTCGACCCCAAGGGCGACGTCGGCATCCTGCGGCGCCTGTGGCTGGAAGCGTGCCGCTGCGGCCGGGAGCAGGAGTTCTACTTCCTGCATCTGGGCTATCCGGAGCTCTCCGCGCGCTACAACCCGCTGGGCTCGTTCACCCGGGTATCGGAAGTGGCCGACCGCGTGGCCCAGGGCGTTGCCGGCTCCGGCGAGTCAGATGTGTTCCGGCAGTTCATCTGGCACTTCGTCCATATCACCACGCAGGCGCTGGTGACGCTGGGCGAGCGCCCGACCTACCGATCCATCCGCCACTACCTGATGCAGGACCTGGACGCGCTCTTGTTGCGCTACCTCGACCATGTGCTGGCTCGGGACCAACCCGCGCAGGACTGGCGCGCCCATCCGCCGCCACCGGGCGCCGAAGTTTCCGGCGTGCCCGGAGAGCTGCGCGCACGCAGCGAGCTGGCGTGGCGGGCGTTGCGGCTGTACCGGCACCGCAACCTGCGCGACGAGACTGCCGAAGCGCTGATTGAACTGGTGGCCCACCCCCGCCAGCACTTCGAAAAGCTGTCGGCCTCGGGCAAGCCCCTGTTGGGCAAGCTCACAGCCGGCAAGGTTGGCGAGCTGATCTCGCCCAACTACGCCCACTGCGCCGACACACGGCCCGTGATCGACTGGAACAGCATCATCGGCGGTTCGGGCATCGTCTATGTGGGGCTCGATGCCCTGGCGTCCCAAGCCGTGGCGCGCGCCGTGGGCACTGCGATGTTCGCCGACCTGACCTCGGTGGCCGCCCGCGTGTACAAGCGCGGCATCGACGACGGGCAGAGCACCCATGCCCCGCAGCGTACATTGTCGATCCATGCCGACGAGTTCAGCGACCTGATCGGCGAGGAGTTCATTCCCATGGTCAACAAGGCCGGCGGCGCGGGCTTTCAGGTGGTGGCCTACACGCAAACCGCAGCCGATATCGAGGCGCGCGTGGGCTCGCCTGCGCGCGCACGCCAGGTGGCGGGCAACTTCAACAGCCGCATCTGCCTGCGCGTGGTCGACGAGCAGACCGCACGCGCATTCACCGATCGACTGGGCGACTCCTACATCGCGAGTTCCACCGTCATATCGCGCGCGGTGGACGCCCGCCCGCCCATGACCGGACAGGACTTCTACACCCACAGCGAAGACCGCCTGGCCAACGAGCGCGTGGCCGTGCTGCGTCCGTCCGACCTCGGCCAGCTTCCACGCGGCCACGCGTTTGCTTTGGTCAACGGCGGGCAGCTCTATAAGTTGCGCATCCCGCTCATCGACGACGAGGGAGAACCCGGCCAGGAGCTGACCATCGAGGACATCGCGCGTCTGTGCGCCCAAACCGCACCGCACCGGCCCAACGCGTCCGGCACGTCCCATGCCGATGTATAGAGCCGGGCCACCCTCGGAGGCCGTGCAACGGGCGCGCAAGGTCGCGATCGTTCTCTTGCTGCCGGTCATGATGGTGGCGATGGGCGCCGCTTCGAGCGTGGCCATGTTCCATGGCCAGTGGCGCGGCGATGCGGGCCCCCTGCTCGAGGCCACGCGCGCGGCCTTGGCCGACTTCGAGCCCGGCGGCCCGCTCGACCACCTGAGCGGCCTGGCAGCCGAGGCCACACACGCAATGGACCAGTTGACGACGATGGCCGGCGGTGCCTTGCGAAGCGCGACCGGCGCGAGACACGATCAACCGGCCGGCTCCGCCGGGGCAGACATGGGACAGAAGATCGGCACGCTGCTCAAGGACATGGTGCCACGCGCCACCGCCAGGGATGCGCAGGCGTCGCCGCCAGATGCCGCGCCCCCGGGCGACCAACCCCCGCAGCACGCCACATCGCCGGCGCAGGACGTGGCCGGTCTGGCCGCCCAATTGGCAGCACTGCGGGTGGTGGCCATCGTGGGCATGTTGCCGCTGCTGCTGCTGGCCTATGGCGTCGGCGTGGCCGACGGACACACCGAGCGCTTGATACGCCGGGCCTGCGCCGGGCGCGAGATGGCGACCATCTACCACGCCAGCAAGCATGCGATGAACGGGCTGCTGATGTTGTTTGCGCTGGGCTACGGCGCCTACCCCGGCGCGGTGGACACCACGGCCGTAATGCTGTTCATGGCAGCGATCGTCGCCGTGATCGCGCGAACACAGTGGGCGGCCTACAAGAAGTACTCATGACCCCCCGAAACAAGGGAGGGTCAGTTTGTAAGCAACTGATACGAAGACAAAAACCAGATTGGCGATTTCGAGCGAGATTTGAATGAAATCAATCACTTACGCATCATCGACAGACTCGGTACTTGATGGGTTCAGGGGCGTGTCTACTCTGTTTGCAGGACGCGCACTTTCTGCAAGAGTGATCCCAACGGTGACGCAAGACGGCATCGGCAAGGGCATCACGAAGCATCCGAACGCAACGGCTCCAGGCGTCACAAGACGCCTGCGCAGCCCGAACGTCGAAAGCGGAATTCGTTGCATGGCTGCGCCCACCCGACGCGTTGCTCGAGGCATCGCCGGCCCCTTTCCGGGGCCGGCATCCAACCCCAGACTGGTTCTTTTCAGGAACAGTGAGCATGTGCCAGAACGCTGCAACTCTCACGGCCGAAGCGGCCGACCGGGCGATCCTCCCGGCTCCCGACGACCAATCCTTCATCCGGTTGGTCGCCATGCTGCTGCAGACCACCTACCTCGATCGCAACAGCACCTGGCGACACACGCTGCGCGGGCTGGGTTGGCCCGAGGACCTGATCACCGAGATGCAGAGCATGTCGATCGCCGACCTGGCACGGGTGCTCGGCTCGTCGGGGGGGTGCGTGGGGGTGGCGCTCGACCTGCGCAAGACCGCGACGCTGATCCACTCGTTCCGAGCCTTGCGCCGCGAGGAGGCCGAACTCGAGTACATGATCGCCAACGGCGCATCACCCGAGTTGCTGCGCACGCTCTTTCCGCGTGTGAACAAGCGCGCCATCGGCCGCGTGCGGCGCCAGATCGGTCGCAGCTTCCACACGGGCCGCCCACCCATGCCGGCGCCCGAAGCGGCTGCAGCCATCTTCTCGCGCTGGAACGACCTGTCCGCGCGAGAGGCCGACCTGCGTGCCCGCTATCGCAGGCTCAAGAGCGATTTCCCCGACTACTCGCTGGCCTCGCTGCACCTGGCACTGACCAGCTACTGATCGGCATCGGCACGCTCCCCCACACGTTGCGCGCTTTGGCAGGCGCGTGCCGCCACGAAGGAACACAGTCATGGATCTGAACACCCCTGCGCTCGAACCCTCGACGGTGACGGGCGATGCCACCGGCTTTGCGCCGCGCTCGGCCGACGACGCCCTGAACCAGGCCTGGACAGCGCTCGGGCTGCATGCGCCAAGCTCGCTTGACTGGCCCCTTGCCGAGAACGCAGAGCCCGCCACTGCCCTGATAGCGGCACCACCTGCAGCTGCGCGCCCATCCGGGGCCCGCGGCGCCGCGGATAGCGGTACGCGCCAGGCTGAGGTGCGCGCGAGTGCCTCGACCCAGATCCCCCGCCCACCGACACGAACTGCACCTCAGGTCGCCGGCGAACTCGTCGACGACGGCCAGGACACCATGGCGCTGCACACGCGCGAAGCCATGCAGTTGTTCGCCGGCCGCCAGCCATCGGCCAACGCCCAGCTGGCGCCCATCGTGGGCGGCCGGCGAGCGGCCGCGGCCGTGCGGGCGTTGTGGTACCTGTCCGGCAACGACAACCCATACGCGGAGTGGGCATTGATATCCACCACGGCGGCGCTCGAGTCGGCGGCAAACGCTATCGCAGAGGCCCAGAGCGCTTGCGAGCAACACATGGAACGCCTGCGCAGCCGCGGACTGAACCTGCGCGTTCAATCCTCACGCCGGCCGGCGCAGGTCGAACTCGGGTTCAGCAGCCCCTACGGCTATGCCATCGCCGAACTGGTGCTGCAGTTCGACGCTTACATGCGCGTGGTCAAGACACTCGCACGCAAGGGCCAGCTCAGCGAAGACGAGTGGCGTGCACAGGTGGCGCAGGTGCGTCGGCATGCGCGATCCGCGTTCGAGCTGGTGGTGCGCTTCGAGCGCTACCTCAACCGGCCACAGCTGCGCTCGCTGTGCCGCGCCGACCTTCTGCCCACGGCTGACGAGGCCGCACGCAACCGTGTGGCCGCCGTGACGCAGCTCTACGGCGAAGTCCCCCACGATGTGCTGGTGGGCAAACTGCGCCCGCGCCACAGCCGCAGGCGCGGGCGGCTCACCGACGCCGAAGTCCGACTGCTCGAGAACCTGACGCGCGCGGCGGAAGCACCAGAGCAGCACGCCGAGGCCGAGGCCGACTCCGACGTCGAGCTCTTGTGACTGCCGCCTATCCAACTGGTTACATGCGGCGTAACCGCGCGTGAACTCCGTATCCGTTGACTTGGGTATGCGCGTTGCTTCCGCGAGCTGAACAATTCGGCGCCCTGGGCAACCCCCTTGTCAAAGGACCGAGTCATGAGCAACAGCAAGCACCTTTTCCGCGTGGCCGCTGTGGCGGCCGCGGCCACGACCTCCACCGGCTGCGCCATCGTGACCAGCAGCCCCGGGACGCATGGCGCGGTCGGTGTGGCCTACATGCTGCCCCGAGCCCTGCTGCCCGTGGAACTCACGCTCGACGAGTCAGGGTTCAACCTCGACGTCAAGCCACCCATCCATCTGGGCGACCCCAAGCACACCTATACGCTGCAGCGCACCGGCAATATCTTCACAGCCGATAACGTGGTGATAACGGCCGACCCCGCCACTGGGCTGCTCAGTGCAGTCGACGTCAAGTCTTCCGACCAGAGCGCTCGGGCATTGGTCACGTTGGCGTCAGGCCTGCGCGGCATGCGCACCGAAGGCGGCACCGCGGCATCGGCCGTCGTGTTCAGCGAGCATTTCGATCCGGGATGGGCAGACGCCGACGTCAAGCGCTTCAATCAGCGCCTGCAGTCGGCGGCCCTGGCCGCGCTCGACACCGTCAAGCGTGCGCAGGGCTGCACTGCATCGGCTGACGCCGACCCGTGCGCCACCACGAATCGGCTGACCAAGCAACTGCACGCGCAACCGCTCGTCATCAGCGTGGACGCCGCAGCCCCCTCTGAACCGGTGCCGGCCGATTGCAGCGCAGGCTTCTGTTACCGCATCAATGTGCCCCACATCGTGCGCGTCAGCGGGGCCGGCATCAGTCTGAGCGATGCATTCGGACTGCCCAACCGCTCGCCCACCTTCGTCATGCCCCTCGAGCGATGGGCATTCGTGCGCACCACCCATGAGGTCGTGCTGCAAGGCGGGGTTTTCCAGAAGGTCTCCACCGAGCGCCCGAGCTCCGCTCTGGCCGTGGCGGCGGTGCCGTTCGACATCGCCAAGGGCGCTGTGACGGCGGCCGCCGAGATCATCGCGCTGAAGGTTGACCTCAGCGGGAAGGAAAAGTCACTGGCCGAAGCCAGAGTCGCGGAAGTCGAGGCCAAGTCCAAGCTGGACATACTGAGAGAGTCGAAGAAGCCCGGCGGCACTGACTTGCCCATTGGCTCCAGCAGCCAGCCCGGCACCGCGGAGTCAGCCGTACCCGCGGCGCGCGGGCTGCGGCTGCGCGTCGGTCCGCCGGCCAGGTTCGACCGGGTCACCGGCGCGCCAGGCACGACCGGAAACCCCGTCGAGAGCGTTGGCAGCGGCGGCGTAGCCAATGGCGGAAAGAGCGCCGGCGGCAACGACGGAAAGAAGGAAGCCGGGAAGTGAGCCGCCCTCGCCCATCTCACCGAACCGCACAGCCCAAGCACGTGGCCGACGCCCGCACGCGACAGCGTGCGTCATGGATGACCGAGACCCACAACGGGGGACGCATCGAGCGGGTGGCAGGGTTCGACGTGGGCCGCGTGATGACACAAGGACTGCGTCGACGCCGGCTGCCCGCCGCCCTGTGCAGCGACCGCCTGGGGGCGGCAGGCTGGTTGGAGTTTGCCTTTCCGCAAGCCCAGATCGGCCGTGACGACCGCGTGCCCGTGCCCGACACGACCACCTTGCCATGGCGCTGCGTGTGCCAGATCGTGATCGATGGACTGCATGCCGAGCAAGCCTTGGGCACCGGGTGGCTCGCGGGGCCGCGCACCGTGTTCACCGCAGGGCACAACCTGTACAGCCACAAGCTGGGACGACGGGCGAGAAGGGTGACCGTCATGCCCGGTCGTTGCGGCGACGTGGCGCCATTCGACTACTTTCGAAGCGTCCGCTTCGAGGTTCATCCGCAGTGGCTCGCCCACGGTGATGCACGCTTCGACCTGGGCGTGGTGTGGCTCGACTCCGATGTGGGCTACGACGTCGGCTGGTTTGGCTTCGCCTCTCGCCCGGACGAGGCACTGGCAGAACTCATTGTCAACACCGCGGGCTACCCGGCGGACAAGCGCATCGGCACCCAATGGTTCAACGCCGGTCGCATTTCGCACATCGGCACGCAATCCATCAGCTACGGGCTCGACACCGAGGGCGGTCAAAGCGGCAGTCCGATCTACTGCGTCGACGCCAAAGAGCAGCGCACGGTGCTGGCCATACACGCCTACGGTGGCGATGCACATAACGTCGGCGTGCGGATCACCGACGACGTGTTCGACACGCTCAGCGACTGGGTGCGGTGAACCCGCAACTGATGCAAGCACACTTCCGCGCAGAACGCCAGGGGAAAGCATCCCGCGCGGGGCATGACGTGCGTACCCATTCTTGCTGGACAACCCGCGCGGCCAGGCCGAGCATACACACACCACAGGCCCGCTGGGTGCCATGCGCTCCGCGGCACATCACACGCAGTACACACGACCATGGCGACCGGTTATCCCATCCTGAGCTTCCCGTACGAATCAGCCCTGCGCCAGTGGGGGCGTGACGCGGGCGACGCGCAAATCACCGTGCGCCCTGACGAACCGCTGGTGCCGGGCGCCATGTGGTTCACTGCGTCCGTGCCGCTAACGGCAATCGAGCTCGTCATGCTGCATGGCCGCAAACTGTGGGTGAAGCTGCTGAACCCCGTCACCGTCGTGCACCTCGGTTCGGTCGATCCACGCAAGCAGTGTGCCGCAGCAAACTTGCTGGTGCACCGCATGGCGTATTGGTCCCTGCAGCATGTGTTGATCGAAGCCTCGCTCCTGCCCCCGCAAACGATTCACGCTTTGCAAGAGTTTGAGCACGCGGAGTAGCGCGCGCAGGGACAAGCCGGCACACCCCAGGGCGAGGTCTGTTCCCGTTCTTCGCCAGCTGCTGGGCGCTCGTGCACTACCGCGCGCGGCGACCGTCACTCACGGCCACGCATGCAGCGCCTACGGCACCAACGCGCTGAAGGCGCAACTCATGACCAGCGCCAAGCCGGACGACGCCGAATCCGTGTGACTGAAGCCTGCCCCTACGCCCATGCATCACGACCGAAAAACCAGTGCCCCGGCACGGCCTACCTTGAAGCAGCTTCTGGCGCAGCACAGTCAACCGGATGCGCAGGCAGCCGCCAAGCCCACGCTGAACCTGCCCCCGCTGCGCCACACCGCCCCGGTGCTTCTGTTTTTCGCCCTGCTGCCCTACCTCTTGCCCGAAAGCGACGTGCTCGCCCGTACCGCGCTGATTCAGTGGCTGGCGGGGTATATCCCAAGCGCCGCGAAGCTGGCCAGTGTTTCGGCATACCCAAATGTGGTGTTTGTGCATGTGGTTTTGATGTTGGCTGCGGTGCCGATTCTTGCAATCGCATGTGCGCCGGCTTTCACATATCGCGTGCTTTGCCAAGTAAGTATACCTAATTCGATGAGCCGTCGACTATTAGTCATGCCGGTGATAGTGGGCGGCGTCCTACTTCTTTGCGGAGTCATTGCGCTCGTCTACTTCCTACCGGGCGGCGCGACGGGGGTTCCATTTGTCAGCCGCGCTGGTCTTGGCCTCGCTGCCATTACGTGCTGCAAGCTGGGGCTTGCTCTCGTTGGATCGGCTGTCGGCTATGGAGTGTTTGTGGTCGAGTACACCTTTGCGATTGGGGTGCTGCGTATCTTCATTCTTCTGCTAAAACCGACTTCAACAAGAGGGAATATCTGCAAATGACTGATACACGATCTGTGAGCTTCGATGTATATCGCGATGTCCTCGTTACTTGGGGCGGCGCTGTCTTCAGTGGGTTTTCAGAGGTCGCCAAGCCCTATGTCGAGGCCTACAACGCTGAACTCGAGCGCACAGGCAAGTCGGTGCTCACTCAAACCGAGAAGGTTTCTCTGTTCGTCGCCGAACAGCAGCGCACGATGCGGCTTCTTGAATCTAATGCCCGGGCATATGCAGCGGCGGCAGCGGAGGCTGGTGAAAAGGGCATTGCGGCCATCATGACCAAATGGTCTAATTACTTCAGTGCGAAGGCGGCACAGGTGCCCATCGGTATCGCGGAGCGCCAAGCTTGGCTGGCCGATCTCGTTGCCGACGCCAACTCAAGAATTGCTCATGTCGACCAGGTAATCGGACGTTTCGGGTTCAAGCCTGGAAAACTCGCCGGCCCAATCATCGACGGCGCCCAGATGATATCGGGTGCCCACAAGTACTATGAGACGGGCGATTCCACAGAATGGGAGAACGCATGCGCAGGCGTATCGCTTAGTTGGCTATTGGCGGCTGAGGCGCCAATAGTGGTCACGGCAATAGCAGGCACCACGCTCGCGGCCCCTTACTTGCTCGCCGCCGCCGCAGTAGGCGCTGCCGTCGGCTCATTCGTCGGCGGCAAATACTTCCAAGACTTCAAGGAAGCACTGCTGTCCAGCGACTGGTTCATTGCCGGGGTTGACGCCATCGCCGAAGCCACCACCACCCACTTCCGCGCCGCCTTCACCCTGCCCAAATGCGACCCACTGGCCATCGACCTGGACGGTGACGGCATCGAGACCGTGGGCATCGGCGGCTCGCCGGTGCTGTTCGACCACGACGGCGACGGCCTGCGCAGCGGCACCGGCTGGCTGGCTGGCGACGAC
>JABWBN010000147.1 GCA_013360485.1 Burkholderiaceae bacterium | reverse complement strand
CAGGCGGCGTCGGCCTGAGGCTGTGCCGGTGCACCCAGGGCCTTCTCGGCTTCGGCCGCCAGCTTGGCCAGGGCCACCGCACCCAGCGTCGCGGCCAGCCCCTTGAGCGTGTGCATCTGCCGCGAGGCATCCTCACGTGCGCCTCGACTCAGGTGGGCCGCCAGTTCGTCCGCGGCGCCACCGAGTTGCTGGGCGAAGGACCCCGCCATGCGCAGCAGCACGTCGGCGCGTCCGCTCATGCGCGACAGCGCCGCCGCGAAGTCGATGCCGCGGCCCAAGGCATCGTCAAGCAGATCGGCCGGCACCTGCACCTCGCTGCGTGGCTGGCCACGCCCTGCAGACACGGTGCCGGGTGCGGGGGCCGGCGCCGCCGGCCGATGCCCGGTTTGGCGCACGATGGTGTCGACGAGCTGGTCCAGGTCGAACGGCTTGCCCACGTGGGCGTTCATGCCGGCGGCCAGGCAGGCATCGCGGTCGCTGGCCATGGCGTTGGCGGTCATTGCCACGATGGGCAGCCGCGCCAGACCGAGCCGGCTGCGGATCTCGCCGGTGGCGGTGAAGCCGTCCATCACCGGCATCTGCAGGTCCATCAGCACCAGATCGAAGGGGGGTTGCGCGTCGGCCACGGCCTGCACGCCCTGCTGGCCGTCGGCCGCCAGGGTGATGTGCGCACCTTCGCCTTCCAGCAGTTCCTGTGCCACCTGCTGGTTGTTGGGGTTGTCTTCCACCACCAGAATGCGCAGGCCCTGCAGCCGCGGATGGCCGGTGGGTTGGGCTGCGGATCGCGAGGGGTGGCCCTCGCCGCGCTCGCTGCGCGCGTCCACCACCGCATCGAGCAGCATCGACGCGGTCACCGGCTTGACGAGATAGCCGTCGAGCAGCGACTGGTCTTCGGCCGGGCGTTCGGCGAGCTTGGATCGGCCGTGCGCGGTCACCATCATCAGCAGCGGCGCGCCTGCACCGCACAGCGCGCGGATGCGCTGGCTCGTTTCCCAGCCGTCCAGCCCCGGCATCTGCCAGTCGACGAAGGCTGCGCCGTAGGGAGCGCCCTCGGCCATGCGCCGCTGCACCATGGCCACCGCATCCTCGCCGCTGGCGGCCACCTCCACCTGCCAGCCCAGCGATTCGGTCATCATGGTGAGCACTTCGCGGGCGGTGGGGTTGTCGTCCACGACCAGCACCCGCAAGGGCGGCACCTGGCCGCGCGGGCTGACCTCCACCGCCTCGTCGTGGGCGATGGGCATGGGCAGCGTGAAGCTGAAACAGCTGCCCGCGCCCGGCGCGCTCTGCAGCGTCATCTCGCCGCCCATCATCTGAACCAGACGCTGGCTGATGGCCAGGCCCAGGCCGGTGCCGCCGTAGCGCCGGGTGGTGGAGGCCTCGGCCTGGGAGAAGCCGCTGAAGATGCGCGCCTGGTGTTCCGGGGCGATGCCGATGCCGGTGTCGCGCACGCTGAACTCGACGATGGCATCGGTGAAGTTGGCGGCCACCTGGCGCACGCCGATCACCACCTCGCCGCGCTCGGTGAATTTGATGGCATTGCCGCTGAGGTTGATCAGGACCTGCTGCAGCCGCAGGTCGTCGGCCACCATTGCCCGCGGAACGGCTGGGTCGACCCGGAACAGCACCTCTACCGGCTTGGCGCCCAGGTTGGCCGAGACGATGACCGACAGATCGCGCATCAACCGGTCGAGGCGGAACGGGCGTGGGTCGAGCTCGAGCTTGCCGGCCTCGACCTTGGAGAAGTCCAGGATGTCGTTGAGCAGGCCCAGCAGCGCGCGCGCGGCGCGTTCGGTCTTCTCGGTGTAGTCGCGCTGGCGACCGTTGAGCTCGGTGTTGCGCAGCAGCTTGAGCATGCCGAGGATGGCGTTCATCGGCGTGCGGATCTCGTGGCTCATGTTGGCCAGGAACTGACTCTTGGCGCGCGAGGCCGACTCTGCCGCTTCGGTGGCGTTCTTCAGGTCGGTGATGTCGATGCGAAAGCCCACGATGTGGCCATCGGGCATGCGCCGCTCCACCACCCGCAGCCAGCGGCCGTCATCCAGGTGCTGCTCCAGGAACGTGCTGGGCGAGCGATGCAGCGCCATGCGCTCGGCCACCCATTCATCGACGCGACCGATCGCATCGCGGTATTGGCCCCGCTTGGCGCCGGTGCGCACGATCTCCTCGAAGCTGGCGCCGGGCACGATCAGATCGGCCGATGATGCGTACAGCTCGCGGTATTTGTCGTTGCAGAACACCAACCGGTCCTGCGGGTCGTACAGCACGAAGGCCGCGTTCACCGCATCGATCGCGCCGCGCAGCAGTGCCTCGGCGCGGCGCACCTCCTGCTCGGCCTTCTTGATCGGCGTGACATCGGTGGCCATCCCGACGAAGCCGTGCACCTGGCCTTCGCGCAGATCGGGGATCAAGTGCACCATCGAGTATGCGTGCTCGCCGTCGGGCATCTCACGGTCGAACTCGTAGCCGATGGTCTGGCCCGCGTACACGTCGTCCAGGTAGGGCAGTTGGTTCTTGGCGTAGACCGGGCCCACGAACTCGTCGAACCTCTGCCCGGGGCTGGTCTCGGGGGATCCGCCATAGAAGGCATAGCTGGCGCGGTTGGCGAACTTCAGCCGGCGCCGGGCATCGAAGTAGGCCAGGCGACCGGGGATGTAGTCGATCACCAGCCGCATCAGGTGCTCGCTCTCCTTGAGCGCGGCCTCGGCGAGCTTGCGCTCGGTGGCGTTGGTGTAGGTGGTGACGAAGCCGCCATCGGGAAGCGGCACGCCGCGCACCTCGACCACCAGCCCGTCGGGTCGCGTGCGCTCGAAGTGGTGCGGCGCCGGATGGCGGGCGCGATCGACGATGGTCTCCACCATCTCCTCGGCATTGCCCGGCCCATACTCCCCGCGCTCGACGTTCAGGCGGATGATGCTCTCGAACGTGGTGACCGGGCCGGCGAACAGGTGGTCGGGCAGGTCCAGCAACTGCCTGAACTCGACGTTGTAGGACACCAGGTTGAGCTCCGCATCGAACACGCTCAGGCCGCAGGGCAGGTTCTCGAGGATGACGCGGAAGGTCTCGTTGCGCTGGCGCAGTTCGTCCTCGGCGCGCTTGCGTTCCGAGATGTCCGACTGGGTTCCGGCGAGGTAGAGGGCCCGGCCGTTGTCGTCGCGCCGGCACACCGCACCGCGGCAATGCACCCAGACCCAGTGCCCGGCCTTGTGGCGCATCCGGATCTCGGCATCGAAGTTGGTGCTGGTGCCCTTGAAGTGGGCGGCCAGGCGGGCATTGGCTTCCTTCTGGTCCTGCGGGTGCGTCAGCGCGAGCCAGGTCTGGACGGTCAGTGGCGACAGCTCGTCCAATGTGTAGCCCAGCATCTCGGCCCAGCGGGCGTTGACGTTCATCTCGCCAGTCACGACGTTCCACTCCATCGTGCCGACGTGGGTGCCGCGCAGGATGCTTTCCAGGCGCATTGTCATGAGGCTGGCCGCGTCCTGCGCCGCCTTGCGCGTGGTGATGTCCTGGTGCGTGCCGGCCATCGTGATCGGGTGGCCTTGTCCGTCGCGCTCCACCACCCGGCCGCGGGTCAGCACCCAGACCCAATGGCCCAGGCGGTGCTTCATGCGCAGCTCGCACACGTAGTCGGGTGTCTGGCCATCCAGGTGGCGCTGCAGCGCGGCCATCGCCACCGGCTGGTCGTCCGGGTGAACCCGGCGCTTCCAACTGTCCAGGGTGACCGGCTCGACCTCCGGCAAGGTGTAGCCCAGCATCGTGGCCCACCGCTCGTTGACGGTGGTCTCGCCGGTGGTCACCCGGTACTCCCAGGTCCCCGCATCGGTGCCGCGCAGGATGTTGTCCAGGCGCTGGCGCTCGTGTTCGAGTTGGGCCGTGGCCTCCTTCAGCGCCGTGATGTCGCTGCGGATGGAGACGTACTTCTCGGGCTTTCCGTCCCTGCCCATGAAGGGCATGATCACCGCGTCCACCCAGTAGTGCGTGCCGTCCTTGCGGCGGTTGCGCACTTCACCGTGCCAGGGCTCGCCATGGGCCAGGCCGCGCCAGATCTCGCGCCAGGCCTCCTTGTCGAGCCAGCCCGAATTCACGATGCGGTGGTTCTGGCCGATCAGCTCGTCGCGGCTGTAGCCGGTCACGGCACAGAAGCGGTCGTTCACGTCGATGATCGTGCCGGTGCGGTCGGCCACCGAGACGATGGAGTGGGCATGGATGGTGCGAAGCAGCGCCTGCGCTTCGCGCTGTGCGGCCTCGAGCGCATCGAGCGTGTGGCGTTGCTCGGTGACGTCGGTGCTGATCTCCATGAAACCGGTGAGCATGCCGCTGTCGTCGTGCAGCGGCTGCAATTCGGTGTCGACCCAGTAGGTGCGGCCGTCCTTGGTCCGGTTGAGGATCTGCACGCGGCAGCCGGTGCCGCTTTGCACGGCCGTCTCCAGTGCCTGCAAAGCCTGAAGATCGGCCTGTCCGCTGGAAAGCAGTTCGCCCGGGGTTCGCCCCAGCGCTTCTTCGGTGGTGTAGCCGGTGATGCGGGTGAAGCCCTCGTTGATCCACACGATGCGCATCTGCCGGTCGGTGATGTGGACGCCGTTGGAGGTGTGGCGGACCACGGCCGCCAGGCGGTCCAAGTCGGCGGTCATGCGTTGGGCCAGGCCCAGGGCACGCACCCGGCCCGAGGCCAGCGCCCAAACCGCCAGCGCGCCGATGAAGGACAGCAGGGCACCCGCCAGGGCCACATAGGCGGCCGCGCTGCGGTCGATGGCCGACGAGAACGAGCTTGCCGTGCTGGCGCGCAGCGTGAGCAGGCGCCCGCCCACCGGAAGACTGCGTGCGGTTTCGAACTGGCGTTCGCGGTAGCGCCGTGCATCGATCATCGCGCCGGCTGCCGGCGCCGCGGCCTGCAGGTGACCGTCGGCGTCGTAGACGATCTGTTCGACTCGGGTGCCGTCGCCGTCGAACACCTCGAAGTCGAGCTGGCCGCCAGCGGCGGCGGCGGCTCCGGCCAGCAGGTCGCTGGCCACCAGGGGCATGTAGGCGATGCCCACCAGCGCCCGACGGCGCTGCTCCTCGGTCATCGGGTCGGCGCCAGCCCGGTAGATCGGCATCAACAACAGGTAGCCCGGCTCGTCGCGCACGCCCTGCACCAGCCGGATCGCTTGTGTCAGCGTCGGCTCTCCCGTGTCGATGGCTTGTTGCACGGCGGCCAGGCGCACCGGATCCGAGCCGACGTCGTAACCCCAGGCCGCGTAGTTGCTCGCCAGAGGTTCGATGTGCCGCACCACGTACAGCTCGGGTGCCTCGCCCGAGGTGTGGACGCGGAAGTCGCCGCCATCGTCGGCGCGTACATCGGCGACGAACGCTGCCAGTTCGCCGCGGGGCACCCTTTGGATGAAACCGAAGCCGAGCGCCCCAGGGAACTCCTTCAGGCTGCGCACGTCGGCGTACGCACGGAAGTCAGCCCGGGTGACATGGGTGCTGGCCGCGTAGACCGCGCGCGCACCGCGCAGTCCGTTGATGGGTTCCCGAAACCTTCGCATGGCCTCGCGCTCGAGCCGTTCGACCTGACGGTCGAACTCGATACGAGCTTCCGTGTCGAGGGGCCCCTGTATCCAGATCGTTGCGGTGGCCGTGAGCGCCAGCCCAAGAAAGTAGGCTGCCGCGGTAGCGGCGATGGCTTGTCGGCGGTGGCCTGCCGGATCACCCAACCGTCGCGGGGAGCCGGCAGATGACGGGCGGGGTGCAACCGCGGCTGCGCTGGCGGCGGCCCTGGTGGCCTGCATGCACCGCAAGTAGACCGGCGGTGCGCTGAGCAGCGCCAGCAGCGCGACATTGAGCAGTGCACCTTGCACGCCGGCGAGCTGCGTGGTCGAGTCGGGCAGCCCCAACATCAAGGCGCACTCGACCACCGTCACGATGGCGAGCACCTCGGTCATCAGCCGCACGGGTATCGGGCCAGGCTTCATCGCTGCACAGGGCGTTGTGGCACACCTACCGGGCGACAAGCGTGGCCCCTGGCCGACGCATCCAACCCCGGTGCAGGGCATTGTCATGCCCGCGACATGCGGCGAAAAGCAAAAACTGATACCCGCAACCCCGGTTACTCGGGGCTTCGCCAGGCCTCTTGCGGTCTGGCGCCGGCTATTCGCCCTTGAGACGTTGCCCGACGACCACGACTTGTTGGACCACGCGGTGGCCGACCACCACCACCTGCTGGGACAGTTCAACGCCCACACGATGCAGCAGCGTCAACCCGCCCTCACGTCCGGCCAATCGGGAGACGCCGAGCAGCACCACCAGCGTGATGGCCAGCGCACTGACCAACGCGAGCGGATGGGTATGGAAGAGCCTGAACATCTGGACCTCCTCGCTGCAGGCTCCGCGCATCGGCGCAACCGATGCTGTGGGCCCACACCGTGAATATAGGGTTCCCACTGATTTCGGCAAGTGGCGACCCAGCCCCGAGATGTGACGGGAGGCACAATCGCGGCCCACACGGACTGCGATGATGCCGCCCGCCGCGTCTGGCACCAGCGGCCGCGGGCGTGATCGTTTGGCCGGGCAGGCACGCCCGGATGACTTGAGGAATCCACGACATGAGATTGCGATTTCGGCTGTTGCCGGCGTTGCTGGCGGCAGCCGGTGCCGTGCATGCGACATATCCGGCCAGGGATGCCGAGCACGGGATGCGCCCGCACGGCGTGGCGCCGGTGCAGCAGCAAGGCGAGGGCGGTGAACGCGACGATGTGTACCAGGCGCTGCGCCTGCAGGTGCGCGAAGCCAGGCGGGCCCATGCTGTGGTCGACCTGCAGCCCATGCCGCTGGCCAGTGTGCTCACCGACAGCCTGCGGCTGCGGGTCGAAGCGGCTCCGCTCGAGCGGGCCCTGCTCGACGAACTGGGTGCATCCGTGCAGTTGCGCTGGAGCAACGGTATCGGCCAGGTGCAGCTGGTGCTGGATGCAATCGGCGTGGAGCGTCTGGCGCGCAGCACGAACGCATGGCGGGTGCGGGTGGCCGGCAATGCAGCCGCTGGTGCGCCCGCAACGGCCCTGCGCGCCGCGGCGGCGCCCGCCGTGGCCGACACCCGGCCGCAGGTCGCAGGTGTTCCAGCCTTGGGCACCAGTGTGGCCTCCACCCGCATGAACCAGGCCCATGCCCTGGGGTTCGCGGGTGCTGGCGCGATGGTCGTCATCATCGATACGGGCGTGCAGAAGGACCATCCTGCATTCGCCGCCGAGGGTGGCGGCTCCCGTGTGGTGCTGGAGGCCTGCTTCGGGACCACCGTCGGCGACTTCAAGTCCATCTGCCCGAACGCGGTTGCCGACGGCGACAGCGCCGGTGATTCGCCCGTCGGCGAGGCTGGCTCGGGCGCACCACGCAGCGACTGCAGCGCCGGCGGGTGCGGCCACGGCACGCATGTGGCGGGCATCGCGGCCGGCGCATCCGGCATGGCGCCCAAGGCCGAGATTGCATCGGTGCAGCTGTTCTCGTACACCGACGCCGGGCTGGCTACGGCGTTCGTGGGCGACCTCACGACCGCTCTGAATGCGGTGGTCGCCCGTGCCAATCCCACGACGAACAATGCGATCGTGGTGAATGTCGGCATGCATGGCTACAAGCCCAACGGCGAGGGCTGGAGCACTGCCTGCGACGGCTACAACACCGCCTTCGGCAGCGTGGCCGAGGCGGTGAAGAAGCTGCACGACGTGGGCATTGCGGTGATCGCACCCACTGGCAACAAGGGCCTCAACGGCTCGATCGCCTTCCCGGCGTGTTTGTCGCGGGTGGTCAAGGTGGCCGCGGCGGACAACACCGCGGGATATTCCGCCGCGCCCGCTCGCTGGGCCCGTTCCAACCTGGCCAGTGCCATGGCCTACTCGTTGAGCCTGTACACGCCGGCGCTGTGGCTGGCACCAGGGGCGCCGGTCACGTCGGCGTGGCCGGGCGGCGGCACGGCGGCGCTTTCCGGCACGTCGCAGGCTGCGCCCCACGTGGCCGGCATGTATGCCGCCCTCAAGGCCGTGCAGCCGGACTGGTCGGTTACCCAACTCAACGAGTACGTGCGTGCCAGTGCATCGGCAACCGTCAGCCTGAACCTGCCCACGGTGGCTGGTCCCAATCCCCCCCAGAGTCCCGTGGAGTTCCGCTATGTACTGCTGCCCAACTGAGGCGCACCGAACGCCCGTCGCGAGCGGCGCCGGGAAACGAACGCCGGTTTCTGTCCTGCAGGTTCGACGTGCCTGGCGCAGCCGGATGGGTGTCGTCCTGGCACTCGGCCTGATGCTGGGCGGCTGCGGCGGCGGTGGCACCACCGATGAAGCCGCCCCCAGTGCCTACCTGGTGGCACGTTACGCCGGCATCGACGGCCTGAACGGCAACCCCTGGCCGCCTGCGCGCGATCGGCTGTCGAGTGCCGGCGTGGCGTTGCGCTCGGCGCGCTGCGTGCACCGGCTCGGCCAGGCAGGTGAAGTACAAGGCGATACCTGGGCCGGCGACCCGCCGGTATGGGTGGTGATCGAAATCAGCAGCCGCCAACTCGACAAGGCGCGTGCGGCAGACGCGGCCTGGACCGACTACGACGCCAAGGCCACGACCACTTGGGCGCCCTACCAGGGCAACGCGGCGAGCTGCCCGGCAACGGCTGGCTGAACACGTCCGCCGCCGGCGCGGCGGCTGATCGCCGAGCGGCAACACCCGCAACGCAAGGTGGAGTCCCGCTCACACGCCGGCCACAATGCGCGAAGCTGACGTTCGCACTTCGTAGACCATGGATCTGCACATCGAGCCCGACGACCTCTCCCGCGCCGCTGTGCTCGCGCTGCTGCGCGAGCATCTGGACGACATGTATGCCTGGTCGCCTGCCGAGAGCGTGCATGCCCTCGACCTGTCGGGACTGCGCGCGACCGATGTCACCGTCTGGACGGCATGGCGCGCCGGTGAACTGCTGGCCTGCGGCGCACTGAAGGAGCTCAGCGCCGATCACGGCGAGATCAAGTCGATGCGCACGCCTCGCGCTCTGCGTCGCCGCGGTGCCGGGCGCGCCATGCTCGCGCACATCCTGCAGCAAGCGCGGCAGCGGGGCTACCGGCAACTCAGCCTGGAGACCGGCGCCGAGGAGCCATTTCGGCCCGCGCAAGCGCTGTACCGGAGCGTCGGCTTCAGCTATTGCCCGCCCTTCGGCAGCTACCAGCCCGACCCGAACAGCGTGTTCATGACGCTGAAGCTCGAGCAGCAGGGGCCGTGAACGTCACCGCAGCCCGCGGCGTCGCGACCGCACGCATCAGGTTTGCGGGCGCCCGACGCCTGGCGCCGTGGCTCGTCGCTGCGTCGGTCTGGGTGGCATTGGCCGGTTGCGGCGCACCGCGTGGGCACGGTTCGGCGGTCCCCCACACTGCGCTGGCGGCACCGGCCGCTGACTCGCAACCGGCGGTGCTCGCAC
>JABWBN010000146.1 GCA_013360485.1 Burkholderiaceae bacterium | reverse complement strand
AGAAGGCGGTGATTTGCCGAAGGAATTGAGCCAGATTCGGTCGCGATCATCGTTGCGCGGTGGAATTTACTGAAAAGCTTGGGTTATTCGAGGTGCCCTATAGTCCCTGCCGTCTCACACGTCATGACCACGGGCGGCCACGAGGCTGCCCGTTTTTTTTGCCCATCTCACGGAGTACGCCATGGATTTCCAGACCACCGACCTCTGCGACGCCAACGAAGGCAAGGTTCGCGCCGTCGCCCCGATGTTCCGCAGCTTCGGCGGCAAGCAGCGCTTTGCCGGCCCGATCCGCACCCTCAAGGTTTTCGAGGACAACGCCCTCGTGCGCAGCACCCTCGAGGGCCCGGGCGACGGCTGCGTGCTGGTGGTCGACGGTGGTGGCTCGATGCGCTGCGCGATGGTCGGCGATCAGCTCGCGCTACTGGGCGTCAAGAACAACTGGGCCGGCATCGTCGTTTACGGCTGCATCCGCGACTCGGGCCCGATCGGAGGCATGGAGATCGGCGTCTTCGCCCTCGGCACCCATCCCATGAAGAGCATCAAGAAGGGCGCCGGCGACCGGGACATCCCCGTCACCTTTGGCGGTGTCACCTTCACACCGGGCCACTGGCTCTATGCCGACGAGGACGGCGTGATCGTTTCCGAAAGCGCCCTGCTGTAAAACACGGGCAGTCACGACGCGGCGCAACGATCTTTTGTTTCACCAAACCCAAAGATATTTCACGATACAAAACACGGCAGTTACACGTCTGTTTTTTAAAGACTATTTATTTCTTATGTCTTATATAAGACCTATTGCTGCCGTGCAAAATCTTGCCTATACTGCATTCTATTGATCGTCGTAACGGAAGCGTCTCCCCGACGCACCGTCAGCCGGTCAAACCGCTGAGGTGAGCGCGCAAAATCCGGCCTCCGGGCCGGCGCTTCCGCCCCCAGGTTTTCTCTTCCCCTCAATTTGTAAAGGATGACAGCATGTCTCTGACCCGCGAACAGCAAATCGCCGCCCTGGAAAAAGACTGGGCCGAAAACCCCCGCTGGAAGGGCGTCAAGCGCGGCTACTCCGCTGCTGACGTCGTGCGTCTGCGCGGCAGCCTGCAGCCCGAGTACACCCTGGCCCAGCGCGGCGCCAAGGTTCTGTGGGACAAGGTGAACGGCGGCGCCAAGAAGGGCTACGTCAATGCCTTCGGCGCGATCACCGCGGGTCAGGCCATGCAGCAGGCCAAGGCTGGCCTCGAGGCCGTGTATCTGTCCGGCTGGCAGGTCGCCGCCGACGGCAACACCTCCGAAACCATGTACCCGGACCAGTCGCTGTACGCCTACGACTCCGTGCCGACCATGGTGCGTCGCATCAACAACACCTTCAAGCGTGCTGACGAGATCCAGTGGTCCCGTGGCATCAACCCGGGCGACGCCGGCTTCATCGACTACTTCCTGCCGATCGTTGCCGACGCGGAAGCCGGTTTCGGCGGCGTGCTGAACGCCTTCGAACTGATGAAGAACATGATCGCCGCCGGTGCCGCCGGTGTGCACTTCGAAGACCAGCTGGCTGCCGCCAAGAAGTGCGGCCACATGGGTGGCAAGGTGCTCGTGCCGACCCGTGAAGCTGTCGAGAAGCTGATCTCCGCCCGCTTCGCCGCCGACGTCATGGGCGTGCCGACCCTGATCCTGGCCCGCACCGACGCCGAAGCTGCCAACCTGATCACCTCCGACTACGACGAGAACGACAAGCCCTTCCTCACCGGTGAGCGCACCCAGGAAGGCTTCTACCGCGTCCGTAACGGCCTCGAGCAGTCCATCTCCCGTGGCGTGGCCTACGCCCCCTACGCCGACCTGGTGTGGTGTGAAACCGGCGTGCCCGACATCGGCTTCGCCCGCGAATTCGCCCAGGCCGTGCTGGCCGCCTGCCCGGGCAAGCTGCTGTCCTACAACTGCTCGCCGTCCTTCAACTGGAAGAAGAACCTGAACGACTCCCAGATCGCCTCCTTCCAGGAAGAGCTGTCCGCGCTGGGCTACAAGTATCAGTTCATCACCCTGGCTGGCATCCACGTCAACTGGTACAACACCTTCAAGTTCGCCAAGGCCTACGCTGGCGGCGAAGGCATGAAGCACTACGTTGAAATGGTTCAGGAACCGGAATTCGCCGCTCGCGAAGACGGCTACACCTTCGTGTCCCACCAGCAGGAAGTCGGCACCGGCTACTTCGACGAAGTGACCACCGTGATCCAGGGCGGCTCCTCCAGCGTCAAGGCCCTCACCGGCTCCACCGAAGAAGAGCAGTTCCACTAAGACCCGGATCGCCGGTTTCCCTCACCGGCACGCTTGGTTGAGAAACCCCCGCGGGTGCAAGCCCGCGGGGGTTTTGTTTGTTGCAGCGCAAAACGAGTGCGAGGCGCAGGCTAGAATGCCGGTTTAGTCGCCCCCGTCCGCCCATGCAATCCCTCTGGATGATAGTCGCCAGCCTGCTGTTCGCCTGCATGGGCGTCTGCGTCAAGCTGGGTTCGGCCCATTTCTCCACCGGCGAACTGGTCTTCTACCGGGGCTTCGTCGGGCTGCTGCTGATGGCCCTGCTGGCCCGCTGGCAGGGCACCCCCTACCGCACGCCTCACTGGCGCCGGCAGCTCTCCCGCGGCCTGTCCGGCACCGGGTCGCTGATGTGCTATTTCTTCGCCCTCGGCGCCCTGCCGCTGGCCACCGCGGTCACCCTCAACTACACCTCGCCCTTGTTCGTCGCACTGCTGCTCGCCCTGTGGTTCCGCGAGCCGGTCGGGCGCAGCCTGTTCGGCGCGGTGGCCCTGGGTTTCGTCGGGGTCGTGGTGCTGCTGCAGCCCACGCTACAGCCGGAACAATGGCTGGGGGCCGTCGCCGGGCTGGGCTCCGGCATCGTCGCCAGCCTGGCCTACATCAACGTCCGCGAGCTCGGCCGCCTCGGCGAACCCGAAGCCCGCACCGTGCTCTGGTTCTCCCTGATCACCAGCCTGCTCGGGCTGCCCTGGGCGCTGTCGTCCGGCACACTCCACGGCCCGAGCCCCGAAGGCGCGGCAATCCTGCTCGGCGTGGGCGTCTTCGGTGGCTGCGCGCAGCTCGCCATGACCCGCGCCTATCGCTACGGCAAGACCGTCGTCGCCGCCAACCTGTCCTACAGCACCGTGATCTTCTCGAGCCTCTTCGGTGTCGCCCTGTGGGGCGAGGCCCTGCCGCCGAGCTCGCTGATCGCCATCGCGATCATCATCGCCAGTGGCGTGATGGTCTCCGTCGCATCGCGGAAACCCGCACCAGCCATGGACGCCGACTGACGCCACGGCCGGCGGGGCTGCTACACTGGCGGCATCCAGTCAGCACAGAAGGGAAGCGACGATGATCACCACCGATACCCAGGAAAGCCGCATCAACGTCATCGTGCTCGGCGAGTTCACCCTGGCCGACTTCAAGGAGTTCGAGGAAGTCGTCATGAAACTCGAGAGCGCCGTCGATCTGTTTGTCGATCTGCGCGAGATGAACGGCTTCACCGTCGACATGGCCCTCGAGGAGATCCGCTTCGCCCGGGCGCACCCCAACGACTTCGCCCGCATCGCGGTGCTCACCGAAGACCAGTGGGTCAGCTGGAGCGCCTGGCTGTCGCAGATCTTCCTGAACGCCGACGTGCGCGTCTTCGACGACGCCGACGATGCCGAGGCCTGGCTCGCCGGCTCCGAATCACCGGTTGCCTGAGGAGCCCCCGCCGTGCAGCGGCCCTTCACCTGCCTCATCAGCGCCCAGGAACTCGCCGAATCCGCCACCCCGTCGTGGCGGATCTTCGACTGTCGCTTCCGCCTCGCCGACCCCGGCTTCGGCAAACGCGCCTACGCCGAGGGCCACCTTCCCGGCGCAATGTTCCTCGACCTCGAAGAAGACCTGTCAGGCCCGGTTTCCGGCCTCAACGGCCGCCACCCCCTGCCCGACCCGCAGCTCCTGGCCGCCAAGCTGGGCAGCCTCGGCGTGGGGCCCGACACCCAGGTCGTCGCCTACGACGACACGGGCGGCATGTTCGCGGCCCGCCTGTGGTGGCTGCTGCGCTGGCTCGGCCACAGCCGGGTCGCCGTGCTCGACGGCGGCCTGCAGGCCTGGGCGGCTGGCGGAAAGCCCGTCGACACCGCCCTGCCCGAACCCCTCGCCTGCCACTTCGAAGCCAGCCTGCAGCGCGACATGAAGGTGAACGCCGATTACGTCCTGAGCCACCTCGACGACCCGGAAGTCCTGGTCATCGATGCCCGCGCCCCCGACCGTTTCCGGGGCGAGAACGAGACGCTGGACCCGGTCGGCGGCCATATCCCTGGCGCCATCAACCGCTTCTTCCAGGACAACCTTGGCGCCGACGGCTGCTTCAAGCAGGCCGCCGTGCTGCAGGAAGAGTTCGGCAAGCTCATCAAGGGGGGCGACGCCCACAAGGTCGTGGCCCAGTGCGGCTCCGGCGTCACCGCCTGCCACAACCTGCTGGCGCTGCAGGCGCTGGGCCTCGAAGGCGGCGTGCTTTATCCGGGCTCGTGGAGCGAGTGGTGCGCCCAGCCGGGCTCGCCGGTGGCCACCGGCTGAGCGCAGCGCGCCCAGTGGGCGCTCAGCAGGTGCCCGCCAGCACTATCCGACGCCGAATCGCCAGATCGTCACCACCGCGCACAGCATCCCGAGACCCAGCGCCAGCCACCGCAGCCGCGAGACTGGCGCCAGCCAGGCGCTGAGGCCCTGGGCCACCATGCATCCGCCCAGCAGCAGGGCGATCACGACCCAACGATCACCACTGGCATCGTCTGGCAAACGTCCACTGAAGGCCGGATCGAGCTCGCGCATCCAGTCATAGCGATGCGAGGGGAGGAGGAACAGCGCCAGCAGGCAGGCTGCCGTAAGGCCTTGGAGCACCCACCAGGCGCCTCGCTGCCCATGTGCTCGAGGCATGCTGCGCATAGGGTTCAACGCGCCACCTCCGCGGCCGCAGCCCACGCCCGGAGCTGCGCCTCGCTGGGCATGCCCAGCGCAAAGGTGGGCGCGGCGCCGGGGCGCAGCAGTGCGACGTAGGGCGTCACCCCGCGCCAGGACGGGTTCACCGCATGGCGCAGGGCGGCCGGCTGGCCATCGAAGGCCAGCAGGCGCTGTGCGCTCGCGTAGTGCGGGTTGGCCAGCAGGCCGGCATCGTCTTCGCCCGGTGCCACGTCCATCACCACGGCCACCAGCGGGGCCCGCATTTGCTGACGCACGACGTGAGCGTGCAGCGCCTGCATCACGGCTGGGCAGTGGCTGCAGTCGGTGGTGGAGAACACGACCACGGTCGGGCGCGTGGCGGCGCGGGACAGCTGCGACCAGGTCGACAGACTGAATGGCTCGACCTGTCGTGCTGGAGCGGTGACCGACGACGCCGGGGCGCGGACCGGCGCGGTCACCTCGTGCAGCGCGTGCGGCGAGGCCGCCGGCGCTGCGATGACAGGCGGCACGGTGGCCAGCCACAGCGCGAGTGCGCCGCAGGCGCTGGCGAACGGCGACTTGGTGCGCGGCCAGGCCGCGCGCGCATCACGGAACGAGGGTTTCAACGCGCACTCCTTCGGCATCGCGCCACAGGGCCACCAGTGCCTGGCCTTGCCGAAGCAGGCGCGGATGGTCGTTGTCCAACGTGCTGCGGCCCAGTTCGCGCAGCATGAAGGTCTGGCCGTCGTCGGCCGAGATCCAGGCGCGCCACCGTGTGGCCTGGCCGTCGAAGCTGCGCCAGACGATGGCCACGTGGCGGCCTGCGCTCTGGATGTCGGCATGCTCGGCGGCCTCGTCGGGCAATTCGCGCGCAGGGCCCAGTGCTTCACCGCGCGCGCTGAGCCTGCCGTATCGCACCGCGGCACGGCCTTGGCGTTGGCCGAACCACACTGCGTGATAACCACCTTCAGACGCGGCCGTCAGGCCCGGACCATGATGCGGGCAGCCGTCGACCGCCCAATGGTCCAGGCTGGCGCGCACGAGGGCGGGATCGCCCGGGCTGGCTGGCGCTGCGCCGCCGAGCACGGCGAACGCGTGGTCGCGCAGGTTGGGCTCGAACACGTGGCGCCACATGGCCGCCACGCCACCACCTGTCGCGGGCGCCAGGGCGATGCGGCAGCATTCGCAGCTGTGATCGGCCACGCGCGTGTCAGGCCCGAAGCTGCGCCCGCCGTCGTGCGACTCGGCCCGGTAGATGGCGGCGCCACGGTACTTCTGGCCGCTGGCCTTGGCGGCCTCGAGGTCGCGCTTGTCGATCCAAAGGGCGTGCAGCACGCCCTTGGCGTCGAAGGCGATGGCATCGAAGCGGTGTGTGATCACCTGTCGGTCGTGGTGCACGGTGACGGGTGGTGCGAAGCTGGCACCGCCGTCGTCGCTGCGCAGCAGGCGGATCTCGCCGGTGTACGGCTTGGCCAGCGGATGGGTGTAGCTGATCACGACCGTGCGCGGCCCGGAGAACGCGATCTTGGGCCAGCTCTCGCCGTCGGCGGCCACGGTGTCGCCGCCGGTATCGAGCACCCGGGGAGGCTCCCAGGTGCGGCCGCGGTCCATGCTGCGCTGCACGTTCAGTCGGCCCTGGCCGTCGAGGGTGCTGATCCACAGCGCACCGTCCGGTGCGAACGCCGCGCCGGTGCCCAGCATGGAACGCTTGCGCGCGGCTGGCTTGGATGCGCGACGCGATGCGGCGGTGCCGGGCGGCGCGCCCGTACCCGCCTGTGCATGGGCACCGTGATCGGCGGTTGATGCGGTCTGCGCGGCCAGCGGTGCGCACAGCAGCAGGCCGGCCCAGAGGGCGACGCGTCGCATCGCAGCGCTTGCCTGGGCGGAGGTGGTGTTCATCGTCGGATCTCCTGGTGGCCTCTGTTCAAAGGCTGAACCGCACCTCGGCGAACAGCGTGCGCCCCGGATAGGGGTGTGACTGGAAGCCGCGCTTGTCCAGCAGGTTGTCGATGCCGATGGCGTACTCCAATGCACCGGCGGGCTTGTAGGCCAGGCGCAGGTCGGTGAAGGTGTATGCCGACACGCCGCCATAGACGTTCGGATTCACGTCGAGGTTGTAGGTGTCGTTGTAGGCGCGGCCCGAATGGCGGATGCCGAGGCTGCCCATCCAATGCGCCGTGGGCCGCCAGGTGGCCATGGCGTTGGCCCGCACCTTGGGCACGCGCAACCACCACTTGCCCACGCTGGCGACGTCACGGGCGTTCTGCACCACCTTGGAGTGGGCGAACGCAGCGTTGGCGTCGAGGGACAGGCTGCGCATGAACAGATCCTGTGACTGGAACACCACCTCGATGCCGCGTGTGCGGACGCGGTCGACGTTGGAGACGCGGGTGACCGTGGGCACCACCGTGGTGTCGGACTGGCGCAGGATGGCGTCGCGCACGTCGTCGTGGAAGAGGGACACGCGCACGCGGTGCAGCTCGAAGTCGTGCTCGGCACTGAGTTCGACCGCGTTGGAGCGCTCGGCGCGTAGGTCCGGGTCGCTGAGCGATTGCGAGGTCGCGGTGAACGTGCCGTTGTAGAGCTCCTCGACGTTGGGGAAGCGAACGCCACGCCCGGCGCTGGCCTTGAGCAACAGATCGGGGGCTGCGCGCCAGGCCAAGGACGCCTTGGGCGAGGAGCCGCGCAGCTCGCGCGCGTCATAGTCCAGCGTGCGCAGGTACTGGCCGCCGTCCACGGTCTCGCAACCGACCTGGCCTGCGGTGACAGATCCAGATGTGCACTGGTTCGTGCGCACGAGCTGGCGCCCGTCTTCGGCACGGAAGCGCTCCAGGCGGGCGCCCAAAGTGAGCGTCATGTCGCGCCGCAGCTTCCAGGCGTCCTGCGCGTAGGCGGCCATCACCTCGGTGCGGCCCTGATAGCGCTGAGCCAGCGTGGTGGGTGTCTGGCGCCAGTCGCTGGCGTTGTAGGTCGGGCTGTCCAGGCGATAGGCGTTGCGGTGCAGGCCGAACGTGAGCGAGTGGCGGCCGTCGCCCCAGTCGCCGGCCTGTGGTGTGTAGGCGGCCTGCAATTCGAAGGTGTCCCAACCGGTGCCGTCGCGCAGGGTCCAGGTGCCCACGCCCCCGTTGGCTGCGACCGGGTCGGGCTGCTTTGCCTGACGTGCAATGTCCTCGATGATGCGGTAGTTCGAATAGACGACCGAGCCGTTCCAACCCGACTTGCGGCGCGTCTTCAAGGATGCTCCGGCGTGGCGGTGTTGCTCGTTGCGTTCACTGGGCGCGAACGCCGTGGCCGGGATGTTGAAGGTGTTGACCCCGTCGGTGACCTTGCCGCTCCAGACGGGTTGCCCCTGTTCGTCGCGCAGGTGCGTGCGGTTGGTGTTGGTCGTGTCGTTGGTCCACAAGCCCAGCATGGCGCTGGCCACCACCTCAGGCGTGAAGGCATAGCCTGCCTTGAACTTGGCGGTGTGCTGCAGGGTGTGGTCGATGGCGCCGTTGTTGGCACCGAAGATGGCACGTCGTGCGCCTTTGGGATCGGTGTCGTAGACGATGCCTTGCACGCGGGTGGCGGTGCCGCTGACGGCGGGAAACTGGTCCGTCTTCGCGTTGGCTGACACGGCGTAGTACTGCATCGGCTGCGAGGTCGAGTCCTGCCGGTTGAATGCGCCGCTGAACCACAGGCCGGAGTCCAGCCGCGCACCCAGGTGCACCGAAGCCTGATGGCCGTCGTAGTGGTCGTCCTGTCCGTACTGCTTGAACTGTTGGCGATAGCCGGTGAGCCGCCCCGAGGCCTCGAAGCGGCGGGGCTCGCGTTCGGTGATGGCCACCGTGGTGCCGATGGAGTTGCCGGGGTAGATGGCCGAGAACGGGCCGTACAGCACGTCCACACGCGCGATGGTCTCGGGTGTGACCATGTTCCAGCGCGGCGCATCGAAGCGGCCGAGGAAATTGGAGATCAACAGGCCATCGACATAGACCAGCGCGCGCGAGGGCTGCAGGGTGCCGAAGCTGCGCCCGCCGATGAGCGCGTTGCGGTCACCGATGTAGCGCTTGCGGATGGTTGTGTTGGGCACGTACTTCAGCGCATCTTCGGGGTTGACGAGGTTCTGTTCGCGCAGGTCGTCGGCGGTCTTGCTGACGCTGGTGCTGGGCACGTCATTGGCCAGGCCTGAGCGCACGATCTGCCCGGTGACGACAACGGTGGGAGCGAGTTGCTGGTCGGTGGCCACGCCTTGTGCGTAGGCGACAGTGGTGCACGGCAGGCAGATGGCGGCGCGGACGGCCAGGGCGATGGCGCGTATGCGCGCGGAAGGGATGGAGGTGTGCATGGACGGGCTTGGGCAACGGTGCGCAGCCGCGGGTGGCAGCGCCCCTGGGCGCGCCTTCGGTGCGGCTGCATCTGAACGGGGCAGCGACACAGCGCACCGGGTGTGGCGCGGTGTGGCTGATGGGGCAGGGCGTGGCCCTGCGGGCCGTTCAGGCGGCCGTTGGCGGGCCGCGCGGGTGCCGAGTGGCCCACGCGTGAGGCGTGG